>CAJCCF010000385.1 GCA_903960845.1 uncultured Verrucomicrobiota bacterium | reverse complement strand
CGATGGCCTGCCGGTGACCGAGAACGCAGGCATCTCCCAGACCCGTGAAGGTGTATGGGGCGAGCGGTTTACCCTTTTCATGACGAAGGATGTTTTTACCGATGAGCGTGCCGACGGTCATGGCCCAGATGGCGAGAGCGGGTGCGGGTGTGCCATCTGGTAGCGGCACAGCAGCGCAATCTCCGCCTGCCCATAGGTTCTCGCGTCCGGCAACATGGCCGAAGTGATCGCAGAGAATGCGCCCGTGCTGGTTGCGCTCGACCGGCAGCTTTTCGAGTTGTGGCACGCTGGCCATGCCCGTGCAGCTGATGATCGTGCGGGTGGGAATCCTGCGACCCGAGGAAAGGAGGGTCTCCTCAATGGTGGCACCGGCAAGCCGGGTGTTGGGGATGAGTTCAAAATGCGGATCCTGCGCCAGCTGTTTTTCTGCGTAAGCGACGAGCTTCGGCTGATGCGTGCCAAGCTCCGGCAGGATGTGCTCTCCCGAACAAACGAGAACCACTTTGATTTCATCAACGGGAATCCGGCGGAAGTAACGGCGCGCCACAGCGGGCAGAAATTCACGCAACTCACCGGCGACTTCGACTCCGGCGTAGTTGCCGCCGACGACCACGAAAGTCAGCAGGCGCTTGAGTTCGGCAGGGTCCGTCTCCATGTCGGCCAGTTCAAGCATGCTGATGAGGTGGTTGCGCACAGCCAGACAGCCCGAGTAGGCTTTGAGACGGAATGAATGCTCGGCCAGTCCAGGGAAGCGTCCGAGATGCTCAGTCGATCCGAGAGCGAGCACGAGGTGATCATAGCTGAGTGTGAAACGTTTGCCGTCCAGCAGGCGGGCGACAGTGACCTGCTTTTGGTCGAGGTGAATGTCCTCGACCTCGGCATTGACAAAATCTCCCGGCGCAAAAAGCCGCCGGGCCGGGCTCAGGGTATCGGTGGGCTGGAGTTTGCCCGTGATCATGTCCGGAATCAGTCCGTGGAAACACTGAAAGTTATCCTGATCGACGACGGTCAGTGCAATACGGCCCGCCTTCACTTCGGACCTGAGCGCTTTGGCCAGATAGATGGCGACGTAACCCCCACCTAGACAGAGGACATGGGGGATGCTGGAACCGGAATCATTCATGAGGTGAGGCGGGAGTTTGTTCTTTAGCCCAGGATGCGACGGGAGCGAGTTCGGTCAGGCCGACGTCATAACCAATTTTGGAGATTGGATCAAGCGACTCAAACTCAAGCAGGCGAAACTTCTCGGTGGGCACCTTGATATAGCAGTCGGCACGCCGGATCAGCTGGTCCTTCTGATAAACACTGCTCAGGCAGGTGGCGCGATAGAGGATGGCGGCAAGGGTTGGGAAAACCGGCTTCTCCTGACTTCCGGGCATGTTTTTTTTCCGGCCGGAAAGGCGTGACCAGATGACATCCCAAGCCTGGGGCCGCCCAGAGTAGCTGACAGGCAGCTTGAACTCAGTGTCGGGGCTGACATCGACACCCACCACCATGCCGGCACCATCGGCCTTGGCCAGATCGACCGGCAGGTTGTTGAGAAGCCCGCCGTCAACGAGCATTTCACCATTTTCAACGAGCGGCGGAACGATGCCCGGAACTGAGATGCTGGCACTGATCCATTTGGTTAGGGGGCCGTTTCTGTGAACGACGACGCTGGCGCGGGTGAGATTGCAACTCACGCAGAAATAATTGATCGGCAGATCTTCAATGCGCGTGTCACCGAACATCCTCTCAAGGGCGCGGGCGTAACGGAGCGAGGTGTCAATCGCAAGCAGGGGGAGAGTGAACTGGCTGAGCTTGCGGCGGGATGACCAGTGCGTGCGCAACAACTCGGTCATGGACTGCCAGTCCATCCCCATGGCAGCGAGGCCGGCAATGATGGACCCCATGCTGGTGCCGCAAACATGATCCACCGGAATGCCGAGCTCCTCACAGGCTCTGAGAATGCCGATGTGGGCGAAACCGCGCGCTCCACCGCCGCCAAACGCGAAACTCACATCACGGCCGGTGAGCATGCGTCCGGCGCGGTTTTTACTCTTCTGGTCATGCAGCCGCACATGGTGGTGGCGGACAACATGGCGCCCGGCCAGCCACGTGGCCGTATTACGATAGGGCGGCTCATCTTGAAGCAAAACCAGATCCACTCGCGGTCTGGCATGTTTGCCCGGCAGCCGGTCGATGGCCCTTTCAGCCGGACTCTTTTGAGGCTCGCCGACAGGCTTGGCCAGCAGGATGACCATGTCAGCCTGACGCAGACACCGCTCAGTCCAGGGAGTCACTTCATAATCGGTCTGCAGCAGCAGCATCGACTGGCTGGTTTCCTGTTCGTCCAGCCAATGACCGAGCCTGTCGAAGGCCTCGCTGTCGCAACTGTCCAGCTTCCCGAATTCGGACGGCACGTCCGACCGCTGCATCCACAGACACCTGCCACCCGCCTCCTTGATTGAATCGACCAAACGAGCGCAATAATCGTCGATCGGCAGTCCGCGCTGCACTGGCACCACCACCACGCAAACCGGGAGCGATGAAGGGCGCTCTGCGTCCATGAGACGCCGGAGGCGGCTGGCCAGGATGCGCATGACGGCAAACAACGATTCTTTCGGCAGGGCGGCCAGGTCCTCACCAGAGTACTCAGTGAGTTGAGTGTCGCGAATGGCGATGACGCTGGCAGACCGCGGGGCATCGCTGAGGATGGCCATCTCACCGATGATTTCTCCGCGACTCACCTCACCGATGACGACCGGGTTTTCACCGTCGAGATCGCGAATGGCGCGCAGGCGCCCGTTATGAACCAGATAGAAGCTGTTGCTGCGATTATTCTCGTGGAATAAGACCTCGCCCCTACGCAACTGGCGGCGGGTTCCAGTGGCTTGATCGAGCAGTCGGAAAAGGTTGTCCATGAACAAAATGTTTTGCCAGTGCAACTGCTGGACGCCGATGCGTCAAGAAGGAAGTTGAGCCCTGGCGTGGGCGATGTGTTTTACATTGCGCAAATGCCTGAAAGTCACGTTGTCATTGGTCACACTGCCGCCAAAATAACCGCAGGCGAGTGTCAGTGACGGGCGCAGGTTGGTGGTCAATCCAATCACCCCTTGAGTCGCGGGACTGTTCACCAGAATGCGGCTGACGGGCATCATCGCGGCATAGCGCAGCACATGCTCCTCCGAGTGGGTGTGAATGACAGCGGTGTGGCCAGTCCCACCGCCATCGAGCAAGGACCTGGCAATGCTGAAGGCCCCGGTGACATCCGCGGCAACAAACAGGGAAAGCACCGGAGCCATTTTTTCCTGAGTCAGCGCATGCCCGGACGACTCTTCCCCCGGAAGAATCGGAACCACAATGACCCGGATGGGCACCTTCCTGGCAATGCCCGCTTCTGCGGCAATGAAACTGGCCGGCTGGCCGAGAAATTTCCGGCGGATGGCGCTGCGATCATCATTCAGCACCTTGCTCCGGAAACTCTCTCCCTCGGCTTCGTTCAGCACAGCAACCCCACTGGTTTCGAGTGCTTCCATCAAATCAGACTGAATGCCCGATTCCACGACCAGATGGTGCTCAGCACCACAAATCAGACCATTGTCGAATGACTTGCTCACCGCGATCATGGCGGCGGCAGTGGCTGCATCGGCGTCATTCAGGATCACGCAGGGAGCATTCCCTGCACCCGCGCCGATGGCCGGTCTTCCTGATGAGTGGGCAGCCCGAACCATGGTCGGCCCGCCCGTCGCCAGAATGAGATCCACGCCGGGATGCTGGAAAAAAACCAGGGTGAGCCTGCGCGAGTTTTTCCGCGATACGATCTGAATGAGATCCCTGGGCCATCCGCCATTTTCGAGAACTCTGGAAAGCAATTCATCCATCCGCTGGGCCACCATGGAGGCGCGGCGGGCGAAACTGAGGATGATGGCATTCCGGCTTTTGAGGCAACTGAGAATCTTGAAGATCGCAGTCGCTGCCGGGTTGGTGACGGGAATGAGTCCGAACACCACGCCAGCCGGAGCCGCCATTTCGATCATGCCGGCAGTCCGGCCTTCCAGCACACCCAAACCCGGGGTGCCCTCCAAGTCCGCGAGCACCTCCCGGCAGGCGAAAAGATTCTTCCGCGTCTTGTCAGCCACGTTTCCCAGGCCTGTGGCTTCGACAGCCATTTCAGCGAGCGCACCCGCCTCTTCTTCAAACAGGCGGCCCAATTCCATCAGCAGTTCATTGACCTCAGCCTCTTTTGCTGCGGCGAGGACTTGCTGCGCCGCGCGGGCCGCAGTGACGATTCGGTCCACCTCCAGACTATCCTCACGCGATGAAGCCGGGGAAAAAAGGCGTGCACCAGCATGATTGGCTTGTCGTAACCGCAATGCCGAAACCTCACCGATGGCTTTCCAGACCATCATGGCCAGTTCCGGAGATTCGGCTTCAAGGCGCGCCAGGGAGGAGGCATCAAGACGGCGCAGGTGAACCTGCCCTTCACTCACCGCAGTCGCCGAACGCATGCCACCGTCAAGCAGGGCCAGTTCGCCAAGTAATTCACCGGCACCCAGGCGGGCCAGCACGGGATCGCTGTCGATTTCCCTGCAGTTCGATTCAATCCGGACAATGCCCTCATCAATCAGGTACAACCCGTCCGCGTCGTCACCCTCACGAAACACGATTTGACTGTCTTGGAAAGTCAGTGGCTCCATCGCTGCCGCAAGGGCGGGAGGAATGGCACTCACAAAAAGCCGGGACACCGAATCAGGAATCATTGCCAAATCTAATACGGCTTTTTTTCTTTACCAATCCGAGTGCTCCTTTTAAAGAGCATGGGTCGCAGGTGAAAATTTTAATATTATCCAGATGTCTTCAGCCCATCAGCAGAGTGATTGCAAAACCTCCTTCACCATCAGAGCTGTGGCATGGATTGCGAGTCATCCCTGGGGCAGCATTGCCCTGAGTCTGCTCCTGGTCGGCGTGATGGCATTCGGGGCGACCCGGCTTAATTTCTCCAACGATATCCGTGTCTTCTTCAGTGAGGATAACCCGGACTTGCAGGCCTATGAGGCCATGGAGAAAACCTATTCCAAGTCCACCAATGTGCTCATGGTCTTGAGCCCGCGTGATCCATCCGCGACCATCTTCACCCCGGAAAACCTGGCCATCGTTCAGGAAGTGACGCAGAAAGCCTGGAAGACACCCTTTTCAAGACGTGTGGATTCCCTGGCCAATTTTCAGCATTCCTATGCTGAAGGGGATGATCTGATGGTGGGGGACCTGGTGCCTGAATCAACAACACCGCTTCAGCCTGCCGATGTTGCCCGCATCCGCTCCATCGCACTAGCCGATCCGATGCTGGTCAACCGGCTTATATCACCGGACGGCAAAGTCACGGGCATCAACATTCCCATTCATCTCCCGGGAGAAAAACCCCTGGCCGAGCAGCCCGAGGTGGCCAATTTTGTGCGAAACATCGCACGCGAAACTGAAGCCGCCCATCCGGGCATGGATGTGCGCCTGACAGGAATCGTGATGATCAATCAGGAACTTGCCGAGGAGGCAGCCCATGACTTCATCACATTGATGCCGATGATGTTTGTCTTCATCGTCGGCACCCTCGGCATCATGCTGCGCTCCATCACCGCGCCCCTGTGTGCCTTTGCCGTGATCCTTCTCGGGAACGTCGCCGCCTTTGGCGCGGCGGGCTGGATGGGCGTGCAGCTGAGCCCGCCCGTCATCTCCGCCGTCAACATGATCATGACGCTTGCCATTGCCGGCTCCGTCCATGTTCTGGCCAGTTACAAAACACAATATGTCGGGAGCATCACGCGTCCCGAGGCCATGAAGCTGGGCATGCTCGACAACTTCGGCATGATCTTTTTCACCAGCCTCACTTCCGTCATCGGCTACGCCAGCTTAAACACCAGTGAATCGCCGCCTTTCCGTGAACTGGGCACCGTGGTCGCCCTCGGAGTGGTGTTCGTCTGGCTGTTTGTAAACACCATCCTCCCGCCGATGATGATCCTCCTTCCGGGTCGGCCGGGCAAAGTGCCCCTCCCGGGTTCTGAGGGACCTCAGGCACCGCCATTTTTTCTCCGTTTGTCAGATTACATCGCGCTCAAACCCGTCCGCGTTCTGGTCGTGAGCTCACTGATCACCGTGGCTTTCGGCACCGGAATCTTCCGCAACGAACTCAATGACGAGTTTCTCAAATACTTCGACCGCACCAGCGAATTCAGGCAGGACACGGACTTCACCATCAACCGCCTGACGGGGTTTGAATACATTGAGTATTCGCTCGAATCAGGCCGCCCTGGAGGGATCGCAGATCCCGATTACCTCCGCAAAGTGGATGCCTTCGCGGCCTGGTTCCGCCAGCAGGCACCCGTGCGTCATGTGTATGCGCACACCGACATGATCAAGCGGTTGAACAAAAACTTAAACGCAGACGACCCGGCGCAGTTCCGCATCCCCGAAAATGCAGCGCTGGCCACGGATTGCCTGACCGTCTATGAGATGTCCCTGCCCTTCGGGCTTGATCTCAATGACCGCATCAATGTGGACAAGTCAGCCACCCTGTTCCGGGCCAGTCTTTCGGGCATCACCAGCAATGAAATGATCACCTTGGATGATCGCGCCCAAGCCTGGCTCCGCGAGCACCAGCTGTCGCCTCAATCCAAAGGCACAGGACAGTCCATGATGTTTGCCCGCATCGGCCTGCGTAATATTTCAAGCCAGCTCTGGGGCACGATCATCTCCACCATCCTCATCTCAGGATGCATGATTTTTGTCACCCGTTCCTTCAAGCTCGCCATGGCCAGTCTTCTGCCCAATCTGGTTCCCGCCGGTATCGGCTTTGGCATCTGGGGATACGCCGTCGGACAGATCGGGCTGGCCACCTCGATCGTTGTTGGCATGACCCTCGGCATCGTGGTCGATGACACCGTTCATTTCGTGATGCACTTCATCAAGGGTGCAAAGACTGAAGGCAGTGCCGAGAAGGCCGTCCGCCACACCATGCTGCATTGCGGCTGGCCCATGATCACCTCCAACATCGCTCTCATTCTTGGTTTCGGTGTCCTCGGATTTTCGAGCTTTGAATTGAACCGCGGCATGGGCATACTCAGTGCTCTCATCATTGCGGTCGCCCTGCTCTTTGATCTCATCTTCACTCCGGCGCTGCTGCTTGTCTTGACTCGCAAGCGCAAATCCCCCTAGCATCCATCATCGCTTCCTTGAACCCAGACATCCCATGAATATCCTAACCGCCCGCCATCTGAAGTTGAATCACTTCGCCGCAGCAATCGGCCTCGCCATCACCCTGGGCCCAGTCCTTGCCAGCGCCCAGGACGCCGCAGCCAAGGGGCTTGCCACCGCCCAGGAAGTCAAACGCCGTGACACGGGTTACAAGGACTTCGCCACCACCGCGCGCATGATTCTCAGCAATGCCCAGGGTCAGTCGAGCACCAAGGAACTCGAAGTCAAAACACTCGAAGTTCCCGGTCAGGGAGAAAAGAGTCTCCTCGTCTTCAACGCTCCGGCCGACACCAAGGACACCGTCCTTCTGAGCTACTCCTACAAAAGCCGTGCGGACGACCAGTGGCTTTATCTGCCCGCCATGAAGCGGACAAAACGCATCGCCTCCGGAAACAAAAGCGGCTCCTTCGTTGGCAGCGAATTCTCCTATGAAGACATCAGCCCGCAGCAGGTGGAAAAGTACACCTACAAATATCTCAAGGAAGAAAGCCAGGGCGGTCAGGCCTGTCATGTCATCGAGCGCTATCCGGTCGATAAAAAATCTTCCGGTTACACACGGCAGATTCTCTGGATCGACAAGGCTGAATACCGCCCGCTGAAAGCTGAAAACTACGACCGCAAAGATTCGCTGCTCAAGACTCTCACCTTCAGCAACTACAAAAAGTACGCCGGCAAATTTTGGCGCCCTCTCTCCATGGCGATGGTCAATCACCAGACCGGAAAAAAAACCACCATCACCTATGCCGAATACAAATTCGGAACCGGCCTGAACGAATCCCAGTTTGATCAGGGACGCATTGGATCTGCTCCCTGAAGCGTCATGCAAAGTGTTTCGCACGTTGATTCCATTTCCGCATGAAAAGCCTTGGCATTCTTCTGGTCATCGTTGCTGGTTTGGCACCTGCCCAGGAGCCTGAACAGACGGTGCAATCATCCATTGCTGACTCCGCCTCCTCAGGCTGGGTGACATCGTATGGGGGACACGTCGCCGCTGAGGCACGCTGGTTCACCACGCCAGCGCTGGACTCGCGGCAAAGTGACTTCGCCCCATCTTTCGTGCTGGCACCGCAATTAAAGCTCGCAAACAAAGAATACGGAGTGGCTTTTAACGCCATCCCATTCGGGCGTTTTGACTTTCAGGACGAACGGCGCACTCACGCTGATCTGCGCGAATTCAATCTCAGCGCCCGCTTCGATGATTCAGACATCCTCGTCGGCGTCGGCAAAGTCTTCTGGGGGGCCACTGAGTTTGTCCACTGGGTTGACGTCATCAATCAGACCGACCTGATCGAAGACCTCGACGGCAAGTCAAAACTTGGTCAGCCGATGGTTAACTACAATTACTTTTCGGACTTCGGCCAGTTCTCCTTCTTTGTCCTGCCCGGATTCCGCGAGCGAACGTTTGCCGGGCCCAACGGCCGTTTGCGAATGCATCCCCGGATCATGGCCAACCGCGCCGTTTATGAATCCGCAGCCGGTCAGGAGCATGTCGATTTTGCCATGAGATGGTCCAAGACCTTCGGCGATCTCGATGTCGGGCTTTCATGGTTTCGCGGCACCACCCGGGAGCCAACCTACCGGCTCGGTAAAGATGGCGCAGAAACCGTCCTCCTGCCTTATTACGAGTTGATCAGTCAAATCGGGCTGGATGCCACATGGACGATCGGTGACTTGCTGATCAAGTCTGAAGTCATGCAGCGCTCAGGTCAGGGTAACGAAAGTTTTTTCCGCGCCGCCGGTGGCTTTGAATACACCTTTCATGCCGTTGCAGGAACCCAGACCGATGTCGGTGTGATCGGTGAATTCCTCTACGACAGCAGCGGCAACAACGAAATCAATCCATTCGAAAACGACATCGCTTTTGGTTTCCGCTTTGCCTTCAACGACATTCACGACACCACCCTGCTCACCACGGCCATCACCGACCCTGATGATGGAGCCACCTTCTTCAATCTGGAAAGCACCATGCGCCTCAGCGGCCATTGGCTCATCGCCGCCAAAGGCCGTGCTTTCGCGGGTGTTCCAAGCAATGATTTTCCCCTCAACGGCCTGCGCCGTGATCATTATGTCCAGATCGGTCTGGAGTACCACTTCTGATCAAATGGGGATGAGGGGTGTCCTCATTGCATCTGCGGATTCAGCATCAGGATAACTGGCTGCGCACAAGAAATCGAAAAGCTGCAGTGAAGGTCACAAGCTCCTTCAGGAACCGGTGGTCTTGTCTGGTTTACTTGGCCTTTTTAACGGCCGCTTTTTTGGCTGGTGCTGCAACTTTGGCTGCAGGCTTGGCCTTGCTTGCTGGGGCCTTTTTCACGGGAGCCGTCTTGGCTGGCGCTGCTGCCTTGACTGGCGACTGGCCGGCGGCCCAATCATTGACGTGAGTCCAGGCGCTCTTGCCTTCGGCCCGGACATAATCGGTGTTTTTGAGAAGTCCGCGCTGATGAAAGCTGAGAATTTCATCGGCGGGAAAAGGACCGAATTCAACGAAGGATCGACTGAGGTAATGCATCATAATGTGGGGGGATTTTGAATAAAACGGCGGGCTCCTTAGCCGCTAACTAGATGTGTGGCAAGCATATTCCATGCCAATGAGCGTCGCCGACCGGCGTCATTAAGCAGCACTTCTAAGGCAACTCGTAGCACACCGCCTCGCGATCATTGCGCACCAGCAGATAGCGCCCGGCCAGCACGGGATGATTCCATGTCTTGCTACTGAGCGCATTGAGTCGGCCAATCTCCTCAAAACCCTGTGGCTTCGCCGCACAGAGATGCACCGGCCCGCTTTCGCTTTGAACGATGACGACATCTCCGGCCAGCAGTGACTGCCCGGAAGCAAAACGGCCCTCTTTCCACAGACGCTCGCCACTGGCGGCATCCAGGCAGGCGAGGCGACCATCATCGAGCCCGTAGAGATGTCCCTCACGCAATGCGGGGCTGTTGAATTGTGTCTTCATTTTCATGTTACTCCAGACTTCCGTGGCGCTCAGCTTGCCATCCGGCTCAGCCTTGATCTGAAGCATCCGGCAGCCCATGCCATAGCCGGCGGAAATGAAGACGCGATCCGCGCTGATGACCACGGGCTGTGAGGCCTTCGGCCACTTTTCACCACCCCAGGCATGATCAAACAGAACGGCACCTGATGCCGGGTCGTAACCCGTCAACGCCCGCGCGTTGTTGCTCATGATGATGCGCCTGCCGGCCACTGTCGCAAGGATCGGCGAGGCATAGCTGGCCTGATCGTCTCCCGCCTTCCACAGCGGCACGCCGGTGGTGCATTGATAGGCAAAAAGTACCCGCCCCTGTGTTTTGCCGCCTGTGACGATCACTTTGTCATCCACGATCAGAGGAGAGGCGCTGACACCCCACTCAATGTTTTGCAATTTGTTATCCTCAAGCACGGCTCGTTGCCAGACGGGCTTCCCTGTCGCTGCATCCAGGCAGTTCAGCAGACCCGTCGCACCACAGGCATAAACGCGGCCTTGATGCACGGATGGTGTCGCACGGGGGCCCTCGCCGCCCTGCCACTGAAAAAAACGCGCCTTGTCCGCGTGGGCCCAGACCAGCCTGCCGGTCAGGAGGTCGTAGCAGGTGATCAACTCATCCTCACCGCGCTGCTCCTGTGTGTAGGTACGACCATTCACCACCGCAAAAGCCGACCAGCCGGCACCGATGGGTTGCCTCCACAATTCCCTGGGTGCCTTCGTCTTCCACTCATGCGCCAGCTTCACCCCGGTCACCAGGCCATCGCGATTCGGACCAAAAAATTGCGGCACATCCGCCGCCAGCGCGAGTCGTGCAGCGTCACTCGCCGGCGTTCCGGCATCAGCTGCCCCTGGCGTGAGTTTCGCCAACTGCGGATGGCTCTGCGCCGCCCACTTCCAGACGAATCGGGGCATCCCCGTCCCATCCACCGTGCCATCCACACGCAGAGATGCCTTCAACCCAAAAACGATCAGCACCGCAGCCGCAATCCCCAGCCCGCGGGTGCGGCCTGAGAATCGTTTCGTGAATGCAAACCAGATCAGATTCAGGATCAGCGCCAACAGCGGAATGCCGGCCGTCAGCCAGCTCTTCAGATTCCGCTCAAACTCCGGCAGTGAACGCACAAACATCACTCCCGCAGCAGCCAGAGCCAGAGTGATGAGGGGAATGCGAGGCAATCGTTTTAAAATCATGTTCCCCACTGGAGCACCAGATTCACGACCCTCACAAGAGAGGATTCCGACACACAAACCTCCACACCGGCATTTCATCAAAATTCCAGTTTGCGTTTGCCTTGATAGACAATGCCCCCACCCCGGCTAGCATCGAGGCTCCCTCATGCAAAACAGCTCCAAAACCGTCCTCACCGCCTGGCTCGCAGGCAGGCCCATTCAAACCGCGCTTGATGCCCCAAGCGGTGGCGGCTGGCTGCGCAAGGCTCTGAGTTCATCTGCACAAATCGACGGTATTGATCTGTACGATGAGAGCGGTGAGGGATACCGCCATTTTTGGAAACACGATCTGGATCGCGGGCTGCCGGCTGATTGCGGCATGTATGATGCGGTGTTGTCATGCGAAGGACTGGAGCATGTCGGCAATCCTCTCCTGCTGCTGCGAGACTCCTATGCGCACCTGAACCCGGGTGGCCTGATGGTCGTCACCACACCGAGTGTCTGGTATCCACAGGCCCGGCTGCAATACCTGTACAAAGGCTTCTTCCCGTCCTTCCCGCCGCTGGCAGGCCACGTCGTGCCAGGCACGCACATGCACATCACTCCTTGGAATTTTCCGCAGCTCTGGACTTACCTCAAGCTGGCTGGGTTTGAAAATATCGAACTGCTGCCGGAGCCTGAACTGAGCGGGAAACATCTGCATGAGCGTCTGCTGGCCTGGCCGGCGCGCTGGTGGTGCCAGCACAGGAAGAACAAGTCCAGGACCGCTGAAGAGAAGGAGTATTGGACCATCTGCGCCAGTCACACCGCCCTGCTCGGACGCCACATGATCGTTGTGGCGCGCAAGCAGGCCGCCTAAAGGCTGATCAGGGGCGGGTTGCCCGAGTCATTTCACATCGCAAAGATGCGGTCCATGCGCTCGGTGAGCGTCTGGAGGCCCAGAGGATTGATGCCGCCGCGCTGTTCGCTGATGGCCCAGCCGGTATAACCAACATCATCGAGAGCCTTCATGATCGCCGGCCAGTTGTTGTCTCCCTGGGTGAGGTCACAGTCGAAACCTTTCCAGACACCTTCGTCCTTCATTTTTTTCGTGCTGTATTCCTTCACATGGATGCGGTTGATGCGCTTGCCGAGCACTTTGATCCACTGCTCGGGCCAGCCGTAGCGCAGCACGTTGCCGATGTCGAAATGCCAGCCTACGATCGGGTCTCCGATTTCATCGAGGAAGCGCACGGCCTCCAGCGGGCTCAGGATGAAATTATTCCAGACATTTTCGATGGAGATCTTCACGCCGAGTTCTTTGGCCAGTGGCACCGCCTTTTTGATCTGGGTGATCGAGCGCTCCCAGGCCAGGTCATAGGGCACCTCTTCATTGCACACGCCGGGCACGACGAGGATGGAGTCAGCTCCGTAGACCTTGGCGTCGCGCAGGGTGCTGAGCACACCTTGCAAGCCCTCTTCGCGCACCTTCTCGTCATTGTGCGTGAGAGTCTGTTTCCAGTGGGTGTGACAGCAGACGCTTGCCGCCTTCAATCCGGAGGCGTCGAGTGCCTCCAGCACTTCCTGCTGCTTCATGCCGCCTGCAGGTTCCACCCCTTCATAACCGGCGGTTTTGGCTGCGGTGTATTTCTCGATCAGCGTGCCCTTGATACCGAGCGTGCCGCCCATGATGGCCTTGCGCAGCTGCCGTTTCGGCGCGGCGGGAGCCTGGGCAAAAAGTGAACCGGTGCTGGCCAGGGCGGTGGCTTGAAGGGCAGACGTGAGAAAGGTGCGGCGTGAGGTCATGGTGCAATAATACGGACAGACCCGGACAACGCTTGCAACTCTTCTCCCCTCCCCTTTCGATGCATCATGCACTAACGATCAGGGCCCGTGAAAAATCACTCACGGTCATGCACACGGGCACCCTTGCGCCAATTTCCAGCGTCGGGGGCGGATCCTCCTCATTGATGAAGGCGATGACACTTTTTCCATTCGGCAGTGTGGCATGCCAGGTGCGGTGGCTATGCTGGGATTGGATGACGACGTGGGCGTCGACGGTCTCGGGGATTTCAAGTGTCATGGCTTGCCCTGGGCTTTCTCGTTGGTTGGGTGGGCATCACGCGGGCCGGCTTTCCAGTCGATCTTCATGGCATCGAAGTGGCGGCTTGTGGTCAGCATGTCCACCGCGCGTTGAAGCACCTCGTCACGCATCGGCATCGCGGAATCCTCGGTGGACTGGCCGGCACTGCGGCGGATGTAATCGTCGAGTTCAGGATTCTTGCGGGCAACGAGGGCAGCCTCATTGTAGCGCGGACGTGCCTGCTCAAAAAGGGTGTCCTTGATGGCGGGACGCTTGCCGGTGACATCAAACAACATGCGTTTCTTCAGTGTTGGAAGGCCGATCTCGAAATCCAGTTTCAAGCCCTGCTTGAAGAGCGAAGTGTCATCCGCCAGCAGCATCTCGGCGCGCGCAAAACGCAGCAGCCAATCATCATCCACCGGCAGTGTCTCGTAACGAACGGTCGCTCCACGCGTGGCACTGCCGATGATCAACGCCTGCTTGCGACGCTGCAGCACGGCCGCGATGGTTTCACCGAGATTGCCGGTTTCCTGATCGACGAGCACGAGCACTGGCGACGTCCATACCGGCTCGCGCTGACTGATGAAAAGTTGCGGATCATCGCGCCCGACCTGCTTGAGTTTAAACAACAATTCACCCTGGGGCACAAAGCACTCCAGCATGGCCGCCGCGACGGCGAAATCTCCGGGCGGAGCCGCGCTGCGCAGATCCAGGATCACGTGCGGCACCCTGGCATCGCGATACTCGCGCAGCTTGGTTTCAAGAAGCGCGGTCTCCTTTTCAACAAAGGCCAGCGGGCGCAGAAAGGCGATCTCCGGCAGGAGCATCTCAGCGATCACACCGCTCTCCATGAGCGGACGCGGAGCATCGACTTTGTTGATCAGTTCGGCCCCCAGATCCAAGCGCTGAAGCAGTCCCTGAAGCGCCGCGCGGTTGAGCTCGTCATAGGTCAGCTCACCACTGCGGATGTACTCGCCGCGCAGAATCTGAAAGGCGGACTGAACGGCCGCCTGTGAAATGTTGGCGAGCTTCTTCGGCGGCGTCTGCGAACTGGCAGCGGCCGCGAGCAGGCAGAGAACTGGCGTGAGGAATCTCATTCGGCGCGTTGATGCAGATGATTGAGAGCATGGACGGTTCCTGCACCGGTTTGCCAGACAAAATGTTGGGCAATGGCGCAGCTGACGAATTCCTTTGCCTGAGTCACCGCCTCCACCAGAGCCAGGCCATTGGCCAGGCCGGTGGCAATGCTGGCGGAGTAGGTGCAGCCGGTGCCGTGCGTCTGCACATCCGGCGTGCGATCCGCTTCGAACCACATCAGGCCATCCTCCGTGCAGAGCACATCCGCCGCATCATCGTCAATAAGATGCCCGCCTTTGACAAGCACGCTGGTTTGAAAAGCCTGCGCCAGATCCCAGGCGCAATTCTCCATCTGCTCACGGTTCGTCACCGGCCGGCCCCACAGCACCTCAGCCTCGTCCATGTTCGGCGTGATCAGCGTGGCGAGCGGCAGCAGCAGCGATTTCATGGCACTGACGGCATCATCTTCCAGCAATCTGCCGCCACCCGTGGCGACCATGACGGGATCGATGACGAGCGGGACACCTCCCGCACAAGCCTGCCAGGCCTGCACCACCGCCTCCACTTGTTCGGCACCGCCGAGCATGCCGGTTTTTGCGGCACCGATTGGGAAGGTCTCAAACAACACGCGAATCTGATCCATGATGAAGTCCGGCTCCAGGAGGCACAACATGGACACTCTGCCCGGAGTCTCCGAAACAACACTGGTGAGCGCATTCAAGGCGTAGCCGCCGAGCGCCGAGATCGCTTTCAAATCCGCCTGCACCCCAGCCCCGCAGGACGAGTCGGAACCGGCAATGGTAAGAACGGGTGGGAGAGTGGCCATGAATGCACCATGAATGCACCAGTGCAGACAAAGGCCAAGCGGGAAATTTCCGCTCACTTAATCAGGAATTGTCTCACCCGCCGGGTCATCCCATGATTTCATCACTCCGAGGGAACCGGCTCAGACGCGCGTGCAAAAGCCGGCCAAATGGTCGCAGACCTGCTCGGCGCGCACAGCAGTGTTCGCCGGAAGGGAGGTGAAATCGCCGATGAGGACAGGCCAGTCCTGGACGTCTTCCGGCACGCGCCCATGGCTGCCTTTGACCAAAGTGGCATCGAGCGGGATGACATCCATGAGGTAACGGAAACCGAGTTTTTTCTTTGCGAGCGTGAATCCAAGTTTGAGCTTCGGAAACTTGAGGGCGGGATTGAGGAATAGCTCGACGGGGTCGTAACCACACTTGCGGTGGATGTCCACGCAACGCGCAAAATCGGGCGCTTTGGCGTCGTCCTGCCAGTAGTAATACGTGAACCAGCTGCGGGCGTCGGCGATGGCGATGAGATCACCGCTCCGGGCATGATCGAGGCCTGCGTCGATTTTCCCGGCCTTGTCCAGCACCTGCTGCACGCCTGGCGTCGCGGCCAGCACGGCCCGGACTTCTTCCAGGATCGCCGGATCATTCACATAGACATGCGCGAGCTGGTGATCGGCGATGGCAAAGGCGCGGGAACCACCAAGATCGAGCGTCTCAAGACCGACTTCATCCTTGATCGAAAGCCAGCCCTTCTCGCGAAAAACCCGGTTCAAATGCACGGGGTGGTCCACATCCGTGATGCCGTACTCGGAAAGGATCACGACCTTGATTTGCCGGTGCTCGTAGAAGCTGATGAGATCCCCCACGACGTCGTCGATTTGCTTCAAGTCATCACGAATCAGGTCCATCTGCAAACCGACGCGCTGCAGGTTGTAATCGAGGTGTGGGAGGTAAACGAGGCTGAGCGTTGGCCAGTGTTTCTCGTCGATCCATTTCGCGCTGGCGGCGATCCATTTCGAGGATTCGATGCCTGAGGCCGGGCCCCAGAAGTTCATGAAGGGAAACGGGCCGAGATCACGCTTCAGGCGGTCTCTCATGCCCATCGGTTGCGTGTGGATATCGAAGACCTTGCTGCCATCACTCAGATACAACGGGCGCGGTGTCACCGTGTAGTCGGCGGTCGAGTGCATGTTGTACCACCAGAAGACCTTGGCGCAGGTGAATTCGGGATCCCGCTTGCGCAGTCTGTCCCAGAGTTTTTCTCCCTGTACGAGCTGCTCAGGCTGCTTCCAAAAGCGGTGCTCGGCATAGTCGCGCTCATACCAGCCATTGGCCACCGCGCCATGCCCGCCCGGGAGTTTACCGGTGACATAGGTGGCCTGCGCAGTGCAGGTGACGGCGGGCAAAACCGGCTCAACCGGCACACAGCGGTTCCTTTCCATGAATGCGCGAATCTTCGGCGTGTGCTCGCCGATCAGGCGGGGTGTGAGGCCGACGACGTTCAGGATGGCAGTGCGGTGCATGATGTGGGTTCAGGCGTAGAGCAGGTGACGCTGACGCGCGCTGCGGAAGGAGTTGGTGAAGCCGCCCCAGCCGCTGACAATGCTGCTGGCAGGCACGCCGCGGCGAAGGTCTTTGTACAGGGACTCGCTGCCATACACTTTGTTAAACAGGTTCAGCTTGTCGCCAGCCATGCGGCCGAGCACGCGACCACCGCTGAGACGGTTCAGGTCACCGAGCATGAGCACGTCCAGCGCGGTGAGATCCGCCCGGGCATGCGAATCAATCCCGAGCCGCACGCCGCCGAATCCATTCTTCGTGTACGGGGTGAAGGACACGCCCGGCATGCCGTAGCGCTGGCATGAGGCAAGCATGGCCTGCGCATTCACGCCACTGGCGCCGGCATAACCAAAAGGATTTTCCGTTCCGATGCCGATGTCCAGGGCGGAACCTCCGCCGAGGATGCCCGTGGCGACGTAATAAAGCGGCGAGGTGGCATGGGGAATATTCGGCGAAGTGCGATACCAGCGCAGCCCAGTGTCCTGCCAGACCATGTTGCGCGACCAGCCCTGCATTTTCACCACATTGAGGCGGGGCGCGCGGCTGATCCAGCCATGAGCGGCGGTCATCAGCGCCAGTTCACCCGTGGTCATGCCATGCACGTAGGGCACGGGGATCTGGCTGACGAAGGATTTCCAGCGCGGCTCCAGGGGCGGCCCTTCCACGCGCCCGCCACCCATGGGATTCGGGCGGTCGAGCACGATGAAATCCTTGCCATTCTCCGCGCAGGCCTCCATGGCCACCACCATGGTGCTGATGTAGGTGTAGCTGCGGCAGCCGATGTCCTGCAGGTCAAACACCATCACATCAATCGGTGCCAGCATCTGCGGGGTCGGCTTGCGCGTGGGGCCATAGAGCGAGAACACGGTCAGGCCGGTGACGGAATCGCGACTGCTGCTGACGTGGATGCCCGCGCCCACGGTGCCATTGATGCCATGCTCCGGCGCATACAGCGCGGTCAACTGCGGCCCCAGGCCGCGCTTCATCGCCACGCGCGTCAGTTCGCCGCGACCGGTGACGCTGGTGTGATTGGTGATCAGGCCGACGCGCTTGCCGCGCAGCAGATCGAACTGGCGCGACTCCAAAACATCAATGCCCAGCATGAACGGGCCACCCGCCACCCGGGGGCCGGGGACCGTCTGGCAACCCGTGAGAAAAGCGGCGCCGGAGAGCAGGAAATTGCGTCGGGATGACATGCGCGAAACCCTAGAGGCAGACCGGCGAAAGTCGAACGGCGAATCAAGCGGCGGGATCACCCCTTGGTCACCATCTCATCCAAATTCAGCAACAGGTTCGCCAGCATGGTCCAGGCGGCGAGTTCGCTTGGGTCGAGCTTTTCATCGGCTTTGGATTCGCCGTAGCTGATGGCGAGTTTGGCTTCAGCCGGCTTGGCGCGATAGGCCGTCAGATGCTTGTCCAGCGTGCTGCGGATGATCTCCGCTTCCTGGGCATTCGGATAGCGGCTGGTCACCATGCGGAAGGCCTGGGTGATGCGCGAGTCGGTGCTTCCCGGGCTGGCCAGCAGGCGTTGGGCAAAGTTTCTGGCAGCCTCGAAGTACTGCACGTCATTCATCAGGTTCAGCGCCTGCAGTGGTGTGTTGCTGCGTTCGCGGCGCATGCACGATGACTCGCGGTTCGGCGCGTCAAAATTCGTCATGTTAGGCGGCGGTGCCGTGCGCTTCCAAAAGGTGTAGAGACTGCGGCGATAGAGGGACTCGCCCTTGTCCTGCACGTAGTTGCGCGTGTTGCTGCCACCGAAGCCGATGGGTTCCCAGATGTTTTCCGGCTGATAAGGTCGCACCCCTTTGCCACCGATTTTTGGATTCAACAGGCCGCTGGCATACAGCGCCGAATCACGCACCACCTCCGCATCCATGCGGAATCGAGGCCCATGGGCCAGCAGGCGGTTTTCCGGGTCCAGTTGTGAACTGCGCTCCGTGAACTGCGCGCTCTGCCGGTAGGTGTGGGAGGTCACCAGCAATTTCACGAAGCTCTTCATGTCCCAGCCATTTTCACGGAAGGTCACGGCAAGCCAGTCGAGCAGCTCAGGATGGCTGGGCGGCTGACCTTGGGAGCCGAAATCATTGCTCGTCTTCACCAGTCCGATGCCGAAGAACTGCTGCCACAGGCGGTTCACTTCCACCCGCGCCGTCAGCGGATGATCAGGCGAAACCAGCCAGTCGGCGAGATCAAGGCGCGTGGGCAATTCCTTCTTCGCGATGGGTGGAAAAACCGCAGGCGTGCCGCGCGCCACTTTCTCACCCGGCTTGTCATACTGACCGCGCGTCATGACGAAACTCTCACGCGGCTGGGGCAGATCGGCCATGATGAACGTGGCCGGGATCACGTCATCCAGTGCCTTGCGTTTCGACTCCAGCGCCAGCTTCTCCGCACGCGCTCCATGCACGATTTCTCGGGCTCCCTGAAACTCGTTTTCAAACCACCAGTCCTTCAGCCGCGTCACCTCCGCCTGCGTCCACTCGGCGGCTTTTTTGCCGCGCACCAGTGTCTGCAAATCGTTGGGCAAACCTTCCACCCGCCGCCCCTGGTTCTTCTCTGTCCACACCTTCCATGACCATTGCGAATCCTTCGCCGGATCGACGCGTGAACTGACCGCGAGCCGATCCCATGTCACCGTGCCGTCAAACTGCGTGAAGGCGAAACCGGTGACTTTCATGCCCGGCTTGAGGCCCACTTTCTCCACCGGAAACTCCAGCTTCACCCACTCGCCTGCCTTTGGCAGCGCTCCCATGGTCACGCGCTCAGGCGTGCGCACCCGGCCAAAAGGAATCGCTCCCTCCTGCCCCCACACGGCACGGTGATTCCAGCCGCCGACATGGAACTGCAGCATCACGGCCTTCGGCTCGTCCTTCGGGTCGATGTAGCACTGCACGCTCAGCTTGCCATTCGCCGGGATGTCAAAGCTGGCACCTCGCGTGAAGAAGTCCTGCGCCACCCCCTTGGCGGTGCGGCGCAAAGAGGCGCTGCCGCTGAAAACGGGACCTTTGTCCTTACCGATGATCAGTGTCGGCGCTCCAGCTACACTCACATCGGCACCGGGCGGAAAGCTGTCCTCGAACCACACGATCTCACTCGTCTGGACCTGCGGTGGCGGCGTGACGGTGGCGGGATCCGTGTAATTGAGTTTGGCGATCGATTCGTGGATCCTCGTCTGGGTCGCGGCGATCTGCCGGTCATAGTCGGCGAGTTGTTTCTTCTGTTCGGCGGTGGAGAGGCGCAGGATCGGTGGCGTCAGTAAAATGTTGCCATCCATCGCCGGATCAGCGGCGCTGTTGAAGAAGGAATAGAGCGAGTAAAACTCCTTCTGACTGATCGGATCAAACTTGTGATCATGACACACTGCGCAACCTGCGGTTAGGCCCATCCAGACCGCCACGGTCGTGTCGGTGCGGTCCACCGCGTAGCGAAAGACAAACTCCTCGTTGATCGATCCGCCCTCACTCGTGGTCACGTTGCAGCGGTTAAACCCGGAGGCGATCTGCTGGTCAATCGTCGCGTTCGGCAGCAGATCACCGGCGAGCTGCCAGCGTGTGAAAGCGTCATACGGCAGGTTGCTGTTGAACGCGCGCACCACCCAGTCGCGGTAGGGCCACATGCTGCGCTCATTGTCCAGATGCAATCCGTGCGTATCCGCATAGCGCGCCACATCCAGCCAGTAGCGGGCCATGTGCTCGCCGTAGCGTTCCGACTCCAGCAGGCGGGTCACCACTTTTTCATAAGCCTCGGCACTCGTGTCAGCCAGGAAAGCATCCACCTCCGCAGCAGTCGGCGGCAGTCCGGTCAGGTCCAGTGTCACACGCCTGATCAGTGTTTCTTTGCTGGCTTCTGGTGCAGGCTCCAGTCCTTCTTCGGCAAGGCGTGCTTGGATGAAAGCATCGATTGGAGTTCCAAGTTTCAAGTTGTCACCAGCTACGGCATGGGAACCTGAAACCTGAAACTTAAGACTTGGAACCACAGGTTTGACCGGCTTCTCAAAAGCCCAATGCTTCTTGTAGGCCGCACCTTGAGCGATCCAGAGTTGCAGCGTTTCAAGCTGCTTCGCGGTGATCTTTTTGTGCGATTCCGGCGGCGGCATCACTTCATCTTCATCAGTGCTGGTGATGCGCGCGATGATCGTACTCGCCTTCACATCGCCCGGCTTGATTGCCTGCACCCCTTCAATGAGTGCGTAGGCTCCCTCAGGCGTGTCGAGCCGCAGATCGGCCTTGCGCTTCTTCGCATCGATCCCATGACAGGCGAAGCAGTTGTCACTGAGGATTGGCCGGATGTCCCGGTTGAAATCGAGCTTCGTCGCCGCGCTGACACTCAGCGTGGAAAGACAGATCAGGGAGAGTGGAAGAGAACGCAGCATGGTCACGCTAAAGAGGGCGATGTGATACGATGCCTGGGGTGCAATCTTGCTTTTCCTGCATGTCTCAACCGCGTCGGATTCCCCGGTATTCGTCAATCGGGGAATCGCGCGGAAATCAGGATGGATCAGCGGGTGCAGCCGGTATTCCGAACAGCTTCCGCCTTATCCCTGTGCGGCTTTGATCGCCTCCAGTTCCTCCCAGCGTGCATAGAGTTTTGCGACTTTGGCTTTCGCCACGTCGAGCTCTTCACTGAGATCGGAGGCCTCCTGGGATCGGGTGATGTAGAAACTGGGGTCGTTGAGGATGGCGTCGATGGATTGCACTTTTTCCTCGGCGATGAGAATGGCGGCCTCCATCCCTTCCAATTCATGGGTTTCCTTGAACGAGAGCTTGCGGCCCTTGGGCTTGGCGGCGGCGGGCGCGGAGGCGGGCTTCTCCGTTTTGGCGGGCGTTGTCCAAGCCTTGTTTTTGGCTTCACGCTCGCGCCGCTTTTCAAGATAGTAGCTGTAGTTGCCGGTCTGAACATGCACGCCGACATCTTCGAAAGCGATGACCTGATCGCACACCCGGTCGAGGAAGTAGCGGTCATGACTGACGACGATGACGCTGCCGTCGAAGTTGCTGATGGCCTCTTCCAGAATGCGCAGGCTCTGGAGATCGAGGTCGTTGGTGGGCTCATCGAGAACGATGACGTTACCGCCGCGTTTGAGCACCTTTGCCAGCATGAGCCGGGCGCGCTCGCCACCGGAGAGACGGTCCACGCGTTCGTTCGTGCGGTCGTCATTGAAAAGGAAACGGCGCAGGTAACTGCGCGCGCTAAGCTTTTGGTTACCGAAGAAGACGGTGTCATCCTGGTCGGCGATCTCGGCAAGCACGGTACCGGTTCCGGCGATCTGCATGCGCGCCTGGTCAATGTAGTTGAAGACAATCTTTTTACCGATGGTGACACGACCCTCGTCAGGCGCGCGCTCGCCCATGCAGATGCGCAGCAGCGTGGTCTTGCCAGCGCCGTTGCGACCGACGATGCCGGTGCATTCTCCAGGCTTGAGGGAGATGTTGAGGTGACGGAAAAGCCAGCGTTCCCTGCCCTCCTCGTCGGTGACCATGCCGCCGACGTCTTCGAGATCGACAGCGATGTTTCCCATCGCCAGCGCGGGCGGCAGAAGCAGATCCATCTCGCGCTCCTCAGGCGGGGCTTCCTGGCCTTCGATCTCATAAAAAGCGTCCAGGCGACTGCGTTGCTTGGTGCCGCGTGCCTTGACCCCGGAGCGCACCCATTCGAGTTCGGTCCGCAGGAAACGCTGACGACGGCGCTCGGCCTGTTCATTGATCTGCTGGCGCGCGGCCTTGCTCTCCAAATAGGCGGTGTAGTTCCCCTCGTGCGAGTAGCAGCGGCCATCCGCCAGCTCAATGATGCGCGTGGCGATGACATCGAGGAAGTAACGGTCATGGGTGACGAAGATGACGGCACCCGGAAAGTTGCGCAGGTAGTCTTCCAGCCAGCGGATGGATTCGGAATCCAGATGGTTGGTCGGCTCGTCGAGCAGCAGCAATTCTGGTTGGGCCACCAGGGCGCGACAGAGGGCGACGCGGCGCTTTTCACCCCCTGAAAGCGGGGCGACAAGCGCATCCAGTGGAGGTGCGGCAAGCGCGGTGGTGATTGATTTGATGCGCGTGTCAAGATTCCAACCATCGGCGACTTCGATGTGATGAAGCATGTCCGACAACTCAGCCTCGCTGCCGTCGCCGTCTTCATAGCGCTGGATCATGCGCACGAGATCGGCGGCGCCCGACTGGATGTTTTGCAACACATTGCCCGTGCCATCCAACTCGAACTCCTGCGGCAGGTAGCCGATGCGCAGCCCGCGCTGGATGGAGAGCTCACCGGTGTCAGGCCGCTCGATTCCGGCGAGGATCTTGAGCAGGCTGGTCTTGCCGCAGCCATTGCGACCGACCAGACCGACTTTCTCCCCTTCGTTCACCGCGAGGGTGATGCCATCGAGCAGGCGCTGGTTACCATAGCTGAGAGTGAGTTCGTTGGCGGATAGCATGAGGCGGTGGAGTCAGGGGGGTGGCTCCTGTGGACCAGACCGGAGCGTTTGCCAAGGTTAACGGTGTCGTTTAACACTGCCGCCCTGTGCAGGACTTCCTTGTCATCGACCAAATCACCAAATCCTTCGGCGCTCTGCGCGCCGTGGATGCCGTGAGCCTGAACATCGCCCAGGGGGAGGTCTTTTCGCTCCTTGGACCCAGCGGCTGCGGCAAGACAACCCTGCTGCGGATGCTCGCCGGCTTTGAACGGCCTGATCACGGCCGCATTCTGCTCCGTGGCACGGACATCACCGATCTGCCGCCGGAACAACGGCCTGTGAACACCGTGTTTCAAAACTACGCACTTTTTCCTCATCTGAGCGTTTCGGAAAACATCGCCTTTGGCCTGCAAATGCAGCGCCGGTCCAAGCCTGAGATCCGCAGCGCTGTCGAGCGAATGCTCGCCCTGGTCCGGCTGGAAGAGCAGGCAGGAAAAAGCCCGGGGCAACTCAGCGGCGGTCAGAAGCAGCGCGTCGCCATTGCCCGCGCCCTGATCAATGAACCGCAGGTTCTGCTGCTCGACGAACCCCTGGCCGCGCTGGATCTGAAACTGCGCCAGCACATGCTCTCTGAACTCACCGCCCTGCAACGCGCCGTGGGCACGACCTTCATCTATGTCACCCATGATCAGGGGGAAGCGCTCAGCCTGAGTCACCGCATCGCCGTGATGAACCAGGGACGTGTCGAGCAACTCGCCGCACCCGGCACACTCTATGAATCCCCGGCCAACGCCTTTGTCGCCGGATTCATTGGCGATGCCAATTTCCTGCGCGGAACAGTGCTGCAGCTGCTGCCCGACGGACAGGCTCAGGTGCAGATCGAAGGTCTTGGCCCATCGATCGTGAGCGGCCACGCTGAACTGAAACCGGGCACCACCGTGCGCATCATGGTGCGGCCCGAGAGCCTGCATCTCTCAGCACCGCATCAGGTGGCTGGCGACTCCATGAACAACTTCACGGCCGTGGTGGAGGAACTCATCTACTTCGGACCTCACCAGCGCCTGCGTCTGCGCGCCGGTTCCCAGATCCTGCATGTCCAGCAAAGCCCGCAGGATCAAACCTTCACACTCAAGACCGGCATGGATTGCTCCGTCCGCTTCGCTCCCGGATCCGCACGCGTGATCGGCGAGTGATGAATGCCGTCGAAGTGCGTGAGCTGCGTCAGCACCACAGGCTTACAACAATTCATCCACAAAGCGCTTTGGGTCGAAGGCTTGGAAGTCTTCAACCTTTTCACCGAGGCCGATGAAGCGGGTGGGGACGCCGAGTTCCTGCTGGATGGAGACGAGGATGCCGCCTTTGCCGCTGCCGTCGAGTTTGGTGACGATGAGCCCGGTCAGGGGAATGGCTTTGTGAAACTCGCGTGCCTGTTGCAGCGCATTGGAGCCGGTGGTGGCATCGACGACGAGGATGACCTCATGCGGCGATGCGGGATCCTTGCGGCCGAGGATGCGATGCACTTTTTTCATCTCCTCCATGAGATTGTGCTTGGTGTGCAGACGCCCGGCGGTGTCGCAGAGCAGGAACTGCGCACCAGTCCGGCAGGCGAGATCGTAGGCCTCAAAGCAGACTGAGGCCGGATCACCATTGGGCGGACCTTTGACCATGGGGATGCCGAGCCGCTGGGACCACACTTCAAGCTGCTCCACGGCAGCCGCGCGGAAGGTGTCGGCAGCGGCGAGCACGACCTTATGTCCGGCATGATGCAGGGTGTGGGCGAGTTTGGCGACCGAGGTGGTCTTGCCCACGCCATTGACGCCGATGATGAGCAGCACCTTGGGCCTGCCATCGGTGAAAGGAACCAGCGGCGTGGTGCCGGCTGGCAGGATCTTGCGCACGTGATCACGAGTCAACTGGACAATGTCCGCGCCATGAAGCTTGCGCTGCTGAGCCTGGAGATCAGTGACGATTTGAAGCGCAAGCCGGGGACCGAGATCGCCACTGATGAGCATGGCTTCCAGTTCATCCCAATCAATGTCGGGCTTGGTGAAACGCTGAAGTAGAGATTTGAAAAAACCAGCCATGGGGAATGACGAAAGCGGGATGCTGAAAGTGAAAAGCCGAAAAGAAAAAACAGAATGGCAAAGGAACCCGGGTGCCTGATGCCCATCAGGAAGATGGAGCTTCTTCCGCTTTGATTTCTGATTTCGCAATCTTCGCCTCTGATTTCGGCCTCAGTTTCTGGGCGATCTTGTGCAGCACACCATTCACAAAGGAGCCGGACTCGGTGCCTCCGAGGTTCTTGGCGATCTCGATGGCCTCATTCATGATGACTGGAGCCGGCACTTCGGGGACATGCAGGAATTCATAGACCGCGAGGCGCAGGATGTTGCGGTCCACATTGGCAAGCCGTTCGATGCGGAAATTTTCCACCACGGGGCCGATCACAGCGTCGATTTCCGTCAAGTGCGCGAGCACGCCACGGATGAGTTTTTCGGCGTAGGTGCGGACGGATGTCTTGGCATTATGGATGCCCCAGAAGGCATCCTGCTCTTCGGCGGTGTGCTCCAAATGGAGTTCATGGGCAAATAAAAACTGAACGGCAGCCTCGCGGCCTTCACGACGTTTTCCCATGATCTCAGGCGTCCTCCCGGGCTGAGTTACCTGAGAAACTCGCACGCATCTTGCGGAAGAGGGAGAGCATGTTCACCGCCGTCTGGGCAGCCTCCGTGCCGCGATTGATGGTGGAACCGAGACAGCGCTCCTCGGCCTGCTCCTCACTGCTCAGGAGCAGGACTTCATGAATCACCGGAGTGACGTGACGCACGGCCATCTGCTGCAGTGCATCGGTCACCGTGGCACCAACGAGATCGGCATGCTCGGTGGAGCCGCGGATGATGACACCGAAGGCGATCACGGCATCAGGCTTGGTGCTCTTCAGCACCAGTTCCGCGCAGACGGGGATCTCAAAAGCGCCCGGCACACGATACACCGTGATGCTGGCATTCGGAGCCAGTTCCTCCAGCTCCTCACGTCCCGCATCAAGCAGGCCCTGGACGAACTGGTTGTTATACAAACTGGCAACGATGGCGATGGACACACGGTCCTGAATCGGTCGGGGGCGGCTGGGGCTGTGCTGTGACATTGGGGGAGGAAAGTGAGTGTTTAGGATTGGGTTCTTCGTGTTTAGTTTTCAGAGCCGGGACTGAGCACTAAACACTCAATGCTAAACATCTGGTTTGCGTTCACGGGCGGCTTCAAAGTTTGTGACCCAGTTTCTTCTTCTTGGTTTCGAGATACTTTTTGTTGTGCGGATTTGGCGCGGAGATGATGGGGATCTGCTCCACGATCTCCAGCTTGTAGCCTTCGAGCCCGACGACCTTGCGGGGATTGTTGGTGATGAGCCTGATCTTTCTCACGCCGATGTCGGAGATGATTTGCGCGCCGATTCCGTAGTCGCGCAGATCCATGCCGAAGCCGAGCTTGAGATTGGCTTCCACGGTGTCGAGACCCTGCTCCTGGAGCTTGTAGGCCATGATTTTTCCGTGCAGACCGATCCCCCTGCCCTCGTGACCGCGCATGTAAACAATGATGCCCCGCCCGGCATCGGCGACCATTTTCATGGCGGCATGAAGCTGGCTGCCGCAATCACAGCGGCGGGAGGCAAAGATGTCGCCGGTGAGGCACTCGCTGTGAACACGAACAAGCGCGGGCTGCTTCGGGTCAATGTCTCCCATGACAAGGGCGATGTGATGCACGCCGTCGAGTGAGCTTTTGTAGAGGTGCAGTTTGAAAACACCAAAGTCCGTGGGCATGTCCACGACCTCGATTTTTTCGATGAGCTTCTCACTGCGGCGGCGCCAGGCGATGAGGTCGGCGATGGAGCAAATCTTGAGCTTGTGCTTCCTGGCAAATTTTCGCAGATCGGGCACGCGGGCCATGGTGCCGTCCGGATTCATGATTTCGATCAGCACGCCAGCTTCGCGCAATCCTGCAAGCCGGCAGAGATCCGCCGCTGCCTCGGTATGTCCGGCCCGGCGCAGCACACCGCCGGGTTTGGCGACCAACGGGTTGATGTGACCGGGTTGGACGAAGTCGGCATTCGAACTTTTAGCGCCCGCCAGCAGCCTGATCGTATGGGCACGGTCAGCGGAACTGATGCCGGTGGTGATGCCTTTCGCCGCATCGACCGTCACGGTGAAGTCGGTGCGGAATGCCTCACGATTCTCCGGGACCATGCTCTCCAGCCCAAGTGTTTGAGCGATGGCGAGCGAAACCGGCACGCACAGCATGCCTCCGCCTTCCCGAACCATGAAGGTGACCATCTCCGGCGTGATTTTCTCCGCCGCGCAGATCAGGTCCCCTTCGTTTTCGCGATCCTCATCATCCGTGACGATCACCATGCGCCCGGCACGAATTTCCGCGATGATGGATTCGATAGGATCGCAGACATGGGTCTTGGAGCGAGGCATAAGAAATGGGGAAAAGAGCCGTGCCAGATCCTGCAGGGGCCCGGCGTGGGGAGTGCGATGGTAAAGGCGAATACTGGCATTTCCAGCACGGATTTGAAGTTTTGAAGGCCTGCTCAAACGCCAAAAAACCCGTGTCTCCGGCTGGAGACACGGGTTTTAGAGGAGCTCGCCTGCTCAGTTGTTCCCAACCATGAAGAGCATGGTGTCGCCCTTGCGCCAGACCTTGAGCAGCACGGTCTTGGAACTGGCTTTGGCCATCTCGCGGGCCTCACCTGCGGCATTGACCGGCTTGCGATTGACCTGGGTGATCACGTCACCTTCTTCAACACCCATGGCGGCGGCCCGGCTGTCGGCATCAACCTTGGTGATGATGACCCCGTTGATGTCCGCCGGCACCTCGTAACGCTCACGGGTGCTCGGTGTCAGGTTCTGCACCGTGACACCGGGGATGATCTCGGAGACGCTGGCTGCACCAGAGGCAGCGCCAGCCACGGGATCTTCGGTGATTTCGCCACCGGCCAGAATCTCTGGAGTCAGCTTGGCCAGCTTGGCCTTCACGGTGAGAGGCTTGCCTTCACGGATGATGCTGAGAGTGATCTCGGTGTCGGGCTGATGCGTGCTGACAATGAGCGGGAGTTTGGAGGCATTCTCCACCTTCTGGCCGGAGACGCTGGTGATGACATCACCCACTTGCAGACCAGCTTTGGAGGCAGGCGAGTTCTTCTTCACCGTTTTCACCAGCGCGCCGCTTTCGTCACTCAGACCCCATAGCTTCATCGCTTCAGGATCGACATCGGCCGGGAAAATGCCCAGATAGCCGCGGGTCACCTGCCCGTCGTCGGTCAAGTCTTCCGCGATGCGAAGCGCCAGGCTGATCGGGATGGCGAAGCCAATGCCCGCGCTCATGCCGGAGCGTGAGTAGATGGCGGTGTTGATGCCGACCACGCGACCCAGCGCATCCACAAGAGGTCCACCCGAATTACCTGGATTGATGGCGGCATCCGTCTGGATGAAGTCTTCATAACCCTGCGCGTTACGTTTTCCGATGATGCCCATGCCACTGCGGCCGAGAGCACTGACAATGCCCTGGGTGACGGAGCGACTCAGTTCCATGGGGGCTCCAGCGGCGAGCACGATGTCACCGACGCGAAGCTTCGTGCTGTCAGACAGCGTGGCCGGAGTCAGGCCTGTGGCATCAATCTTGATCAGGGCGACATCTGTCTGCGGATCGGTGCCGATGACTTTGATCTGGTAACGCTTTGAGCTGCCTTTCATGTCCACGATGGCCTCCAGCTTGTCGGCTTCACCGACGACATGATTGTTTGTCAGGATGTAGCCATCGCTGGAAATGATGACACCTGATCCCACGCCATTGGGCTGAAGGTCTTCTTCCTTCGGTTGCTCCTCACGGGGTGCTCCACGGCGGCCGCGCGGACCGTTGGGGCGCTCCTGTTCCTCTTTCTCCTTCTGCTCCTGCTGGCCGCGGAAGTAATCATAGAAGGGGCGCAACTGCGGCGGGATATCCTCAATGTCAGGCAGATCGTGCGGTTAGGTGGCTTTGCCATAGGAGAAGATCGTGACCACGCTCGG
>CAJCCF010000384.1 GCA_903960845.1 uncultured Verrucomicrobiota bacterium | reverse complement strand
TCCCGGCGCCGCTTCCGCCCGAAATCGTGATGCCTATTTCTCAGCCGGAACAGGTGGCCGGTGACGGGGGACCATGCTGCGGAAGTCGCCGAGATTGTAGGGACCGTAGTAGGGTTGGTTCAAGGTGACCTCAGCCACGGCCACGGTGCCCCATTGGGGTGCGGTGGCGAGAGGGTCGCCATTGTGATCATAGATGGCGGAGATCATCCAGCCGGAGTTGTGCTCCATGAAGGTGCTGCTGATGACATGAACATGGTTCTCACAGGCGCGCGCCGCGGCGAGCTTGGGATTGCAGCCCCACACGGGCCACGCAATGATCTCTGCACCATTTTTGGTTAGCTCGCGTGCCACTTCGGGAAAGAAGCCATCGTAGCAGACCATCATGCCCACCTTGCCAATGGCGGTGTCGAACACGGGATAATCTTTGCCGGGCGCGATGCCTTTCGCGGCCTCGCCCGGCGGCAGGGAGACCTTGCGATATTTGCCGATCAATGCGCCATCGGGTCCGAGGAGCACGGCGGTGTTGTAAATGAGATGGGCGTCCCGCTCATAAATGCTAAGCACGATGTGGAGATGATGCTGCTTTGCCAGATCTGCGAAATACCGTGTCGAGGGCCCGGGGATTGCTTCCGCAAGCTCTTCCGGCTTCGCTTTCACATTCGCGGATGGCACCGTTTCTCCGAGAACGACAAGATCCGCGTGCTGCTTCGCTGCTTCGGCGATGTGCGGGGCAAACTCTTCGCAGTTTTGTCGCGGTGACTTGCCTGAGGGCCGGTAATGCACGGTGGCAAGCCGCACTTTGCGGGCCCGGGGTTCCTTGGTCTGCACGAACTCTGCATACCGCCATTCCACACGACCACCTGGCGCCCATTGAAGATGCAGTTCGACAACGGCCCGCGCGGCCTTTGACGGACTCCTGTAAATGCCGCCGACGCTTGTCCAGCCTTGCGCATCGGTGCGGCCATCGTTCGGGTATTCAGGCTCGGCGCTGGGCATGGGCAGCTTTGGATCGGAGTTCACCGGACGTTCGTCGATGCGCACCATTTGACCGTCCTTGTCCTGCCATGAAATGCGCACGAGACAGCTCTGGCGTGGATTGCTCACGCCGCTGATCTTCCGCTTCACTTCGAAGCGCTGCCACGAGCCGCCTTGAATGTCGAAACTCTTCTGAAACCAGCCATCAAGCCCCTCGCGCTGATCGTGCGTGATGATGAGGCTGCCTTGCCCGCCGGTCGAGAATTGCGGCCGGATTTCATCACGCGGACTCTCCAGAGACCAGCCCTGGATGTCGGCGGCGTGAAGTGAAACGGTGAGAAGCAGAAGGAAGAATGCTGTTTTCATGGGGAATGCGTGCGGTGGTTTATTTCGCGGCCGGAGCGGCGAGCCTGGTTTGATGTTTCGGCCACTCGGCGTTGGGCAGCGTCTCCCACACACGAAGGTTGCGGAAGCTGGCCTCGGTCCCGGCTCCGAGCATGATGCTGTGCTTGCCGGTGGCGATGAGCGGATTGCTCAGCGTGGTGCTTTTTCCGTCGATCGTGGCGACGACATCGCTGCCGTGAATCTCCAGCACGACGGTGTGCCATTCATTGAGTTTGACCGGAGTCAGCACCCGATTCACCGGCCCTTTCTCGCGCTGCCTGGTTGCCGGATTGATGCGATCCGCATCATAGGGTGTGAGGAACATTCCGCCCTGTCCGACGCTGAGTGAGATCACATAATCCCGGGCATCCGTGGCCTTCACAAAGAGAGAACGGTACTGCCGTCCTTCCGCCGGAACATCGTTCAAGCGCACGTCACACTGGATGATCGCGTTCTGGAACTGGATTCCAAACGAGGCCGTTGCCGGATGATGCGCCCCGGGGCTTTCGATGCCGGTGAAGCAGCCGTCCGCCAGTTTCCACATGCCTGATTTGCCTGTCGCCGGTCCCGCGTTGAAACGCCAGCCGGTGAAGCCGCTGGCGAATCCGACCGGCTTGCCCGTGAATGGCGGCAGCGGTTCCGCAAAGTCCTCGCTCACGAGCAGTTTGCCGCGTGTGGTCATCAAGGTGGGCGGAAGCTCGTCCGCATGGGCAAGGGCGGCGATCAGGAGCAGGAGGAGAAGCGGTTTCATGGTCGGTTGGCTATGGGATCAGGTTTTGCCCGCGCATCCAATTCAAATACGTCGTTGCACAGGCATCCAGATTGGTGATGTCGCCACCACCACGCAGCGGCGAGCACATTTCAAACGTGGCGATGCCGTCGAAGCCGCCGTCCTTGAGCCCTTTGAAAAAGGCGGCGTAGTCGATGAAGCCGGTGCCAAAGGGCACGGCGCGGACCCAGTCGACCGGCTGTCGCTCGTAGTTCACCAATTCAGGACGATAGCGGTGGCGCGGTGTTTTGATGTAATCGGCATTGGTCGTGATGACGGTGTGCGGCGCAGCCAGCTTTGCCGACCGGTAAAGATCTTCATCCCGCAACGCAGGCGACCAGGCATCGAAACCGAGCTTGCAGTTAGGCCGGCCGATGTCGGCGAGCAGTTCAAGCAGTGACTCCGTGTGCAGGGCCAGGTCGTGATGATTTTGAATGGCGATGGTGACGCCGTGTACCGCGGCGCGGTCGCACATCTCGCGGATGGCGGCGACGCAGCGTTTCCATTGCATCTGCGGATCCTGGCCATCGATTTCATAGGCCGTGAAAATGCGCACGATCTTCGCGCCGAGCAGCGGCGCGATGCGGGCAAGAGATTCGACATACGCAATTTGCATCTCGATCAGCGGCACCTCGCCGCCGACGGACGATGGCTGCGACAGATTGGTGTAAGCAGCGAGGACGTCACAGCGCACGCCAGCCTCAGCGAGGGCCTGCTGAATGGGTTTCACGAATTCAGGTGTCGCGTCGAGTGGTGAGAGATGCGGGCGTTTCCCGGCGATCATGACGGATGAGTAGCCGAGCTTGCCCGCGTGCCTGATGAAGTCGTTCAGGCTCAGGGTCGACTGGCCCCAGAAGCCGG
>CAJCCF010000383.1 GCA_903960845.1 uncultured Verrucomicrobiota bacterium | reverse complement strand
CTTCATTCTGAAACTGATCCCAAGCGTGTTTCAAAATGAGAAAGAAGGGCACCCACCAGATGAGATCGTTGGTCACGCAGTTCAGTGCAAAGCCCCATGGCAGTTCCCCGGTCCAGAGTGCCTGCACCATGCCCAGCGGGCCGAAGACCTTGCCAAGAAATCCAACGAGCACGATGGGCCAGTGTCGCGCGGGATCGAAGGCTGCAATGGCATAGCCAAGACCGTAAACGCCCACGATCATTCCAATGCATTGCCAGAACTGAGGATAGTTGGGCTGCGGCATATTCAGCCAAGTGAAAATGGCACTCGGAAAGAGCACGGCAAAGGCACCCCAGAGGACGTTGTAGATCCCGGCGGCGAGGAGGACGTTGCGCATCCAGAGAGGCGATGAAGAAGTGGTGTTCGTCATTGGGTTAGCGATGGTTGAGTGACTCAAGAACAGCAGCAGCGGCGGCCCAACCGGAGAGAGCGGCACCCTCAACCCGGGGTCCGGCAAAGGCATCACCCGCCAGCACCAGCGGAGGATGGCTGCAAACGACGGCGCAGGAATGTGGATCCGTTTGCAGGGGTTTGCTGTAGCGCCAGCCGTGGACTTGATGAGATTTGATTCCGGTCCCAATCCATTCAGCCGCCGCTGCCAGCAAATGGCGTGCAGTTTCATCGCGATCCTGATCCCAATGAGCGACGCTGAAGGCATCGGTGGCATGTAGCGTGATGGCAGGCTCGCTGGAGACGCCTTTGAGCTGATTGTCCGCGATCCATGCGATGGGCCCTTTTGCAGGAGCAAAACCTCCTGGAGGAGGCAGCTGCGAGGGGCCGTCCAACACGGCCATCACTGCCAGGCAACGCTCATAGTGAATGCTGCTGAGCCTTTGCTGAAGGATCGGCTCCAGCGGGACACCACCAGCCTCCAGAAGCACAAGCGATTGCGGAACGGGTGCGGTCAAAATCACAGCTCCAGCAGACCAGGTTTCTCCATCGGCCATGCTTAAGATCCAATGGTCTGATTCTGGGCGCAGTGAGGTGACTTGCTTCTCCTGAACGATCTCCAGACCCAGGGCAAAATACCTGGCTAGAGCCGACATGCCGGGAGTGCCGCGCCAGCGCGGATGGCCATCGGCCTCGGCGGTGAAGCCCCGACACCACTCGACGGCGGCTCCAGCAGCGCAGGCATTTTTTAAGATCTGCTCAAAATGCGGATCACGAGCGGTAACAAATTGTGCGCCGTGATCAAAGGAAGCGGCGCCAATCCGGCGGGTGGCCATGCGGCCGCCGATGCCGCGACCCTTGTCAATAAGCAAAGGTTTGCGCCCCGCTTTCTGCAAAGAGGATGCTGCCGATAGGCCGGCCATGCCAGCGCCAATGACGAGCACATCAGCGCTTCGATTCATGGTTTCAGTCGTCATTGAGGTCGCCTTTGAGGTGTTGTTCGAGAAGCTTGCGATGCTTGGTGACGCGGCCCGAAACACGTTTGCGCCACATGCGAAAGCTGGAGGGTTTCATCTCACGACGCATGACTTCGATGACCTGCTTTTCGACCAAACCGGTGCGCTCCTCGATTTCTTCGAAGCTGGTGCGATCCTCCCACGCCAGGCGGATGATTCGCGAGACTTCTTCCTTCGCGGGAGCGGATTTCATGAGGAGTGAAGGGTGCGGAGGTGTCGGCTCATTTTTTGCCAGTAGGGAAAGAAACCGGCAGACGCAAAAGAGAATGCCGTCTCGTCTGAGGGTCTGCGTAGCAGTATCAGACGCACTCCCATGGTGTGCATTAAAGATTTCAAACGCGGCAGAAGGTCGTGAGTTGGCCCCACGAACGGTGCCAAGGCAACGATCTCGCTCAGATCATTCTGTTTGGTCCATGCAACAAGTGCCTGCAGAGGATCGGCAGTTTCCAGCGCTGATGCAGGGCAGCCATAGTGAGCCGCCGCTCTCGACAAACCATCGAGAATCACAGTGTGGAGTGAAGTGATTCGCTGCTGGCTGAGTTCATAAGTGCTGCGGTAAATGGAGTCAGTGATGCACGCCGCCACGCTCACGGGTTTAAGTTCGAACAGCGGTCCGATCTCAGGCGTGAGGTCATCAGGATGCAGCCACAAGCCCCGGCGTCCGGCGCTTGGTGCCAGAACACTGGAATAGTGTGGCAGCGTGATTTTGGTGAGGTCGGTGGTCTCGCGGATTGTCACGGCACTCACGACTTCATCCCGGAGTCGATCGTTGCCATCGCCATCGTCCGCCAGATAGTCTGGTGCATGCTTTTCGATGTTCGACAGGCGGACGAGGTAACTTTTACCT
>CAJCCF010000382.1 GCA_903960845.1 uncultured Verrucomicrobiota bacterium | reverse complement strand
GAGTCAATCGCGAACAAACAAAGCCATGACCTGCGACCCAAACACCAAACCAAACCAAACCTACGGCGACTCGAAAAGCCGCACTCTTTTTTGCGACATGGGTGGGAGCGGGCGGAGCGTCTTCATGGCTGGCAACGGTGCGGCGCTGGCCCGCTGTGCGGGCCACAATGGAGGCTTTATTTTTTTCAAGCAGTTCCCCCCATGACCCCGTTTCTTGGCAGCGAATGCAGAAGGTTTTGAAGAGAGGGGGACTTCTTCCAGCAGAGCCTGTGTAAAGCATGTAAAACCACCAATCACAGGTGGTCATGGACATGCCTGCATTCAACATGTCCGCAACTTCACATTACCGATGATCACATTCACAAGACATCATCGACATTGAGCGAAAAGTCCGGCCCATGTCCCTGATTAAAATTTAACCTGTAATCCCGGGTCAACCCGCCTCCCATGAAGAGTCATTTTCTGTTATCGGATGTCGCCATTGACTTCCGGAAACCTGCAGATAAAGGACAACTACCAAAACGTCCACGCGCCAAGATCAGGGCTGACACGGATTGGCGTCCGTAAAAGCAATTTCCCAGCAGAAAAGTTCTCCAAATCCAAGTCCAGGCCAACTAGAGGGCCGCTGTTGCGGCTCATGCTGTCGGCCTCTCCCTCATGGAAATGATTTTGCCCCCACTACCCCCCCCGAAATGACCATTGCCCGTTGCTTCAACACCATCACCGCATTCCTCTTTGCAACCACACTCAGCCTCTCCGCGCAGACGCCTGAAGGTAAAAACTCGCGGTCGGTGGAGCTCATTGATCCGGCTGCTTTCGGCTTTGGCCGACCGGGCTACATGGTAGACACCACGTTCATCGACAGACAGGACTTCGTTAACAGACCTGGCGGGTTGGACTTCATGGAGGTGCGCACAATCCTGCCGGTATGGACGAACAAAATCCGTGACCTGCGCATGAGTGCCTCGCTGAGTTACAATTTGAGCAAACTCGACTTCAATGGTTTCCTTGGAATGCAGCGTGAAAGCCTTCACACGCTGGAGGCGCAGCTCAGCCTCTTCTGGCGGCCGGAGCAGACGCCCTGGTGGGGGCTGGGCTTTCTGACGCCAGGCCTCGGCACAGATCTTCAGGGCTTGTCATCGGATGACTTTGAAATCTCCAGTCTTGGCCTGCTTGGCTATCGTTTCACAGACGCCTTCAGTCTGGCTGGCGGCTTTTTTGCCCAGTATGGAGCGCAGGAGGGCATGCTCGTTCCCGCGCTCGGTTTTATCTGGAAGCCGGATCCATTCATCGTTCAGGTAACGCCTCCGTTTGTGGTTCTCGGCTGGCGGGCCACGGATCGCTTCACCTTCAGCCTCAGCGCCTACCCCGGCGGTGGGTCCTGGGATGTTGAAGACCCGGCAGTGAACCGCGTCGAGCTCAGCAGCTGGCAAACCGCTGCCTCGGTGATGTATCAGGCCACGAACCGCATTTCCATCTCCCTGCGTGCCGGCCTCAATCTCGGCGGCGAGCTTGAACTGCGAGACAGCAACAACCGGGTCATCGCCAATGAAACGCTGGAATCGGCACCCTTTGGAGCGCTGAACATGCGCTGGCAGTTTTGAGTCAGCATAACAGAGCTTGAGGGGGCGCGTCTGGACTATGATTTGGGCCAGGCGGCGAAGATCGCCTCGGTGCAGTGGGAGGCGGAAATTCGTGAACGGTATCTGCGGCGGATGTGGGACATTTCGCTGTTCATGAAGACGCTGAAGCAGCGCTTCACTCAGTGGTTTAACCGCAAG
>CAJCCF010000381.1 GCA_903960845.1 uncultured Verrucomicrobiota bacterium | reverse complement strand
TCATCTGCCTGAAGCCGGTACTGGTAGTAGATGAGCCAGTCACTACAGCCATAGCCGTTGCTGATGGCGCTGGCATCATGCAGAGCGAGGCCGGATTCCAGGGCGATCTCATGCTCCAGAGAAGCCGAGACGCCATCTCCATCCGCATCCCGGTCACAGGCATTGAGGGTCACCGGCTGACTGGCTGAGGAATAGCCATCTGTCACATTGACCACGAAGTTGTAAGTGGTGGAAGTGCCGTCCAAAGTGCCCGAGAGCACGCCCTCTGCTGAAATGGAGAGTCCAGGCGGAATATTGCCTCCGAGATTCCAGGCGCAGGCAGCCTGACTGCCTGATGCGGCAAAGGATTGGGCAAAGGGACTCCAGATCGACGCCTCTAACGTTTCCTGCCCGCTCAGCACCATCTGGGGTGGCGGTGGCAGAGACACATTCAAAGAGACTGACTGATTGGCAGTCGTGCCATTCCCATCCGTCACCTGAACGGTGAAGTAGTAGGTGTTCGACGTGGCCGTGAGCGTTCCCGAAAGCTGACCATCCGCAGACAGACTCAAACCTGCGGGCTGCCCATTATTCGGCAGACTCCAAGTGTAAGTGCCGTCACCGCCCGTAGCGCTGAAACCCCAAGAATAAGAAGACCCTTCCAGCACATCTGACAAAGTGGCGGCACTGGTGATCACAAGCACAGGCGGTGGTGCAATAGCGGCCACCAACAGTGTGGCCGGTTGATCTACAAAACTACCATTCGAGTCCGTGACTCGGATCACAAACGAAACGTTGGTCGGACTGGAAACCGTGCCCGTAAGCTGTCCGTCCGAAGAAAGACTCAATTCAAACGGCAGACCACCCGATGGCAGGCTCCACACATAGCCGCCCGTTCCGCCTGTGGCGGCAAACGACCAGTTGAATGGTGAACCAACCTGCGCCCCAGGCAGAGAGGCGGGACTCGTGATACCCAGCGCCGGAGCCTCCACCACCAGCGTGTAGTCCGCCGTGGCCGTGCGGCTCTCTGAATCTGTCACCTGAACCGTGAACGCATAGACGCCAGCGGATGGCGTGCCGGCAAGAGAGTCACTGTACAAGGACAACCCCGGAGGCAGATTCCCTGCCGAGATGGAAAACGAACAGCTCCCATGAGCATTCACCGTCGTGAACGCCGAGCTTGAATAGCCGACCCCTGCCTGAGCATTGGTCAGTGAACCTGGCCCGGTAATCGCCAAGGCTGGCTGGACTGGCTGGTCAGAAGAAAACAGGAATGTGTTGTTTTGAGCATCCGATGTGCCGCTGCCGTCGGTCGAAAAAATCAGCGGATTCGAGGCGCTCTTGGTTTCCCCATTGCGTGAAGTCGCGACCTCGTAGCCGTCCACCAGGCCGTCACCATCCGTGTCAGCCACCCGGATCTGGGTGTGCCGGGAAAAGGCCTCGTTTCCAACGGTGTACCACAGGCTGGCTTCTTGAACATTCGTCAGGCCGTCACCATCATAATCACCGCTCGACTCACTCGTGGCAAGGTAATCGTCCCAGTCCGTCAGGCCATCGCCATCGGTGTCTGCATTCGCTGGCGAAGTGCCAGAAGTTTGAGCCTCATAAGCATCACCCCAGCCATCGCCGTCCGTATCCGTTGATTGATCACTGGTCTGCCATGTCTGTTGTTCATCCCAAGCAAGCAGGCCGTCTCCATCTGAATCGGTGTGTTTCAGGCTGAACTCAGTGTAATCGTTCACCCCATTGTCATTGCTGTCTGCATCGAGCGGATCAGTCTGCATTTCCTGGAGTTCGCGCCCGTCTAGCGCGCCATCATCGTCACTGTCTGGATCACCCGGCTGCGTGCCGAGGTGAATCTCCAGCCAGGTAGGCAGCCCATCCATGTCTATGTCACTGGTATCCGCCCCCTCCGGCGGCTCATCCGGTGAACCATCCCAGACAGGCACGTAACTGGCCGGATTCGCCGCGACATAACCCGCGCCCGGCTGATAGGCCGAGTTAACATACGGGATGCCCAAAGACCACCAAAGCACCGCCAGCAATTGCGTGAATGCCGTCATGCGACTGCGGAAACGGGGGAGAGTTTGGACGTAGTTACGCATGCAAAATATTGTGGAAGACACTGAGAAGTGACTAAAACGGAGAAGAGAGGTGAGATGGCTCCATGTTCAGCAATGCACTTTTATTGGTTATTCTTATGGAATGAGGCTGGTTTCACCGCTCCAGCGGCCAATGAATAAGATGGCTTTGCACTTCCTTTGAGCAGTCTGGCGGACACGTAAAGGTGACCTGATTTTAAATAAGACCACGGCGCTTTGGAATGAATCAGCGGCACGTCCTGCTTTCTTTTCCGAAAAGTCATGTGAGCCGTGTAAATAAGCCCAACAGCCTGCGGATATTTAGTCATAGCAAACGGCTTGGTGATGCGCATTTGATTGTTAAAAAGAAATCTGCAGACAATTGCAATGCTAAAACATTGGCATCCCATAGCGGAGTGCCTCATTGAAAAAGACACCGTGTGGTGAGAGACCTGGGCAGCATGATCAAGTCGATGCCTCACAAAAGGCGAAACCATGGCCAATGGAGCCATGCTTGATGAAAGAAAGCTTTGAAGCTACACCCGCGTGCTTAACGAGTATTGCCGGAGCAGCAGACTGGAGCGCAAACAGGTGATCAAAGTGCTGCGCGGGCAGCGACGACGTGTTGCCACCGGTGCAGCGAGGGGAGCTCGCAGCACCTATGGCAGCGAGGATATCGAAATACCTCGGTGACACCGCCAAGCACATCAAAGCCGCCTTCGCCGCTGCCCGTGAACACGGTGCGGTGCTGTTCTTCGATGAAGCCGACAGCCTGCTTTCCAAGCGCGTATCAACCGGTGAATCCTGCTCCACCAGCATCAACCAGAACCGCAATTGTCTGATGCAGGAATTGGATCGCTTCGATGGCGTGGTGATCGTCACGACGAACTTGTTTGAGAACTATGACCCCGCCCTGCTTCGTCGCATCCAGCGCCACATCAAATTCCGCGTTCCAGGCGCCTCCATGCGCCGGGAACTCTTCGCTCTCCATCTACCCAACCCAGATCGGGTTCAGGCTGATTATGCAGTTCTCTCGGAGCTATCACGCGGCCTCAGTGGTGGGGACATCCTGAATGTGTGCGTGAATGCGATTCATGCGGGGAGCATGGATGCTGATCCGGCGAAGTGGATGGTCACGCATGCGATACTGGAGCGGGAGATTGCGAAGGCGAAGAAGGCCAAGGCGGAGCACGCGGGGGAGAAG
>CAJCCF010000380.1 GCA_903960845.1 uncultured Verrucomicrobiota bacterium | reverse complement strand
TATAGATCGAAGAGGTTGCCATACTCAAGGTTGTTTCCGGGGCCCGTGAAGCTCGGCGGAGTGGTGCGCCAGAAATTAGCATGCCAGACACCTAGATTGTGGCCCAGCTCGTGACAAAAGGTACCTGCACCGCTGGTCTTCATCCTCATGCCGCGTCCACCCACAGAAGCAGACCCGCCATAACTGCCCGGCCCGCCGCTCCAGCGCACGGCGTCTAGATTGTAACTGTTGTAGTCATAGCCCATGTTCCGCGCGATCTGTCGCGCGTGACTTTGAATGACGTAATCACCACCGCCCACATCCGTGTCGTAGCGTGAATACCAGGCCAGCGGATAGGGCAGAATGACCAGTGGCGGCACGGCATAGGTGAAGTAGCAGCGCCCGTAGCTCGTCTGCACGATGTAGTCGTTCATCTGCTTCAGCATGTCGTAGCACTCCTGCTCGTTCTGCGGATCGACCGGATTATCCGGAAAGGCGCAGCGGATGTAGAGGAAGGTGCGGTTGCCCGTCGTCCACGAAGAAGGAATCGTGCCCACCGGTCCGTGGGCCGGACCACTGCCCGCGCCAGAATTCAGATCGGTGCCCAGGGAGGCCCAGTGGGCTTTTTCTTCATCAGTGAGATACTGTTCCGACATCTGGCTGATGTGCCCGCCGCTGCACACATAGATGATTTGTTCCGGCGTCTCAAAAGCCGGTGTCTCCTCTGTCACAGGCGGTGGAGCGCCCGCCTGGGTTTTTTCCACCTTGGTTTCGATGCCTGAAACCGGACAGGACTCCACCACCTCGCGTCCATCATCGGCAGGCAGTTCCCCCACCTCCAAAACACGCACCGGCGAATCCGAAACGGCCATGTCTTTGGCCACGGCCACGCCGTTGAGCGACACGTTGGTCATCGTGCGCTGCCATTGGCGGCGACCGTAGACATAGGCGTTCCAGCGTTGGCCATCGCTCCCCATGACCGTGCGGGTGTAAGGCTCCGCCGTGCCTTTCGTGCCCGGCATCGGCACATTGCCGTAAACTTCATAGTCCCCGCGCAGCCTCGGCCGCTCCTCCAGCAAGGCCACAATCTCCTGCGGCAACTTTTGCCGGATCACCATGGGCACCGCGTTGGCAATCGCCGCCTGCGGATCGGCCTTGATCAGCTTTGCGATCTCAACGGTGTGCGCTTTCGCATAAGTCCGGCCCTTCTCAATCATGGCCGGGCGGGCAGGCGGGTTCGCTGTCAGGAATTGAGTGCTCCATTCGCGAAAAGCCAAAATGGCGGGAGCTGCGGATTGCGGAACCGCAGGCAGGCTTGGAACAGGAACGGCCTCTGTGGCCCGCGAAGTGGCTTTGGTGACCGAGCCGGTTCTCGAGACAGAACGTTCAGGCTGTGGCGACTTCGCCAGCCAAAGTAGAAGAATGGCCGAGAAAAGGATGGCCACGAAAAAGCGCAATTTCATGATTGGGGAAAATTAGGGGCGAGTTATACCCGATGCCCCCTTTGGCTAACAAGAACGCAGTCAGATTTCTTTGAACGCCAACCATCCCGCTTTCATTAGAAGTAAAACCCCAGGCATCCAGACCAACCACCGCCACGAGCGCAAGGCCTGCTGAGCAGGGAACTCAACGCATGACGCGGCAACCGTCCCGGTCTCAGCGGCGAATAAAATCGGGGAAATCAAAAACATGTTTGCTGCATGGCTCCGCGCTCGTTTATAAGCGCCCATGCACGATCCACGCGTTGACCAACTTGCCAGCCAGCTTGTCCGTTACTCCACTCAGGTGAAGAAAGGGGATTTCGTTTGGATCGACTGTTTTGATGTCCCCGGTTATGTGGCGCAGGCACTGATCCGCGCGGTCGTGGCGGCAAAGGCGCGGCCCTTTGTGCAACTCCATGACACGACCGTGACACGCGAGCTGATGCTGCATGGTGAAGAGGATCAGTATGGCCTGATCGGTGATTATCAGCTCGACCTGATGAAGAAAATGGACTGCTACATCGCCATCCGCGGCAGCAATAACATCACGGAGAACAGCGATGTGCCGGCCGAGAAAATGAAGATGGTGATGGCGAAACTGCGGCCGCTGCAAAACGAGCGCGTGAACAACACCCGCTGGTGCGTGCTGCGCTGGCCCACCGCGGCCATGGCCCAGCAGGCGGGCATGAGCACGCAGGCTTTTGAGGATTTCTATTTCAAGGTCTGTCTGCTCGACTATGCCGCGCTTATCCCGGCGATGAATGTGCTCAAGAAGCTGATGGACAAGGCGCGGATGGTTCACATCAAAGGTCCGGGCACGGATCTGCGGTTCAGTTTGAAGGGGCTCAAGGCCATCGCCTGCGGCGGCCGCCACAACATCCCCGATGGCGAGGTCTTCAGCGCGCCGGTGAAGGACAGTGTGGAAGGTGTGATCAGCTACAACGCACCGACGATTTATCAGGGCATCGCCTTTGACTCGGTGAAGCTGGAGTTTTCCAAGGGCAAAATTGTGCAGGCCACAGCCAACAACACCAAGGCCATCAACAAGATCTTCGACAGTGATGAAGGCGCCCGCTACATCGGCGAATTCGCCATCGGCTTTAACCGAGAGATCAGGGAGCCGATGCGTGACATTTTGTTTGATGAAAAGATCGCCGGCAGCTTCCACTTCACGCCCGGGCAGGCCTATGAAGGCATCGCCGACAACGGCAACCGCAGCCAGGTCCACTGGGATCTCGTCAACATCCAGCGCCCAGATTACGGCGGCGGCGAGATCTGGTTCGATGGTCAACTGATCCGCAAGGACGGCAAATTCCTGCTGCCTGAACTCAAGCCGCTGAACTGAAATCCGCATGCTGGACAGGCCCGCCATTTTCCCAAAGCGCCTCACCACCCTGCTGTCCGCAGCGTGCGTGCTCCTGACCTCCACTCTTATGGCTGACAACATCCGCATCGGCATCGTCGGGCTGGATTCCTCCCACTCGGAGCAGTTCACGCTGCGCCTGAATGATCCGGCGAATCCGAATCACGTCCCGGGAGCGCGCGTGGTGGCGGCGTTTGCCGGTGGCAGCCCTGATCTGCCGGAGAGCGTCACGCGTGTGGGCGGCTTCACCGCAGCTCTGCGTGACAAGTACGGCGTGAAGATCATGGCCACGATCCCGGAGGTCTGTGCCGCCGCCGATGCGGTGATGATTTTGAGTGTGGATGGCCGCCCACATTTGGAACAGGCGAAGAGTGTGATCAGCTCCGGCAAGCCATTCTTTCTCGATAAACCAGTCGCTGCCAGCCTGAAGGACGCGGTCGAAATTTTCAAAGTCGCCGAGGCAGCCAAGGTGCCCTTTTTCAGCTCCTCCGCCACGCGCTGGTGGCCGGGAGTCGTCGAGGTGGCGACCGCAGACAAACTGCTGGCACGCTCTGCTCTGGTTTATGGCCCGGCACCCGCGTTGCCATTCCATCCCGACCTGTTCTTCTATGGCATTCATTCGGCGGAGGCTCTGTTCACGGTCATGGGATCCGGCTGTCTGAGTGTGACCCGCACCTCCACACCCGACACCTCGGTGGTGACCGGCATTTGGGTCGGCGGGCGCCTGGGCACCATGCATGCGCTGCACACACTGCCGATGGGCTCCACGGATTATAAACTCATCCGCTTTGGTCAGGAGGTGATCACCGAACAAAAGAACCAGGGGGATTACACCCCGATGCTGCGCGAGATCGTGAAATTTTTCCAGACCAAACAAGCTCCGGTCAGTGCGAAACAGACGCTGGAAATCTATGCTTTTTTGGAGGCTGCCCAGGAGAGCAAAATGCAGTCGGGAAAAGCAGTCCAACTGCGCGACGTGCTGTCAAAGGCGGGGGCTCCGGACGCCTGGCTGCCAGCCATGCCCATGCCGGCACCCGCCGAGGTGAACAAAAAATGACTGTTCAAAGCTCAGTGACTAAACGGCATGTGACAGGCGTTCAATACTCATGAGAATCGGGATCACCGGAGCCAGTGGAATGATCGGACAGAGCCTGATCGCGCTGGCGGCTGGCTCCGGTCACGAAATGATTAGTTATTCCCGCCGGCCGGGTGCTGCGCTGCCACTGGTGACGAAGACCCTGGTTTCTTCAGCGGCCGATGTCCTGCCCGAGACCAGGCTTGATGCTCTCGTTCATCTGGCGGGAGAGTCTTTGTTTGGCCTGTGGACAGTGAAAAAGCGTGACCGCATCCGGCGCAGCCGGGTGGATCTCACCAGGCAGGTCATCGCCCGGCTCAAAACCTGGGATGCGGCGAACCGCCCGCAAGTCCTGCTCTGCGCTTCAGGCATTGGTTTTTATGGAGACCGGGGCGATCAAATCCTGGAGGAAACCAGCAGTCAGGGCGCAGGCTTTCTTGCCGAGCTTTGCCGCGATTGGGAAGCTGCCGCCCGTGAGGCTGTGGCGATCGGCATCCGCGTCGTGCATCTGCGCACCGGCGTGGTGCTCGGTCAGAATGGCGGGGCGTTTCCCCTGATGCGCACGGCGTTTTTGCTCGGCGCGGGCGGACGCTTCGGTCCGGGACGGCAATGGATGTCATGGATTCACGAGCAGGATCAGGTGGCCCTCATGCTCTGGGCGATTGAAACCGAATCCGTCGCGGGTCCACTGAACCTCTGCTCACCGCATCCGTTGACAAATGCCGATTTCACCCGCCAGCTCGCCAGCCATCTCCACCGGCCCGCATTCATGCACGTGCCCGCTTTGGCACTGCGGCTGCTCATGCCCGGCATGGCCGATGAGATGCTGCTCGCCAGCCAGCGAGCCTTTCCTCGCGTCGCCACTGATTTGGGCTATCAGTTCGCTCTTCCCGATCTTGGCGATGCCCTGACGGCGTTGCGTTGAAGTTTGCGATTTGAATTCCCATGGCCGCCCTCCAAAACACCATCGCAGTCATCTATGATTACGACCAGACCCTGAGTCCGACTTACATGCAGGACGAGACGCTCTTCCCGCACTTCGGCATCAATCCCACGGAGTTCTGGAAACGCAGCCGCGAGCTCGTGGATCAGGAAGGCTATGACGGTGAGCTGGCCTACCTCAAGTGCATGCTCGACTACCTCAGCATGGACCGGCCCACGAATGATGAACTGCGCACTCTCGGGGCCAGGCTGCGTTACTTCAAAGGCGTGCCGGACGTGTTCAAGGAACTTCACGGCGTGCTCAGCAGCCAGCACAAACTGCTCGGCATCAAGATCGAGCATTACATCGTCTCCTCAGGCCTGAAGATCCTGCTGGATGGCAGTTCGCTGGCCACCTTTGTGAAGCGCATCTTCGGCTGCGAATTCGGCCAGGACAAGGATGGGCGCATCAGCTTTCCCAAGCGTGTCATCAGCCACACGACCAAGACGCAGTACCTCTTCCGCATCAACAAGGGCATGCTGGAGCCGCATGAGGATGTGAACGATCACATGGATCCTGAACTGCGGCCCGTCCCATTTCAAAACATGATCTATGTGGGCGATGGTCCGACCGACGTGCCATGCTTCACGCTCATGAAGCGCTACGGCGGCCACGCCATCGCGGTCTACAATGCCGATGAAGTGAGCCGCTCCAGCTTCCGCAAATGCTATCAGCTCAACGCGCTCGCTGATCGGGTGAAACACATCGCTCCGGCGGATTACCGTGCCGGCAGTCACCTGCGTCTGCTGCTTGAGGAAATGGTCACCGACATCGCCGACAACATCCTGCGCCGGAAGAAGCTGGAGATCGAGGAAGGCACCATTTCGGCGCCGCACTTCTAACCTTCAATTCGCCAAAGCCGCCTCACGCTGCTGCTTGAACTTGCACTGGCCGGTGCGGGCGAACTCGTCACACCGGGCCTGAATGCGCATGGATTTCATTTGTGGCTGGAAACCGAGACGGCGGGTGATGCAGTCGTGCAGCAGGGCGGCGTGATCATCTTCAAATTCGACGACGCGGTCGCAGTCCAGGCAGATGAGATGGTTATGCTCCGGTTTGTCCAGAAAGTTGGGATCGTAGAAAGTCTGGTCGCGGCCCAGATCCACTTCACGCAGAAGATCGCAGTCCACGAGAAGCTGCAGGGTGCGGTAAATCGTGGCGCGGGAGATGCTGCGATCAAGCTTGCGGGTCTTTTCCAGCAGTTCGTCGGCGTTGAAATGATCGTCCGTGGCAAAGGCTGCCTCGACAATGACATCGCGCTGCTTGGTGCGGCGCAGGCCTGCGCTGGCAAGATGTGCTTCCAGCCGCTCTTTGACTCGTGGATCCATGTTGAGACTAGGCTAGCCCAGTTGAGACTGGGCGCAAGAAAGGATCTCGCTTGCCAGCCTTTGTCTCGCGAATCAGGCCGCGATTGAGACGAGGCGAATCACTTCTCCGCAGATAAAAATCAGCCTCTGGTGCCGGCTCCAAAGTAATGTCCCAGCGCCTCCATCATGCCCTCACTGGCCGGCCTGGTGGCGACAAAACCGCCGTGTTTAAGCACATGAGCTTTGACCGGTGGCAGGCCATTTTCCGGCGTGGCGATCATGCGGGCGTGACGCGGGTCGAGCATGGACAGGTCATTGTGATTATCACCGGCGGCAAAGCAGCGCGCGGCATTCAGTCCGAGCAGTCGCGCCAACTCACTGAGCGCGGTGCCTTTGCTGTAACCACTGTGGGAAAAACGCAGGTAGATGCTGTTACGCTGGTAGCCAATGTCGGGGAACTGGGAGGCATGGGTATCGATGAAGGTCACGATCGAGTCCATCTCCTCCTCACTTGTGCCCACGATGCCGAGTTCACCGGCATCTCCTTCCAGGAAGCTGGCATTGGTCTGCGTCTTCACCATTTCGCGGATGGCATTGAGCGATGCCTGATGGTCTTTGACAAAGCGGTCATGCGCCTTTCGGGCCTGGCGATTCCAGCTGCCGTAATCGGCCCATTTGCTGAAAACGCCAGGCTTATAAATGTTGCACTCCTGGGCGATGATGAAATCGGGCTCCATGTAGATGCCATGCTGGGCCAGCCCCTGCAGTGTCTGATCCAGACTGCGGCCGGTATTGATCACCCAGGCGGCGCCCTGACCGCGCAATTGCTGGATCATCTGCCCGAGCATGGGATGGAACACAGGGTCGCTGTCCGGGTGCACCAGCGTGCCATCGAAATCGAAGCAGAGAATGAAGGTGGGCGTGCGTGCTGCCATGATTGAACCGGACGTTTCTACCGCGTCACGACTGAGAGTCAAGACCTTCACCTCCCCTGCCAGTACAGGAAAAGATTCGTGCCGATCACGGCCCACAGTGCCAGCCGGTAACCCACGGTGATGATCCTGGAAGCCGCCCGGCGTCTGGCCCGGCGCAGCACGCTTTCACAGGCCCAGATGATGCTCAGCGCCAGGGGTGCGAGCAGGGCGCGCACCTGATCAGTATCCCAGACGGCGGCATCCCAGGCGGCGATTCCAATGACGGTCAGGCTGGCTCCGAGAATGAACATCACCGTCGTGACAGCCTCAGGATGCAGGCGCTGTCCGGCGTGGCTTGCCCGGGCCGTGCCCCAACGCACGGCTGAGGCCAGGGCGATCAGGATGCCGGTCAAGGCCACAAGCTGCCATCCGCCGTTTTCAGCATAGCGCTGCCATAGGGATTTCAGCCCGCTCACCAGCCGCTCCTGAATCTCCGGCCGCGTGTGGCTGTCGAGATAGATCTGCACATTCAAGCGCTCCTCGACCGGCGCCGCCTTCAGGCTCTGCGCATCCGGATGTTTGGCGATCCAGGCCTGTGCAGACGGGGCATCGTCCAGCCAGCGCACCTCATCCACATAACTGAAGAAGGCTTGGCCAAACTTCCCTTGCGCCTCCACCAGCCTCGGTCCCGCGATGAAGCCGAACATCGAGACCAGCACGATCATGCCAAACAAATGATTCCGCCAAACCCAGAGACTTGTGCTTTCTCTCCTGGCCCAGTGCATGTGCAGCCAGCCCCAGACGGCACGCAGCGTGCTGACAAAGACAAACACCAGCACCAGCGGCAGGGCGCGGTCTTCCGCCTGATAGGCCAGGGCGCTGAAGACGCCGACCATGCCATACACCCAGAGCGAGTTCCGCTGCAGCCCATACACGCAGACGATCCAGCCGAGCAGGAAGAAGAGGTGAAACAGCGATGCCCCTGTGTAACTCGCCACCGCCGGCAGGAAGCTGTGAACTCCGATAATCATCGGCACCAGCAGGGCCGCCGGCAGGGTGAAACTCCGTGCACAGGTAATGCCGAGCAGGATCAGGAAGCCAAGCACCATGCCAAGACGAAACACCCCCGCCCGGCGCAGCGAACCCGGCACGTCCGCCGTCTCGTGCATGCACGCCGCCACCCAGGGCCACAGTGGTTGGGCGATGCCATCCGTGCGGTGAGGTGCCATTCGCTTCAACGGCTCCGAAAAACTCTGGGTGAACTTGGGATTCAGATCCAGCACCGTCTGCTCGGTGAGCTTCAGATGCCGTTCCTCCAGCGCATTCAGCGGCTTCCCGGAGGCTGAATTCAGGGCGCGGATGGCACTTCCCACCTGCAGAGAAAGAATACCCCCCAGCATCAGTGCAAAAGTCGTCCATCGAAGCCAAAGGCGGAGTCGGTGGTGGCGTTCGTCAGGCATGAGGTGGGATAACTGGGCGCAATCTAAACCGTCAGACCGCAGAACCCAAGTCGATCTTGCGATGCCGGGTCAAGCTCATGCATTGCACAGTCTTCCGCGTTGGGTAGCGTGGGTCATGCGCCCCCTTGCCCTTCTCCTTCTCATCAGTGCATCCGCCACCGCGGCCGACTGGCCGCAGTTCCTCGGCCCGCAGCGCAATGGCGTGGCAGACAAGTCGGAGCCTGCGCTGCCGGACAGCTTTCCCGGCGACCTTCCACCCCTGTGGAAAAAATCCGTTGGCTCCGGTTTCGCCGGCCCGGTTGTGGTCGGCGGTCAGGTCATCATCATCCACCGCGAAAGCAGCGACATGACCACCGAGTCGCTCGATGCCAAAACCGGCCTGCCGGCCTGGCGCACGGTCTACACCACCGATTACGTCGACAGCTTCGGCTTTGACAACGGCCCGCGCGCCGTTCCCGCCGTCGCCGACGGCCGGGTCTTCACTTATGGCCCCGAGGGCCGCGCCACGGCCATGGACCTGAAGACCGGCAAGGAGGTCTGGCACTACGACACCGCCGCCGCACTTGGCTCTGAGCAGGGCTTCTTCGGCCGCGCGCCCTCGCCACTGGTCATGGGTGACAAGGTCATCTTTGCCCCCGGCGGGATCTCGGGCGGCAAACCCGCAGGTGTCATCGCTCTCGGCGCGGCGGATGGCAAACTCGTCTGGAATGCGGCCGATGATCAGGCCGGATGCGCCTCACCCATCCTGATCAAGGACGGCCTGCTGGCCTGGATGCGTAACCAACTTTGGTTTCTCAATCCAGCCGGTGAAGTTCTCGCCTCCCAGCCTCTGCGCTCCAGCATGGATGCCTCGGTGAATGCGGCCACTCCCGTGGATTGCGGCGGTGGGCGTTATCTGATATCCGCCGGTTACGGTGTCGGCGCGCATCTGCTCCATGTTGCCGATGGCAAAATCGAGACCGTCTGGAAAAAGGAGGACAGCCTCGACTGCCATTACGCCACGCCGGTGCGCGTCGGCGACCATCTCTACGGATTCCACGGCCGGCAGGAGCGCGGCATGAACCTGCGCTGCATCGAGATCGCCACGGGCAAAGTTGCCTGGGAAGATCCCGATGGCGTCCCCGGCGGCACCCTCATCGCGGTGGGTGACGAACTTCTCGTCGTCACCGAGCGCGGTGAATTGTGGATCGTCCGGGCATCGCCAGAGAAGTTCCAGCAGCTCGCGGCCATCCAGATCCTGCGCGCCGGCCATCGCTCCCACGCGGCCTACGCCGACGGCATTCTTTATGCCCGCGACACGGAGCATCTCGTGGCCGTCAAGCTGCGCTGAATGCCGCCGGTTATTTCTTCTCCAGCCTCACATAGTCCAGGCCCAGCATGTAACCCGGCACCGCGGCAGCGTTCATGCCGGTGATCGTGAAGGTGAGCTGGTGATCACCTGCGCTGAGCTGGTGAGTGCCCCAGTCCTGTTCATCGGTGTGGATGACCCTGTCGGCGTTGTAACCATCAAAGGTTGAGGCGACGGGCCTGCCATCAAGGGTGATGCTGAAGATGCCATAATCACGAGCCATCGTGAGCACGGCGTGCAGCGTGTATTTGCCCGCTTCCTTGATCGGAAGTGCCAGGGTGAGTTTCTGGCCAGGCTTGGCACCTGTCCACCAGAGCTGTGAGCCACCACTCCATTGGTTGCCAAAGCCACCCATGCCTTGCGCACGAGTTTTACCGCCGGTGGTTTCGAGCACCTTGAGCGTCTCGCCTTCGAGAGCACCCGGAATGGCAGGGCCCGCCGGGCCAGAGCGTCCTGCCTGTGAAGCGCTTTGCAGATACTTCACCAGATCCACCACCATCTCCGGCGGCAAGGCATCAAACAATCCCTCGGGCATCGTGCTGAGCTTTGACACCTCACGCTTGGCGATGTCCGCCACCGGCAGGGTGAACTCCACGCCGCCCATCATGGCGATTTTCACCGCCGCTGTGGCTTCACCTTTGATGACACCGCTCATCACCCGGCCATCCTTCATGGAGAAAACATTGAGCTGGTAGTCCTTGCCGATCACCGCGTTTGGATCGAGCACGTTTTCCAGCAGGTAGTTGAGGTCGGCGCGATTGCTGCCCGTGATGTCGGGACCCACGCTCTGGCCTTCGCCAAAGAGCTTGTGGCATGCACCACAGGTGGCCATGAAGGTGATCTTGCCCTTCTTCGCATCTCCTTTGGCCAAAGCGGCAGGCGTGAGCAGGGCGCGGTATTTTTTCGTGCGCTCGCCGAGGTCGGCCTTCGGCGCATTCACATCACCCCAGGCGGATTTGATCAAAGCTTTGATTTCCGCATCATCAAAAGCCGTGAGCTGACGGATCAGAAACGGCGAAAGCGCGGTGCCCGGCACCGCTTTCATCTCGACCGCTTTCAGCAGCGCCTTCGCACCTTCCTTGGTCGAGGCGAGCGTGTTCACGGCATCTGGCAGTTCGTTCACGGAGAGTTTGGGAAGCGCCGCGCTGAGGATCTTCGGCGTTTCAGCATCTTTGAGCGAGGCGAGTGATTGAATCGCCTTTCGACGCAGCGAGGCGGGAGCCTGGCCGCTGACGATTTGGAGCAGCGTTGGGGCTGTTTGGGTGTCTTTGGCCTGCAGGAGCACGTTGAGCGCGTTTTCACGTTCAGTGGCCGGCGTGCTCGCAGAGCCAAGGCGGTCGCGATAGGTCGCCAAAGCCGTTTCGATGCCCATGGAGGCTTCGAGTTCGAGTAAAGTGGCTGCGGCTTTAGCCGCATCAGGGTTGGGTTCGGCTAAAGCCGAAGCTACTTTCTGGCGCAGCGCGTCCCAGCCATCGGGTTTCGTGATCGGGTGACCGTTGCGCGCCGCCAGGACTACCGCATTGAGCAAATCGAACTTCAACACGGCATCCGGCGTCTCTGCGGCCAGTTTGAGCAAGCTCGTGCGTCCCGCGTCATCCGACGACAACCGGCGATAAATGAACCCGGTGACCTTCGGTATCTTCGACACCTTCGCGAGCTGCATCCCCACCGCCGGGTCCGCCGCCACCACCGGTTCGATGCCATACCAGATGAGCAGCGGAATCATCGGGTCGTCCTTGTCCTCGCCATGCTTGAGGAGCGCGGTGGCGAGGTCTTTGCGTTGATCCTGTGGGATGCGCTGAAGCGCGGAGGCGAGTTCGCGGCGGACGATGGGGGATTGTTCGGATTTAGCCAGTTCAGCAAACGCTGACACACGAGCTTTCCAAGAGTCAGTGTGAATGCTTGAGTCTTCAGTGCTCTGCAGCGGTAGTGTTGTCAGTAGTCGCGTAGCGCTTCCTCGAATTCCTGCCTCCATTGATTTCAAGGCCGCCAGCTCCCGTATGTCTTTGTCTATTGGTTTATCGCTCGTGTCGAGATAGTAGGAACTTACGCCGACGGTATGAGCCAGCCACAATGCTCTGAGACTTGAGCTGCCGACCGATCGAATAACATGGTCTGCCTGAAGTTCTTTAGTGTAAAAAGCTTTTTCCATCAACACCCGCCTCGCCATGCGTGACTCCCACTCGTTCTCCGTCTGCACCGCGAGTTTCGCAAGCGCTCCATCACTTTCCTTCGCGAGATCACCCTTCCACGGCTTCCAGCCATCATAACTGATTCGGTAAATGCGTCCGTTGCTGCGGTCCCAGTTTTCGACAGCGTTGCTGCCGCGATGACAAATCTGCTGGTCGCTCCAGTCGCTGACATACAGGGCGCCATCGGGGCCGACTTTTTGGGTGACGGGGATGAAATGCATGTCGTTAGACCGCAGGAAATCCGCCCCGTGCCTGCCGACGTAGGTGCTGGCGTGCAGGTCGGTGTAGTTGGCGACCAGGCGATGCCCGTGCAGGTTGCCGAAGATGAGTTGATTGCGGTACGTCGGCGGGAACAGGCTGCTCTGATAAATGGCGAGTCCGCAGTGCGCGTGACCGCCGCCGAGGGCGTTGGTGTCATCGTTCATGACACCGGCACCGGTGTTTTTATCGAAGGTGACATCAGGCCGCGCACTGCCCGCGTAGTGCGCGTGGTCGGCGATGGTCTTGATGTCCTCGTAGGTGTTGGGATTGAAATGCTGCCCGGCCTGCCGCTGATAACGCCCGCCCGGGACGATGTGATAAAGATGCGGGATGACGCAGGCGGTGACGAAGAACTCGCCATGCTGGTCGTAATCGAGTCCCCAGGGATTGCTCGTGCCCTCGGCAAAGATTTCAAACTGATGCCGCACGGGATGGTAGCGCCAGATGCCCGCATTGATGGGAATGCGCTGCCCGTCCGGCGTGCCCGGCTTGCCTACCTTTGAGTGTGTAAAAACGCCATGGCAGCCATACAGCCAGCCATCAGGCCCCCAGATGAAGCTGTTGAGTGTTTCATGGGTGTCCTGGGAGCCCCAGCCATCAAGCAGGGCGTAGGCGGTGAAGTTGAGGCCTGGGACTTTCGAATAGGTCTTATAGGTCTCATTCGACTTATCCGACCTATTCAATGGCACGGTGGTGTCCCCATCTCTGGGAATGAACATCAAATATGGCGCCGCCCCCACCCACACGCCGCCAAAGCCCAGCTCGATACCACTGACAAGATTCAGGCCCTCACAAAAGATCTTCTTTGTCTCGAAAGTGCCGTCGCCGTCCTTGTCTTCGAGAATCTTGATGCGGTCCTGACCAGCACCGATTTCACGCGGTTTCGGGTAGCTGTTGCCTTCCACAACCCAGATGCGCCCGCGCTCGTCAAAGGTGAAGGCCATGGGCTGCACGAGATCCGGCTCCGCAGCGATCAGCTCGGCTTTGAAACCGCCGGGAAGTTGCATGGACTTCAGCGCCTCCTGCGCGGACTGGCCCTTGGCGTAGTCCTTCATCGATTTCAAAGCCGGGCCGTAGAGCTTCTTCGGCGTGAGATCGGCGGAGGTGTCTTTGCGCTCCTGGGTGAGGATGAAAACGCCGGCTTTGTTGCCAACGACGATGTCGGGCAGCTTGTCACCATTCACATCACCGACCTGCACATCGACACCGACACCGGATTCGCCATCGACCAGGTGCGGGATGAAATCGACGCCGCCCTTTCCATCGCGCTTGGTTTGATACCAGTAGATGACGCGGTGACCGCGCTCGTCAGGATCGTGGCCGTTGTGCGCCCAGTAGCGCTTGCCGGTGACGATGTCCTGCACGCCATCGCCGTCGATGTCCGCCAGGTAAGCGGCGTGAGGCTGGGAAAAGACGATGCCGTAGTCGTTGTCCTGCGGCTGCTCACTGGCGAGCATGACGCGCTTCCAGTTAGGAGCGCGGACACTCTTGTCCGCTTCATTCTTCGCGGCTTCGCCGCCATTCTTTTCGATGCGGGCAGGAGTGCCCGCGCCCCCTTCATGCTTGGTCTGCAAATACACCGCCACGCCATACCGGTGCGCGGCGAGCGCGGTAAAGACATCGTTGGTGCCATTGCCATCAAAATCATACGCGAACATCTGCGCGCCACCGCCGACACCGGCGGCAAAATTGTGCTGAGTCCACATGGGCATTGGGACTTGCGCCCGGGGATCTGGATTTGCCGGTTGCTCCCACCACCGCCGCGCTTCGAGCAGATCCATCTTCCCGTCTCCATTCACATCACCGACACCGAGTCCGTGGGTGAACTTGGCAACCTTCAAATCTTCGCTGACAGCGACGAAGGGCCACTTCTCCGTGGGCTTCTCCCAGTTCGGGGCGAACCAGCCAAACCTGCCGCCGGTGCTGCACACGATCTCCGGCTTGCCATCCCCCGTGATGTCAGTGAACACGGGCGATTCGTTATCGACGACATCAGCGACGATGTGCATGGGCCAGGGCTTGTCGTCATGCGTGCCCGGGTTCAGATAGAGCCGCGCCTCCTTGCCGGGAAACCCGAGGATGAGGATGTCGTTCTTCCGGTCGGCGTTGAAATCCTGAACGTAGGCGAAGAAGTTGTCGGAATAACCATTGATGCTGAATATCTTCGGCTCGTAGTAGGCGTGTTTCTTTTCAAACGCCGGCCCTTCCCACCAGAACGGCCCGGCGACGACGTCCGGCCTGCCATCGCCATTGATGTCACCGATGGCGGCACCCTCGGAATAGAAGTCGCCGTGAAGTTGCTGGCGCTTCCAGGTGATCTGGGTCCCGGCAAAGAGATTGACCACCGAGAGGGCACAGAGGAACGCGAAGAGAGTTTTCATGGTTGGCGGAAACCAACGCTATCAGGTTTCGGCCTCTTCGGACAAGGATTGGTTTGAATTGGAAAAGCGTACGGAAAAGGCCGCCGGGCGGTGAACCTCGGCGGCCTTCAGAATTGGAGTGGTGGAGAACTGGAGTGATGGGTTGGACATGACTCCAAAACTCCATCACTCCATGACAGCGGGTTTACTTCGTGCCCTTGGCCTTGAGATCATTGTACATCTGGAAGCCCTGCTCGGGTGAGAGACCTTCATGCACCACGCCGCGCACGGCCTGCATCATGCTGATCGGCGCATCGCTCTGGAAGATGTTGCGGCCCATGTCCACACCGTTGGCACCCTGCTGGATGGCG
>CAJCCF010000379.1 GCA_903960845.1 uncultured Verrucomicrobiota bacterium | reverse complement strand
TGAAATCTCCACTCCTCGAAGTCGAAAATCTCACCATCCGCTTCCGTACAGAAAACGGCGCATTCGATGCCGTGAAAAAAACCTCGTTTTCGATGGCGCACGGCGACTCTCTGGCTATCGTCGGTGAGAGTGGCAGCGGAAAGAGCGTCACCGCCCTATCTCTCGCCCGCCTTCTTCCCACGCCCCCAGCAGAGTTCCCCAATGGCCGAATCCTTTTCGAGGGCGAGGACGTTTTGACCATGAGCGAGAAAAAGATCCGCGCCATCCGTGGGGGTGGCATCGCGTATGTTTTTCAGGAGCCGGCGACCTCGCTGAACCCCGTTTACACCATCCACAGCCAGATTGCCGAAGGCATCCGTCTCCATCGTCCCGATGTCAAAGACGTGAGCGCCGAAGTCGCGAAGTGGCTCGGCATCGTCGGCATTGTCGATCCCGAGAAGCGCATGCATGATTACCCACACCAACTCAGCGGTGGAATGCAGCAACGCGCCATGATCGCCATGGCCCTGAGTTGCCGTCCCAAACTCCTCGTTGCCGACGAGCCCACCACCGCCCTCGACGTCACCATCCAAGCGCAAATCCTCGCCGAGCTACGTCGCCTCCGTAACGAGTTTGCCATGTCACTCATCCTTATCACGCATAACTTCGGCATCATCCGAGGCCTCTGCGACCGTGTGGCAGTGATGTTTCGTGGTGAGATCGTGGAGGCTGGCGACACCGAAACGATTTTGGCCAACCCTAGCCACGCTTACACGAAGGCGCTCATCGCCTGCGTTCCCCGCCTTGGCGCAAAACAAAAGCGCCTTCACACCATCGACTATAATTGGGATACCAAATCATGATCATCGAACGCATCAAATACATCATCTGGGCAAAAGATACCCCCCGCGCCATTGCCTTTTACCGCGAAACATTGGGGGGACGTGTCATCCGCCAAACCGAGCACATCGCCGAGATCGACATCTGCGGCAGCATTATCGGCATCCACAGCGGAGGCGAGGACGAGACCACTTGGACAGGCCTGAGCTTTCAGGTTCCCGACGTGATCGCCGGAGCCGCCGAGATCGTCGCTGCAGGCGGCACCCTGCGCAATGACCCTCAACCCGAGAATGGCGAACCGCCCCACCTCGCCATGTGCGCCGACCCCGAAGGTAACCAAATCATGCTCACCCGCAAGAGAGGCTAAGACGGCCCCGTTGCCTCAAAAGTCTATGACACCGGAGCCTATCCGGGAAGGTGGGGGCGGGCTTAGCCGAAAATATTGATTTCGCAAGTCCCCCTCCTTCGTGTTTACTCCGCCTGCTTATGGAAAATGTCATTATTGTCGGCACGGGATGTGCCGGTCTCACTGCCGCCATTTACACGGCCCGCGCCAACCTCTCGCCGCTTGTTCTTGAGGGGAAGCTTCCGGGAGGTCAACTCACCACCACAACAGCCGTAGAAAATTTTCCCGGCTTTCCGGAAGGCGTGGATGGACCAGACCTCATCATGCGCATGAAGCAGCAGGCGGAGAAATTTGGCTCCCGTTTTCAATACGGCGTGGTCGAGGATTTCGAACCCGGCACTCCGCATCGTTTGAAAGTGGATGG
>CAJCCF010000378.1 GCA_903960845.1 uncultured Verrucomicrobiota bacterium | reverse complement strand
TCCACCTGCTGAGGTGTCGCATCACCTGCAACCGCTTTGAAAACAAAGCAGAAGTAAATGGCGGTCAATGCAGGCAATCGGGTCATGAACAGAAATCGGCACACAGTAAAAGGCCGACCGGCACCATTTCTTGAGCCAGCGGATGATATTTTCAGTTCAGTCCGGGATAACCTTGCGAACCCAATGGGGGATGAAAATCGGCTGTCAGCCATTCCCGTTATCCAGAATCAAGTGGTCGGGCCGGCGAGAGTCGAACTCACGACCTCTTGCACCCCATGCAAGCGTTCTACCAGGCTGAACTACGACCCGACCTTTTCGCAGGGCGGTGTTGTCACTGCCCGGCTGGGGGGCGCATTTTGATGCGGCCAGAACTCTTTGCAACCAAGATGTTCAAGCCTTTGCCACTTTCGTTTTATCTGGCGGTGAACCGCGCAGGCAGCCATTAAGAATGAAGGCCAGGCCCACCACCACCATGAACAGGGAGAAGAACTGCCCCCGCGTCAGTCCCATGATGCCCACAGCGCCGGAATCAGGCTGACGGACAAACTCCAGACTGATGCGGGCAATTGCATAAAAAATGAAGAAGAGTCCGCTGATGATGCCGTGAGGCAGGCGTGGCCAGCGCAGGCGAATGAATAATAAAATGGCTGTCAAAAAGAGTCCCTCACCCAAGGCCTCATAAAGCTGTGAAGGATGACGAGGATGCAGCATGGCCTCCAGAGCCGCGTTGCCACCGCCAGATTTTTCAAAGAAGGCAATGATGTCCGGGCTGTGCTGAAGTTCCGGCGGCAATGACACAGGCACCCCGCCCTGCTTCACAAAATCCTCGTGCAGGAGTTCTGTCGGGAATTTCACCGCCCATGGCACGGTCGTCACGCGGCCAAACAATTCACCATTGATGAAATTGGCGATGCGCCCGCAAAAAATTCCCAGTGGCGCGCCGCAGACGAGGGTGTCGCCGATGCCAGACCAGGAGATTTTGTGCCGCCATGAATACCAGAGGCAAAACAGCGCCACTCCCGCGATGCCGCCATGACTGGCCATGCCGCCCTGATGAATCATGAAGATCATCCACGGGCGCTCCACGAAGCTGTCCCAGTCATAAAGCAGGATGTATCCGACGCGCCCTCCGAGCACGACACCGAACAGTGCCACCAAGGTGATGAAATCCGCCACCTGCTCCGGTTTGATCTCGGAAAGGCCGCGCCTGGCCAGAAGGAGCATCACGCGGTAAGCGAGGTAAAACCCAAGCACATAAGCCAGCCCATACCAATGCAGCGCGATGCTTTCAGTGAGACGCAGAATGTGCGGGCTCAAATCGTGCAGGTAATAGGCGGGGCTGGTGGTCATGGTGGCGGCGAGTCATCGTTTCGTCGGCGGCTTCCGGCAAGTGAAACCACCGTATGATCAGGCTGAAAAGACGCCTGCGAAACATCCGCCCAAACGATGATGAAATCAGTGCCATCAGGAGTGGCCAGGAATTTTATTTGCCGGGTGGCAGTGCGTAAAAGGCACATTCGGCAAAGAAGAACTCGGCCATGTTCAACTTCGAGTAATCGTAATGACGGATGGCACGCTCAATGACTTCGCGGCCTGCGCCGTCTCCGGCCAGAGCAACGATCGCCGCACCCGCGAGCGGATTCCGCATCAGCATTGCTTCATAGTGTTTGCGATGGCCACGCAGAACACGATCACCCGTTTCAGACTGTTTCCTGGCATCGTCCTGCGTCTTTTGCGGGAACCAGGCGCTGTACACAGCCCGCCAATTGGCGTTGCCGAAGACCTTCTTGTCATGGTTGTCAAATTTCGCAAAGGCCTCGATGGCCGGGCAGGCGTTCCCTGCATTGACGGCAAGACCCGCGCGATACTTTGCCCGGATGGACTCATCATTTTCCATAACCAAAAGTTGCGCCAGAGATGCCTGCGAACCGACATAGATCCAAAGTTGGGAGTTATCGATGTTCTTGATGGCTTCCCGGTCCAAGGGATAACCTTCTGCGCAGATATCCAGGCGCGTTTTGTCAGACTTGGCCGGACGCTCGATGAGGGCCTTCTGATACCTTTCCAGCCAGATGCGCTCACCCGTCACTTCATGGGTGGCACGAAGCATGAAGAGATAGCGGACCGCATCGCGGAACAGGTGGCCCTGAAAGCCGCCTCGAAACTGGCCTTTGAAAGCTCCATCGCAAGGCGGTTGCCAGCGGGTTGATTCCATTGTTTCAGAGACTTCTTTGACCTTTGCCGCAATCTCCCGGCGCTCATCGGGCTTGGGGATGGCGCTTTTGAAATAGGCGTGAAGACCATAAAACCAGGGATGCATCTGATCGTCTGAACTGAGGGGGTAATGGCAGGTGCCGTCACTGCCGATGCCGCGGGCGATGAAACCGGGCACATCAGAGACCGAGGCACATTTCAAAAGGCCCTGCGCCAGTCGCCGCGCCTGCAACTTGTAGGAAGGACTGCCGCTGCGGCGGGCACGCTCGCAAACGGCAGGAAGATACAAACCCGTAAACATTGGCCCATTCTCAATCGGACTCCACCAGCCAATGGCGTTCGGCTTTCCCAAAGCACAATCTTCCGGCGTCGGCAGGTCGCCGACATAGTCGTGAATCACGCCATACTTGTCGACGAACCTGTTCCAGAGTTCGGAGTGCGCCTGTTCAACAGCCTCTGAAGCCGAACGCTGTTGTGCCGGAAGCCGGCACCACACAGCCATGCCTAGAAACAAGAGCAGACAGAGGCGGGTTTGGAATGGGGGTTGCTTTCTGAACATGCGATCTGGAGCTAACACGCCCGCTTCTTGAGTGCCATCCCAAAAGCCTGAACGGCACCACTTTCTACGGGTGTTGCCTGAAGTTTCTGAGGTTACGCATCCAGCTTCAGGCCTCAGCACAGCGGGTCAAACTCACGGCGACATGATCGGTGCCCGGGAGGATGCGCTTGCGCAACTCGATGGTCACGGATTTGAGGCCAAACTCAGCGAGCAGACAGGCGGCCATTTCGGCGATCAGAGTTTCAATGAGTGAGCGCGGCCTTTCCGCCGCCAGGGCGCGCAGGCGCAATGCCACGGCGGCGTAATCCACGGTTTTGGTTAGCTCATCATGCATCGCCTCAAACCTGCCGGGGAGACGCAGAGTCACATCGGCACTGAGCGTTTGCCAGGCGGCGCGCTCTTCATCGGGCACACCGATCCGCGTTGGCAGTTCCAGTCCACGCAGGTGGATGCAGTCATGGGTTTCAGCATTCATTGTTAGCGCCTCTTGCCTCCATTAAGCTCTTGCAGATGCTTTTCATAACCCATTTGAATGAAACTGAAGTCACGGCAGTGGGCTTTGGCATCATCGAGGGTGATGAAGTCGTAGCTCAGCAGGTGCAGCAGACTGTCATCGATCGTGTGCATGCCGTCGCGCCCGCCGATCTGGATCAGGCTGGGGAGTTGCTGCAGACGTCCATCGCGGATGCAGCCGGCGATGGCATTGTTCATGGTCATCACCTCACTGGCCATGACGCGCCCTTCACCATCGGGCCGGCGGATCAGGTGCTGGCTGATGATGCCGCGCAGGCAGTGACTGAGCTGGGCCGCCACGTAGTCCTGCTGCTCTTTCGGATAGCTGTCGAGGATTCGCGTGATGGTACCCGGCACGTCCATGGTATGCAGGGTGCTGATGACCAGATGACCTGTCTCAGCCGCGGTCAGTGCCGTGCGTATGGATTCCAGGTCACGCAGCTCGCTCACGGTGATCACATTCACATCCTGGCGCAGCGCGCTTTTCATGGCACGGGAGAAATCGTGTGTGTCAAAACCCACCTGCCTCTGGCGGATCAGACCATGACCATGATGGAAAACAAATTCGATGGGATCTTCAATGGTGACGATGTTGCAGGAGCGCTCCCGCGCGATGGTCTGGGTCATGCTGCACAGGGTGGTTGTCTTGCCGCTGTTGCTCACACCGGTGATCAGGATGAGTCCGTCATTCATCTGGCAGAGGCGCTCCACGGTCGGACCATGGCCGAGCTGTGTCAGTTCAGGGATGGTGTCCGGGATGTAGCGAAAATTTCCCTCGATGCGCCCCATGGCAAAGCAGGCATTGCCACGGAAACGGCCGAGGTTTTCCACCTCCATGGCAAAATCCAGCTCCCAGTCCTCTTCCAGCTTTGCACGCTGAGTATCCTTGAGCCCGCCGAGGACAAGTTCGCGCACGTCCAGCGCGTCAAAGACTTCTTCCGTCACAGGAGTCATGCGTCCATGCAGACGCATCATGGGTGGAGCGCCCGGCGACAGATGCAGATCAGAGGCCCCGGCCTGCATGGCTATGGAGAGGTATTCGATAAGATCGTACTGGCGCATAGGGGTGAGTCGGGGCCGCGAGTAAATCCGCCACCCTTGTGCCTGTCGAGCGTGGATTCACCCATCCTGCATGTTTTCAGCCGATCAGCGGTGCCGACACCCGAACTTTCCAGTGCCTCACGACAAGAAAGGATGAAACACAGGCTGAGCTTCGTTATGATCGCTCCCGCCATGACGACCGAATCTCCTGTCACCATCCGCCATTATCGTCACGATGATCTGCACAACCTGCGAAAGATTACCGTGGACTCCTTCGGCAGTGTCGCCCTGGATCAGATGCTGGAGGATCGGCTCGGCATCTGGAACGGCCGCACGTGGCAGGAGCGCAAGGCGGACAACATCGACGAAGACTGCACCGCCAATCCCGCTGGCTGCTTCGTGGCGGAGCGTGATGGTGTGATCCTCGGCTACATCACCACGCGGGTCGATCAGCTGAACTCCACGGGCCTCATCCCGAACCTTGCCGTGGTCGAGCAGGCGCGCGGGCTCGGGCTCGGCAGACGGCTCATCCATCATGCCCTGGACTACTTTCGGGAGAGCGGATTGAAGGTGGCCAAGATCGAGACCATGGCCTCCAACGTCATCGGCCAGAATCTCTATCCCTCCTGTGGTTTCGTCGAGATCGGGCGCAAGGTCCACTTTGCCCAGCGATTGTAGCACAGCCGCCTTGAACAAACCGACTCCACTGCGGGTCAGTGCAGCCATTCAAAAAACAATCCGCCATGAAAACCAGCCGCCTCACTCTCCTGCTCTGCGCCATCACCACGCTCTTCATCAGCAGTTGTGTGAACCAGTTGGAGAGGCGCATCAGCAGCAATCCGAAGATCTACCATTCCCTCTCCAGCAGTGATCAACGGCTCGTGCAGCAGGGCCGCATCCGTGAAGGCATGGCCAAGGAAGGCGTTTTCCTGGCTCTTGGGCATCCTGATCAGGTCGCCAGTGGCCGGCAAAGAGGTGCCGACATCGAAAAATGGACCTACTTCGGCAGCCGGCCAGTGTACATCAACGACTACAACATGGGCTACGGCGGGTTGGGATGGGGCGGCATGGGCATGGGCATGGGATGGGGAGGTTACGGCGGACGCGGCTGCGGCTACAGTCCCTATGGATACGGTTACAGCCCCTCCGTCATGTATGTGCCCTACAAGGCGGTCAGCGTGACTTTTCGCGGTAACCGGGTGAGCGAGTACCTGACAGGACCCCAGTGATTCAAACCCGCAACCGCCGCCGCCGGGAGTTGCTCTGTTACTTTTGGATCCAGCCGGTTCGAAGCATGGAACTTAAATCCAGGTTTCAAGTTTCAGGTTTCAAGTTCTCTGAATCAAGGCGTAACGAGATACTGCCAGCACACTCAAAAGGTGAGGTATGCAGTGTTCACCAATCGTTGGTTTTCACGTCGTGAAACTTTGAACCTGAAACTTGAACCAGGATTCTAGGTGTAAAGCTATGACTACCAAGCCTCAACAGAAGGCACGCAGCCTTCTATTTCGCTTATGGATTTCGTCTCGCACCACTTGGTTGTTTCCCGTTTGGGAATAATCGCAGCAGCCAAAGCCATCCCTGAACTTCATCACTGAGGAGATGGCTTCACCCCGCAATGCGCGGGGTTCTGCTAATCAACAGTGTCAGTCTGATAAGAGAGTTACTTCTTCTCCGGCACCGCTGGATTGGCATCAGGGGCTGGAGCAGGTTTCACTTCCGTTTTGGGCAGCGGTGGGACAGCCACGGGAGGTGTGGTGACACTGATGGGAGCCTGTGGTTTGATCTCCGGCTTGGTGAAGGATGGAACGGGAGCAGGAGCTGTCGAAACACCCGGAGTCGCAGGAGCAGCTGATGGTGCTGCACTTGCTGGCGCGCTGGCTTTCACGATTTCGCTGCGTTTCTTGAGCAGGTTGTTGACGGTGTACTCGGAGACTTCATACACCCAGCCGGCAAACTTCTGTTCCTTGGCGAGCTTGTCTTCCTTGGCTTTTTTAGCCGTGGCAAATTCCTCGTCCTTTTTCTTCTTATTCTCTTCCTTCTCGTCCTTTACCGGCGCACGGACCTTTGGGATGTTTGCACTCACGGTGACGCCAACAAAATATTTGTCACTGCCGTCCTTGGACACTTTGGCCACCTGCACATCATAAGCAAAACCGTCGAAGGTGTTGATCTTGACCTTGCTGGCGCCCTTGAGCAACTCGGTGGCCTTGTCTTTGTTGTTCACATCATTGAAGGATGGGCTGGAAAGAATGCTGCCGGCCGGGAGCTTGGTTGCATCAAGCGACTCGCCACCCTTGGCATCCGCGAGGGTGAATTCCGCGGCGTTTACGTCGGCGCGACTAACCTTCCATGAGTCCTCCGCTTTGGGTGCGGTGACGGTGATATCCTTGATTTTCTGGACATCAATGAAGGCTTTGTCGACCCAGTTTTCAGGTTTCGGTTCCAGATCAAAGAAGGTGTTGCTTACAACCCAAACGGTCTCTCCATCATCCGGGACGCGAACCAGTCGCTGGTTGCCACCCATCATCGGCGTGCTGGTCTTGCCTCCGGCGATTTCGACATTCTCTCCCAGCACCATTGCCGCGAGAGGTTTGTCAGATGATCCAAGCAATTCGAGCTGGGTGCCAATGCCTTCCTTGCCATCTCCCGGCGCCTTGAGCTTGCGTTTCACCCAGGCTCCCTTGCGGATCTCCTGCTTGCTGGCGATTTTTTGTTCACGAAGATCGGCCAGGGCCGCACTGAGTTTGTCGATTGAAGCGGGGTAACCGCCGCGCTCGGCAACGGTGGCGGATTTGAGGTCGTCACTGATGGCAACAGTCACCGAGGATTTTTCATCCTTGATGACAAATTTGCGCACAGCGGTGATATCCAGACCGGGGAGCAGCAGATCGCGCTGCTTGGTACCACGGCTGGCGGCGGTGTTGAGTGAGGCACTCTGCTGTTTTTGGTAGACCACGGCCGTGCCGATCAGCGCGCCGAGAACGATCAGGAGGAGAAGGATTTTCTTCATGAATGGAATGGAGAAAGAAGTTTCGATTGAGGTTTTAACATCAGACGGCCGCTGTTCTCACACGGCGGCGGATCGCGAGCAGTACGCCAACGCCGATGACGAGCAAGGGCACGCCAAAAACATTGAGGATGGTGATGACAGCTTCCGTGTAGTCGATGTCCTTGTTTTGTTCCTTCTTGGTGTTGCGGATCTCACGCTGAACCTGCGTCTGCTTTTTCATCAATTCTTCGAGCTTTTTAATCTGACCCGGATCGGCAAGCTGGCCGTTCTTCACACGCAAGGGTCCCATTTCCTGGGCGATTTTGTCCATTTCAGCCTGACGCTCGATGAGCTTCGGACGGAACTGTTTTTCCACATTCTCACGCAACTCATCCATCTTGGTGAAGGGGCGCTGGGTGGAGGCGCGGCTGCGCACCTGAAGAAGATCACCGCCGCCGGCGAGCATTTCCACTGAATTCAAAACGAGTGGCAAGTTTGAATTCGTGGCAACGAGTCCGCCAGTCATGGGATCCTGCTGTACGCAGAAGGCGTCGTACATCATGTCGGCATCTGAGAAGAGAACGACAACACCTTCGTTGCTCGTGGACTCCTTGATCGTGCCGTCATCAACAGGCTTCGATTCATCTTTTTTGGCTTCAGGTGCTGGTGCCGCTGATTGGGGCGCTGAGGGGGCAACCGGCGTGGCTGCCGCAGGCACTGTTGGAGACGTAAGCACTGGAGGAGCAACCGCAGGCGCTGGCGCAGTAATCGGCGCTTTGGGTGCCGCAGGCGCTGGCGCTGGCGCTGGCGCTTTCGCTGCAGGTGCTGCTGCTGCAGGTGCGCCGGGCTTTGGGGCATTGGCATCGTCTTGAGCGCCGCCACCTTCTTTGGGTGCGGCGGGTCCTTTGGGTTTGCCACCGGGGAAAGCGGTCTTGAACTTACCGCTCAGACGCACGGCCAGGATTTGTTTCTTGCCGCTTGGTGTGAAGCTGGTGAGATTTTCACGACGCAGTTTTTCCGCCTCAGCAGTGTCGATCATTTCGCTGGCTTCCGAGGAAGTCACCAACGTTGTGGCTTCGATGCCATCCTTCTTTTCAACATCAAAGGATCCTGCGGACATCATGAGCAGGGTCTGGAGATCCGCAGTGACACGATCGGCCTTGTTCAATGCTTCCTTTGGCAGGCGGAGTGCGGTTGGATTCTGGCGACCCTGAATCGCGGTGCGGTAATTCACATCCGCCACGACGCTGCTCTTGTTGTAGGCGACACCCCAGGCCTTGAAGAGGTTGGCGAGATCGGAGGAGGGATTGATCACACTTCCGGGCTGGCCGGTCATCGGATTCTGCTGACCACTGTAGGCCTGGGCAATCCAACTCTGCGGGTCAACGAGGCCGATGACCTTGCCGCCTTTGAGCAGGTATTGATCAATGGCGTACTCGGCGGACTCAGTAACATCGGCGGGATGCACGACGATAAGGACATTCACATCGGAATCGATGCTGCTGGCGCTCATCGGGATGTCGCGCACTTCATAATCCATGCGCAAGCGCTGAACAAAAATCCAGGGTGCCTGCCCTTTCTGCTGCTGGTACGGATACATCGGAGAACCCATGATCGGCATTCCGCTCATCACGCCCACGACCGTTTTTTTGGTGGCCGACACTTTCTGGATGGCGCGTGAGATGTTGTATTCGAGTGCGGTCTCCTCATTTGGATTCAGGAAAGGCAGAACTTCTTTTTTGCTACCGGCGTGGATGGCCATGCCGAGGTAGATGTTGTCGCCTTCCTGATTGACCTGCATGCCTTGAAGATCGTCTTCCCGCGCCTTGTCCTCGTCTTCCGAGTTTGGATTTGGAGCCAGTTTTTCAAGGATCAGCTTACCCTTGCTCGCCTTTTGGAATTCCAGCAGGAGATCCTGCACGGTGCGGGCATGAGTCTTGAGCATCGGCGGCATCACACGGTCTTCCGTGGAGACATAAAAGCGGATGGTAACAGGCTCGTCGGCGCTGAGGCGGTCCAGAATGTTCCGGGTGCCGCTGGACAGGGTGTAGAGATGATCCTGCGTCAGGTCGATGCGGGTGTTCAGGAAGCCCAAACCGCCCACTAAAAAGTTCACGGCGACAACGATGGCGATAACCAGCAGGGCCGTGACGCCAGCGGTGCCTTCTTTGCTATTCAGATTCATAGAAATATTTTAGTTCCAAGTTCTCAGTTTCAAGTTTCAAGGACCGCAATCAGGCGCGTTTCGAGCGCAGGCCCATGTCGGTGACCACCAGGCCGACAACGATGACGGAAAGGAAATAGAGCACGTCGCGGATCACAAAGATGCCTTTCGACATTTCATAGAAGTGATCCATGAAACTCAGGTAGCTGATGAAACGCACCACGGACTCAATCTCGCCAGGCACGGCATGGACCACCGTGTCCACAATGCCAGGATAGCCGATGAGTGTGAGCAGGATGCACAGGGCCACGGAAACGATGAAGCAGACAACCTGACTGCGCGTGTAGGCACTGGCAGCACTGGTCACCGCAAGGCAGCCGAGGGCATAAAGATAGCTGGCCACATAACCCGTGACAATTGGTCCGGGATCAGGATCACCCAACCAGCAGACCGTGATGACGATCGAGAAGGTCAGAGTGAGTCCAATGGCCCAGACAAGAGCAGCTGCGAAGAATTTGCCAATGATGGCCTGCCATGGAGAGAGGGGCATGGTCATGAGCAATTCAATGGTGCCCAGGCGATGCTCCTCCGACCACATGCGCATACCAACTGCTGGAGCCAGAACGATGTAAATCCATGGATGCCAGAAGAAGAACGACTGGGTGAGCGAAGCATTGTCGGAATCCAGAAAGCGCCCGAAGAAGAACGCGAAGCCCATCGAGGCCAGGAGATAAATCACGACAATGACGTAAAGGACGGGCGAGTTGAAGTAGGAGAGGAACTCCCGCTTGAAGATGGCAAGTGTATTAGCCAGATCTCTGCTTTTCATGTTGAAGTCAGGTGTTGGGGAAAAAGGTTGTGAGAGTCAGCGAGGTCTTATTTCTCAAGATCTGATCGTGTGATGGAGCGGAAAACTTCATCCAGGGTATTGCAGCCGGGCACCAGCTTCTTGAGTTGCTCAGGCGAGCCGTCGGCGATGACTTTGCCGCGGTCGATGATCATGGCCCGGGTGCAGGCAGCCTCCACCTCTTCCAGGATGTGGGTGGAGAAGATGATGGCCTTCGTTTCACCCATGTGCTTGATCAGGTTGCGGATTTCATGCTTTTGGTTCGGGTCCAGACCATCGGTCGGCTCGTCCAAAATCAGCACATCGGGATCGTGAATGATGCTCTGGGCAAAGCAGGTGCGGTGGCGATAGCCTTTGGAAAGCGTGTCCACGCTCTGATTGCGCACCTTGTGCAGGAAGCAGAGATCGAGCACGCGATCGATCGCCTTTGATTTTGCAGCACCGTTCAGGCCGCGCATCTCCGCGCAGAACCCCAGAAAGCTTGCCACCGTCATATCCGAATAAAGCGGGGCGTTTTCAGGCAGGTAACCAATGCTGCGTTTCGCCTGTTCAGGCTCCTCCAGCATGCTGACGCCGCCGATCTTGATGCTGCCGGCGGTCGGGCGGAAGTAACCCGTGACCATTCTCATTGAGGTTGATTTGCCTGCACCGTTGGGCCCGAGGAAGCCGAGAACCTGGCCTTTTTCGACGGTAAAGGAGACGTCGTCCACCGCCACCTTACTGCCGAAGACTTTTCGGAGGTTTTGCACTTGGATCATAGTGTCACTGTCATGGTTGGTTGGTTTATTTGAATGAAAGGAGCGGCGATGGGACACATCACCGCTCAGCGCCGTTCAAAAACGCGCGGGCGCTCTATTGGTTGCGGCTCGCCGATTTGCAACTGGATTTTCAAGCAGGCTCCCGCGCATATCTTCACACTCCTGAGCTTGCATTCCCCGCTCTCCGGCTAGACTCGCCGCCGCCTCAAGAATCTTTCCTTTCTATCCTTTCCCCACCATGTCCCACAAAGTACTCATCATCGGAGCAGGCGGCGTCGGCCGCGTCGTCACTCATAAATGCGCCCAACTGCCCGATGTTTTCGGTGAAATCATGCTGGCCAGCCGCACGAAATCGAAGTGTGACGGCATCGCCGCGGAACTGAAGCGTCCAATTCAAACAGCAGCTGTCGATGCCGATCATGTGCCAGAACTCGTGGCGCTGCTGAAAAGCTTCCAGCCCGAGGTCGTCATCAATGTCGCCCTGCCCTATCAGGATCTGACCATCATGGATGCCTGCCTCGAAGCCGGGGTTCATTACATTGACACGGCTAACTATGAACCGCGTGATGTGGCCAAGTTCGAGTACCACTGGCAGTGGGCCTATCAGGAGAGATTCAAGGCCGCCGGGCTCACCGCCCTGCTCGGTTGCGGTTTCGATCCCGGTGTGACCAATGTCTACACGGCCTACGCAATGAAGCATCACTTCAGCAAGATCGACACGCTCGACATTCTGGACTGCAATGCCGGCGATCACGGCAAGGCCTTTGCCACGAATTTCAATCCCGAGATCAATCTTCGCGAGGTCACCGCCAATGGCCGCTATTGGGAAAATGGCCGCTGGATCGAAACCAAGCCGCTGGAGATCAAGCGCAGCTTCCCCTTCCCCGACGGAATCGGCCCAAAGAACATCTACTGCCTCTACCACGAAGAACTGGAATCACTGACCAAGCATTTCGACATCGGCCGCGCGCGCTTCTGGATGACTTTTGGCGATGCCTACATCAAGCACATGGAAGTGCTGATGAATGTCGGCATGACCGGCATCCATCCGGTGAAGCACAAGGGCATGGACATCATCCCGATTGAGTTTTTGAAGACGCTGCTTCCGGAGCCGGGCTCCCTCGGTGCCGACACCAAAGGCAAGACCTGCATCGGCAACTGGATCGAGGGCACCGGCAAGGATGGTCAGCCCAAGCGTTACTACGTGTACAATATTTGCGACCATCAGGAGTGTTACCGTGAAACCAATTCACAAGGTGTCAGCTACACCACGGGTGTCCCAGCCATGATCGCCGCCCGCCAGTTGCTCACCAATCCGGCCGAGTATCGTCAGCCCGGCGTCTGGAACATTGAGCAGCTCAATCCCGATCCTTTCATGGCCGATCTCAACGCCTATGGCCTGCCGTGGGTGGAGACCTGGCCTGCAGGACCGCTGCCGGGAGAAACTGCCGCCGCTTAAAGTGGCCACGCAAACCTCTGCTGCGAATCATTCCCGGCAGAACAAGCGTAATTTCTCTTTCCAGCCGTCTGTTCTGCGGCCCATTCTATGACCATGCGCTTGTTTCTTTTTGCTTACACGGTCATCGCGACCTCTTCCGCATTCGCCTCCGACACGGCTGAAAAAACAGGCCCGGCAGCGAAATCGGTGGAGGCTATCGCGATGGAGGTAAAACCATCCGTGGTCAAGGTCCTGCAGGTAGGTCGCAACGGGCTCGACGGACTCGGCACAGGCTTCGTCGTGAGCAAGGACGGCCTGATCGCCACCAATCTGCACGTCATCGGCGAAGCACGGCGCCTGGAAGTGGAGATGAGCGATGGCACGAAACACGAGGTCACCGAGATCAGCGCCACCGATGCGCATTGGGATCTGGCCATTCTGCGGGTGGCAAGCACAGACCTGAAACCATTGACGCTGGCAGACAGTGATACGGTCAAGCAGGGCCAGCCCGTGGTCGCCATGGGTAATCCCGAGGGGCTGGGATTTAGCATTGTCGATGGCGTGGTGTCCGAATTCCCTGACATCGTCAATGAAGTGCCGATGATCCGGCTGGCCATGCCCATCGAGCGCGGAAACAGCGGCGGGCCACTGCTGGATCGTCAGGGCCGCGTTCTCGGGCTGCTCACGATGAAATCCGCCGTCACTGACAACCTGGGATTTGCCATGCCGGTGAATGAGCTGAAACGGCTGATCGAAAAACCCAATCCGGTGCCCATGGCACGCTGGCTAACCATCGGTGTGCTAAATCCAAAAATCTGGCAGCCTGCACTCGGGGCACGCTGGACTCAGCATTCCGGCGTCATTCAGAGCAGCACTCTTGGCTCTGGCTTTGGCGGTCGCACTCTTTGCCTGTCAAAGACATTACCGCCAGAAGGCATTCATGAAATCGCGGTGAGTGTGAAGCTCGACGACGATTCCGGGGCTGCAGGTCTAGCCTTCTGCGCACAGGATGAAGATCACTATTACGGCTTTTATCCCTCGAACGGGAAGCTGCGCTTCACCCGCTTTGAGGGACCGGATGTTTACTCATGGACCGTCCTCTCCGAGTTTGCCTCAGAGGCCTACCGGCCCGGCCAGTGGAATCACCTGCGTGTCCGGGTGGAACCGGACAAAATCACGGCCTGGGTGAATGCGAAGCGCGTGCTCGTCCATGAGGACAGCACCCTGCGCGGTGGCAGCGCCGGATTGTGCCGCTTTCGCGCGCCCGGTGCCGAGTATCGCGGATTCCGCATCGGCGCGGATCTTGCAGAGAAACCAGTCCCTGAAGCGCTGGCTGGCGTGATTGAAAAGGCGCTGAGTGAGTTTGCCGCCAAGCCGGACACACGCCAGGCCACGCTCGGTAAACTGCTGGATGATCCTGCGGTTGCCCGGCGGGTGATGACTGAACGCCGACGTGAACTGGAGCGCCAAACAGCCGCCCTGAAAGATCTGGAAAAAGATCTTCACCGCCGCAGCATTACCCGCGACCTTTTGACCGAACTCGCCAAACCAGATGACAAGATCGACCTGCTCCGCGCATCGCTCCTGCTGGCACGCCATGACAACGCTGAAGTCGATGTGACCCAGTATCTGCAGCAATTCAGCCGCATGGTGGATGAATTAAAATCAGATCCTGAAATCGCCAAGGGAACCGCAGCCGCGGTGAAACGACTGAACCACTACCTCTTCGAAGAGGGCGGCTTTCACGGCAGCCGGCATGATTACGAAAGCAAGGCCAACAGCTACATCAGTGAGTTGCTCGATGATCGCGAGGGCCTGCCAATCACCCTTTCGGTGCTTTATCTGGAATTGGCCTCACGCTTGCATATCAAGCAGGTTTACGGTGTCCCCCTGCCAGGACGTTTCATGGTCGGCTACAAGGATGGGCCTGAAGGAGAACTGACACTTCTGGACGTGTTTAACAGGGGCAAGAAACTCACCGTCGAACAGGCGGCCATGCAGTTGACAGACCGGGATGAACTGGATGCTGAATATCTCAAACCAGCAAGCAAACGCAGCATCATCCTGCGCATGCTGCGCAATCTCATGAGCAGCACGATGGATCAGGAAAGTGCCGCGAAGGAGACACTGCCGTATCTGGATCTCGTCGTCGCCGTCGAGCCGGAATCCTCGGTCGAGCGCCTTACCCGAGCCCAGATGAACCAGCGCCTCGGCGACAAAGCCTCCGCCCGTGTCGATGTCCAATGGCTGATCGAACACTTCCCCGAATCGGGTCCCGATGAGATGCGGGTGCAATTGGACCGTTGGATGCAGAGTTTGCGGGAGGAGTGAAGCGCGGAGCACCACCTTTCTGCGACGGCAGGCAGAGAGAGCCTTTATTCCGTCTTGCCACCTCCTGAACGCCCTGCTAAATCCTCTAAAGCTATGGCAAAAATTCAATACACCACCCCAGAAGGCGCAACCAGCGAAGTCGAACTCAATGCTGAGCACCTGCCACTCGGCCGCGCTGATGACAACGCAATCGTGATCGCGCATGACTCGGTGTCGAGTCACCACGGGGAGTTCACTTTTGACGGCACCTCATGGGTTTTCACCGATCTGGGCTCCACGAACGGAACAGCCATCAATGGGCAAATTGTTGAGAGCCTGGAAATGACCAACGGTGGCGTCTTCAACATTGGCCATGTCGAGTGCGTCTTTTATGGAGATTACGCTGAAAACGAAGCTCCGGCAGCACAGGGTGCCCGCAGCCACACCGTTTCCAACAGCGGCTATGGATCGATGCCCATTGACCGCAGCCGGCGCACCGGCTTCGGTCCGAAGACCAAACCCAAGAGCAACGGGTACGCGCCGCTTTACCTGCTGGGCCTGATCGGTCTGGGGGCATGCGGGTATGCGATCTTCACATTCACGAACCTGTCCGCCTAATCAATCAGGCGCTGTCTCCAGATGATGGTCTGCTGTCAGCAGCTCTCACTGACAGGCCTCTCTCATTCCCAACTCAACCAGCGGCGTGAAACCGCGCGAAAAAAACTCTGAAATGTCCAATACCATAATTGTCGGCGCCCAGTGGGGCGATGAAGGAAAAGGCAAGATTGTCGATTATCTCACGGAAAACACAGACGTGGTCGTCCGTGCCGCCGGCGGAAACAATGCCGGACACACCGTCATCAGCAACGGTCAGAAATACATCCTGCACCTGATCCCCAGCGGTATCCTATGGGAAGGCAAAATTTGCGTGATCGGCAATGGCGTCGTGATGGACCCCTTCGGCCTGCTTGAAGAGATGGCCAAACTTCGTGGTCAAGGTGTGCAGATCACACCGGAAAACCTTTTGATCAGTGACACGGCACATCTGGTGATGCCCTACCATAAAGCCCTGGATGTCGCGCGTGAGGCGAAGCGCGGCGACAAAAAGATTGGCACCACGGGGCGCGGCATCGGTCCAGCCTATGCGGACAAGGTGGAGCGGGGCGGCCTGCGAACAGTCCTGCTGACACAACCGGAGATTCTGGAGCAGGAATTACGCGAGCGGATCATCATGCATAATGAAACGCTGCGGACCGCTGGCGTGAATGAAGTGCCCGTTGAGGAGACGGTGATCAAGGTGCTGGAGGCAGCCAAGGTGCTGGCCCCTCACATCACCAACACAACCGTTTATTGTCACGCAGCCATCAAGGCCGGAAAAAGCCTGCTGTTTGAAGGCGCGCAAGGCACCTACCTTGACATTGATCACGGCACCTATCCTTTCGTCACCAGCTCAAACACGACGGCTGGCGGCGCCTGCACCGGTTCCGGCGTGCCTCCGCGCATGATCGACAAGGTTGTGGCTGTGGGTAAGGCTTACACCACGCGAGTGGGCAGCGGTCCTTTTGTGACCGAGAACGAAGACATCGGTGACATGCTCCACAACATGGGCCGCGAATTTGGCGCAACGACCGGACGCGCCCGCCGCTGTGGCTGGCTTGATGCCGTCATGGTTCGCTACGCCGTGATGCTCAACGGGGCGGATGAACTGGCAATCACGAATCTCGATGGATTGGATGGCCTTGATGAGATCAAAATATGCACGGCCTACAACCTGCGCGGCAAGGTCATTCATTATCCTCCGAGCACGGTGGCCGACATCGAAGCCTGCGAGCCGATCTATGAGTCACATCAGGGATGGAAACAGGACCTCAGCCAAACCAAAAAATTCGCGGACCTGCCGCCACTTGCTAAAGCCTATCTGAAACGGATGGAAGAGCTGAGCGGAGCCCGCATCGGACTGGTCGGCATCGGCCCGGACCGCGAACAAACGCTGGTGGCGTAAACGACTGCCTGACTCAATCAATCAAAAGGGCCGTCTGGATGATACCAGACGGCCCTTTTGTTTGGTGAAACTCTCAGCTCAGGGGTTCGGGCGTATGATGATGATGCAGGGCAGCCTTAACAAAGCCGTGGAAGATAGGATGCGGATGATTCGGCTTGCTAAGAAATTCAGGATGAAACTGGCAGGCCAGAAAAAATGGATGGTTAGGCAGTTCGATCATCTCGGTCAGCCCGCCTTTGACAGAAGTGCCGCTGATCGTCATGCCCGCACTTTCAAGCTGATCCTTGTAGTCATCATTCACTTCATAACGGTGGCGATGGCGCTCAGAGACGGTGGTGTTGCGATACAGGTCGTGCGCCTTGGTGCCGGGAACAAGGCTGGTGACCCAGGTTCCAAGACGCATGGTTCCACCGAG
>CAJCCF010000377.1 GCA_903960845.1 uncultured Verrucomicrobiota bacterium | reverse complement strand
TGCCGGAACCCTGTTGAGTGGATGAATCCGCATCATCCCCCCGTCACAAACATCCCCTTGATCACCCGAGCAGCCACTCGGCAGGGCATCCATGCCCGCTGACTTCCATTCCCGTTTTTAGGCTTAGTTGCCGTGCAGTTTCTGATGGAGCAAGGGTTCTTGCGATTGCCTGCCTGCTTGGACTCTACCTAACCCCTGCCAGTGCGGTGATCGATGGAGCCGTCACGGATGGTGTCTGGAAGGTGAAATATGGCGTGACCGCTGCTCAATGGTCAGATGCAAACTGGCTGCTTGCCGATTCAGATGGTGACGGCATGCCGAATGGCTCCGAGTTGGGCTTTGGAACAAATCCTTTTGTTGCCGGATCCATTGTCCAGATCACGGCCATCACGGTCGATTCAAACAATGCCAGCCTTACGTTCCCGACGCTTTCGGGTAAAAAGTATGTCTTGCAGGGCTCGGCATCATTGAGTGGTTTTGCAGACTTGAGTCCGGCGATTGCCACCACAGGCGATGGCAGTCAGCAGACCCTGATTGGTCCCCAGGGTGGTTACAAATTTTTCAGAGTCGTGGTGCAGGATATCGACACGGACGGGGATGGAGTGAGTGACTGGGCTGAAATCGAAACGGGGCTCAATCCCAACAGTGCCACTTCAAGCCCTGGTGTGAACGATCATGATGTCATCGCCCCGCAGTTTGCGACACCCTATGTGATCAATATCAGCGCAGCGACCCCGTTCGCCTCTGAGGACGGTCCGACCGCCGGAAGTTTTGTCGTCACACGCACCAACAAAATCTTTCCGATCACATTGACCTTGAGCACAGACGGCACCGCCCTTGGCGGAATTGATTATTCGACATTGCCCGGCTCAGTGACTTTTCCGGCGGGCGTGGATACCGTGACGCTGCCGGTGGTTCCGATCCAGGATTCCCCGACGAATGTGGTTGAGGGCAGCAAATCAGTGACCTCGTCACTTGTGGCTCCTGCGCCTTCAGCTTCGTTTCCAGCCGTGCTTGGTTCCAACCCCAGCGCTACGGTGATCATCAACGACTCATCAGTCGCTGCGGGCACGGGCCTGCAGGCGCGCTATTATGACACGGCCAGTTCAACTTACGTTGATGCGGCGAACTTCGGGCAGGTTGGGTTTTACAATTTCACTCGCAATGCGTCACCGACCACCACTGGCTTGATCGTCGTGCCCTATGCTGGTGCCATGTCCGTGGGCAATGTGGTGAAGCTGACTTTCACGACGGGCAATTTGAACAACGTGTTGTATAACAGCTTGAACTACACCGTCACGGCGGTGAGTGCGGGAGTGAATTTCACCGTGGGTATTTCTGCTGCGGCCGCCCTTCCGGTCAGTGGCACGGGCATGTGCAGTTTCAGCATCCAATCCTCCCCGCACCCGGCATCGATCACACGCGTTGATTCGACGGTTAATTTTGACTGGCAGCATGGCACACCAAACGGAGTCGCGATTTCCCCGAACAACTCACCGGATCATTACTCGGCGACCTGGGAAGCGTATCTCCAGCCGACCACTGCGGGTGCCTACACTTTCCAACTCGATGCCGACGACAAGGCCCGGGTGCTGCTGGATACGGGAAGCGGCCTCACTCAGATTGTCGAACATAACTGGACCACTCCGGGTTCAGATTCCGTCGGAACGTTCAAGCAAAGCGCACCGATCACTCTGGCCGTGCCGGCGACACCAGCCCAGCGCTATAAAATCCGTGTTGAGCATGTGGAGACCACCGGTGACGCCCGCTGCCGTTTGCAGTGGAAGTTGGGCTCGGGCTCATTCGCCAACATTCCTCAAGCGAATCAATACACGCACACACAGCCACTTAGCTACAGCTACACGAATGGAAATGCCGTCATCACCCCAACCGGCGGTCATGCTTTCAATGTGAATGATACAGTGACGCTGGCATTTTCATCAGGGGTGCTTTTCACACCTGATGCCTCCTCCACTCATAACAAAAACTATAGCATCACCGCAGTGAATGGGACCACCACTTACACGGTCGCCATCACCGGTTTTTCAGTCCCTATCAATGGCGCCACGACCACTGCCGGCAGCAACGTCATCAGTGTGCCTTCCACCGCAGGACTTGCCGTCGGAATGACTGTGAGCGGCACCGGGTTGCCAGCTGGTGAATTCATCACTGCCATCGTGCCTTCTGCTGCCGGTTCCGGGATCATCTCAGTGACAACGGGTGTCGGGGTCACCGCTCAGGCGAGCACCAATCTCACTGCGGTTCTTCCAGCCACGGGCACGCTCACGGGTAACGGTTTTGTGCTCAACAACACCGGCAGCAGCACGACGGGGCTTTACAATCTTTGCTATGCCAACACGACTTTCGCCAACTCTCCGGGCCGTGTCGGCGTGGATGCAGCCGTGACCACCGGCAACAACGGCCTATGGGGGGCTGGCACGCCCGACGTGAATCTGATTCAGCCGGACACCTTCAGCGTTCGCTGGACCGGCCAGGTTCAGCCGCAGTTTTCAGAAGATTACACCTTCGTGGTTCAGGCGGATGATGGATGTTCCCTCTGGATCAATGGGCAGTTGCAGACACTTAAAATGTCGCCTTCCGCCCTCACGGGTGGCAGCACTTACACTTATGACAGCACGTCCGGTGAGGTGGCCGTCACCTACTCGGGATTGGCCGCCTCTGCAAACAGCTTCCTGACTGGGGAACCCGTCCGGCTTGATCCTTCCAACCTTAATCTAGGCCGTGTTTGAAAACCCTCAAAGTCCATATCTGAGCCAGTCGATAACGGAAGCGAACTCGATGATGGAGAGGAAGTGCCGCGCGAGCTTGTCTCGTCTCGTGCTGGAGCATGCCCAGCGTTTGAGGCGACAGAAGTAGTTCTCTACACGATAGCGCTGCCGGTAGAGCTTTTTGTTGAGGCGGCGCTTCTTTCTGCGGTTGGACTTGCTGGGGAAGCAATGCCGGGCACCGAGTTCCTCGAGTTGCGCGCGCAACTTGTCGCTGTCGAAACCTTTGTCGCCCACCACCATGAGTCCCGCCGGGTTGTCGAGCAGTTCGACAACGTGATTGCCCTCGTAGGCCTGTCCTTCGATGAGGGAGAGCTTCACGGCCAAGCCTCGTGCATCGGTGAGCGCCATGATCTTGGTGTTGCGCCCGCCTCGCGTCTTGCCCATGGCCTGTGCGGCGGCTCCGCCTTTGGGATTGGCTGCGCACTGATGAACCCTCACATGCGTGCCATCGACGAGTCGGATCCTGTTTTTGACCTTCCGAGACAGCCTGGTAAGCATCCGCCCCCAGAGCCCCTCGCGAGCCCAGCGCCGATACCATCCATAGATCGTGCGCCAGGGGCCGAAGCCCTCGGGCAGGTCTCGCCACGGACCTGCGTTGCGCAGCCTGTAGAACAAGGCGTCAAGCACCATGTCCAATCCTGCTGGCGGCCGACCGCCTAGCTTGCAGGCACCATTTTTTTGAGCCGCCCCTTGAGCGGCCCCCACCATGCAAAACGTTGTGTTTTCATCGACCGCGTTATTTACATCAACCCTCCAACTTTGCCAATCGACAGGTTTTCAAACACGGCCTAGTTCACGCGCCCACCAACTCGCCCTCATACACTTACAATGCGGCAACGGGGCTGGCGGTCGTCGATTACACCAATCTTGTGATCGGGCAACCAGGCGGGACCCGCACGGCGGGCAGTTACACGGTCGGGGAGACCGTTGAGGTGGATCCGATCAGCGGCAGCGCGAGCGCCTTGAGCAACTCGCCTTTCGTGATCACGGCGATTGATGCGGCTAACAATAAGTTTACAATCAATCTTGGAGCTGGAGCCTATGTCACCGGTTCGGGAAACATCACTCTCACTGACAACCGGAATGCCATTGTTGCTGCGGTCTATGCCAGCGGGAGCACCTACAGTTACGACGGCACCACGGGCAATGCCGTGATCACCTATTCAAACCTGACGAGTGTCACGCCGGGTGCCTTCGTCAACGGGGCAAGCGTGGATCTCGTTCCAACCAGCGGCAACCTGAGTCCGAGGGCCAGCGCCACCTATGTCATCACGGCAGCCACCTCGACCACATTCACGGTCAATTTTGGAGCCGGAGGAACCACGGGCACGGGCAGCATGATCATCCGCTCCACTCCTGGCGGGGTCATTCCGGCATCGATCACCAACGCCTTCACCGTCAACATCGGTGCTGGAAAATATGCCGCCACCAATGCCACCACCTCCTCGAACAGCATCAATGTGGACATTGTTAGTAAATCACTCAAGGAATGGTCATCGAACGGCAATGAGCGTTTTGTTCGCATCCCGATGATCGGTGGTGTCCGCTATGACATCCAACTCGACTACTATGAAAACTCCGGTTACTCGCGCTGCGGCCTTTCCTGGTACAGCGCCAGCCAGACCAAGCAAATCATTCCACAAGAACGTCTTTATCCTTCCAGCGGTGTGATACAGCAACCGCCGGCTCACATCACTGCAACCGATGCCACGGCCCTGGCCGGCGGGTTGTTCTCGCTCCCGGTCGTTGGCAGCAATGGCGGATCAGTGTCCGTGAGCGGCAATCCAGCCTGGCTCACCTACAGCGGCGGAGTTCTAAGCGGCACGCCTCCATCCGGGGCGGCAGGCAATTACCAGGTTCTCATCACCATCACGAATGCGGCGGGAACCAGCACCTCCGTCGTGAACCTGCGGGTGGATGAAAATGCCGGCACGATTCCGCGTGAAATTTGGAGCGGAGTTGCCGGCACCACCGTGGCGAGCATTCCGACAGGCACCAACCCGACCAGCGCCACCAATCTAACCAGTCTGGCGGCACCCACGGGTGTTGGTCCCAATTACGGTGCGCGCATCCGCGGCTACATCACGGCTCCGACAACCGGCAATTATTACTTCTGGATCGCGGCCAATAACAGTGTCGAACTCTGGATTTCGAATGATGATGAACCCGTCAATGCCTTCAAGCGTGCCTGGGTGACCACAGGCAATGCCACGCCGCAAACATGGAGTGGTGAATCCAATCAGAAATCGCCATGGATGGCGCTTGAGCAGGGTAGGAAGTACTACATCGAGATTCTGCACAAGGCCGGTGCTGGAACTGGAGACAATCTCGCCGTGGGTTGGGCCAAGCCGGGTGAGGCTGCCACCGCGCCCAGCCAGGTGGTGCCGGGCTTTGTCCTTTCTCCATATGTTGCCCCGAATGCAGGTTCAACTCCGGGGACGCTGTATGTGGCGACGATGCTCGCACAGAATGGAGCGGTTACCCATGGCGTGGGCAGTTCAACCCTGCGTCTGAGTGAGGATGAGAACACGGCGATCATGACTTATAGTTATGCCGGATTGACCGGACCGATCACCTCACAGCATATCCATACCGATCCTTACCTGAACAAGGCGTCAACGATTGTGTATGACATCGACACCCCGGCCACGTCCGGTGATGGTCTGCAGTCGAACGGCAGTTACAAATGGACGATCAACCCTGTGGGCACACTCACGAAAGCGGACATCGTCGAGATCATCAAACAGGGAAAGGCCTACATCAACCTGCACACTGCGGCTTATCCAGCCGGAGAAATTCGTGGCAATTACACGCTGGCCAATGGAACCCGCACCTTCTCGCCACCGCCTGCGCCTCCTTCATGGACAGACGACAGCAACACTGATGCTGGAGCGGTTCGCTTCCTTACCCAGGCGACTTTTGGTGCAAATATCGCGGATATCGCGGCTTTGAAGGCGCTGGCACCATCCGGCGCGACAAATTCCCGGTACGAGACATGGATTAACAATCAGTTTGGCATCTCCGCGACCCAGCATTTGCCGGAAGTTTTGGCAAGGGAGATTGGCGATGTTTTTGGGTCATTTGACATCAAAGTGAGCGTCAATACCTGGTGGAAGACCTCCATGACGGCTCCCGATCAACTACGTCAGCGCGTTGCTTTTGCGCTGAGTGAAATTCACGTCGTCTCGGGACAGGGGCCTCTGGAGGATAACTCCCTGGCCATCTCGCATTTCTACGACACGCTGCTGTCGAATGCTTTTGGCAATTTTGGTGACATCCTCACTGCGACAACGCTGACGCCTGGCATGGGCCGCTACCTTGACATGCTCCGGAACGACAAGCCGGATCTCACCGTCGGCCGCATTCCGAATGAAAACTATGCACGTGAAATCCAGCAACTCTTCTCCATCGGACTTTACCGAATGTGGCCGGACGGGAGTCTGGTTCTCACTTCCAAGGATGCTCCGATCGATACCTATTCGCAGCGTGAGATCGTAGGATTTTCCCACATCTTCACAGGTTGGGACTATGGCTATAACGGCCCTTTGCGCACCTCCCTCGCGGCCCCCGCCGACTGGACGCGGCCGATGCGTGAAGTTCCCGCCCGCCATTTCACTGGAAGCAAGCGGGTCCTGAATAATGAAGTGCTGCCTGGACTGGCCACTGCGGGGGGGCAACCGCTTGACCCTTACGCGACGCACAATGCGACGCATTTTGCCGATGCGGCCTACCAGGCACTGCCGGTGCAGGAAAATATTGCCGCGCATAACCAGCTATTCAACCATCCGAATGTCGGGCCGTTCATCTGCCGCCAGTTGATCCAGCGCATGGTGACCAGCAGCCCATCCCGTGACTACCTGTATCGTGTGGTGCAGAAGTTCAATGACAACGGCTCCGGCGTGCGCGGTGACATGCAGGCGGTGATCAAGGCCATCCTGCTCGATTATGAGGCGCGCAGCAGCAGCGAAGCATCAAAGCCAGCCTTCGGCAAGCAGCGCGAGCCGATCATGCGCGTCGCTAATGCCGCCCGTGCTTTCCGTCCGGCCAATATCGGTGGCACGTATGCGCAGACTGGATCCAATGTGATTCTAATCACTACCAGTTCGCCGCACTTGCTGACTGCAGGCAACAGTGTGTTCCTGGAGTTTGTGGATACCACGCCGGGGCAACCAGCGCCCACCAGCGGGACCTACACGGTATTGACCACCACCTCCAATCCGCCGGCCCCTGCCGCACCCACAGGCACAAGTTATTATATCGCCGCCCCGGGTTGGATGACGAGCAGCGCCAATAACTACACTCAAACCGCCGGTGCTTCTACCATCACAGTCACCATGCCAGGGCATTGGCTGCCTGCTGGCGGGCAGGCTTATTTTAAATTTATCGGTGCTACAGGAACAACTCCAGCAGATGGAGTCTACAACGTTGTCTCTTCGACCGCAGTCGACTTTCCCAGCGGCACCGGTAATAATCCAGGCACGACATTTACCATCACCGCGCCGGATACGACAGCCCGTTCAGGTCGTTTGTTGATCTCGCGTTTCCCGGGTAGCTACTCATGCACAGGCAGGGCGGGCGTCATCACCATCGACACAGCTTACAGTGGGGTTGGTACGTATGGGACGATGGCAGACCATGGGCTTTCAGTTGGTGACACGGTGTTCCTTAATTTCACCAATTCGCGTGACACCACATCGTTCAACGAAACCTCAACCGAGAACGATCTTGTCTACACCGTTGTCAGCGTGCCCGATCCGAACACCTTCACGGTTGCAGCCCGGGATGCGGCGAATGCCGCGATGAACAGTGACAATCAGGTCGTGATCTTCCCGCTCAAAGCCCAGCCGCTGGCCAGAAACGGTACCATCAACACACGACCATCGACCTTCACGATGGACAACACGGACACCGACCTTCAGCAGACTCCGCTGAATTCGACCACGGTGTTCAACTTCTTCCTTCCCGACTTTAAGTTTGCCGGGACACTGGCCTCGCAGGGTATTTCCACACCTGAGTTCCAATTGACCTCGGAGACGACGGCGATCCGCCAGGCAAACTACCTCTACGCCGGTGTCTATGGCTCCACGACGGGCACCACAGGCACCAGCAGTTTCAAGACTGGCACCAATGCCCTGGTCATGGACTTCAGTCCCTGGCTGAGCAATGCCAACGATTTGGGGCTGGGTGCAGGTCCTCAGACCGGGCAGGCTTGGACGAGCAATGCGAATATTGGCACACTGATTGACCGGCTGAATACACTGCTGATGGCGGGTCAGCTACCTGCCGGCGCCAAGACAAACATTCTCAACTTCATTGGCAGGCAGATCACCTCGATCACTGCCGGCACTCCGTGCACGATCAATATGGGCTCTGCGCATGGCTGGGTGGTGGGTGATTCGGTTACGATCACGGGTGTCTCCGGCAGCACGTTCAATGGAGCCTCGACGACCGGTAATGGCACTTTCACGGTGGTCAGTGTGCCAACACCAGCACTCTGACTTTAACCAATCTGAACTGCGCCAACGTCACCGGGCTTGTCCTTACCAGTTCCACAGCTGGTATTATCCCCTACACCAACGCCACGCCATCGGTGACAAACATCCGTGACCGTTTCCGCGCCATCATTCATTTCATCCTCACCAGCCCCGACTACACCATTCAGAGATAATCGCCATGAAGAATTCTTTCCCCAAAGCTCCACACATTCTGACGCGCCGCAGTTTTCTCAGAAGGAGCGCCTGTGCCGGTCTGGGTGCCAGTGCGATCTCAAATACGCTCCTTGATCTTCGGCTGATCAATTCAGCGATGGCGGCGAACTCGGTGTCGGGATACAAGGCCCTGGTCTGCCTGTTCCTGAGCGGCGGTAATGATGCCAACAACTGGATCGTGCCGACAGATACAACCACTTTCGATGCCTATACGGCGATCCGTGGGAATCTGGCACTGCCTAAAGCGTCCCTGCTCCCCCTATGGTCGGATGCTGGCGGCACCACGGCCTATACCGATGCCGCTGGTCAGACCTATGGGTTCCATCCCAGTTGCCCTAATCTTCAAACACTCTTCAAAGAAGATAAGCTGGCAGTGATGTTCAATGTCGGGACTCTGGTGCGCCCAACCACACGCGCGCAGTATCTCTCGAACACGAAATTCTACACGCCTCCCCAACTTTTTTCCCACAGTGACCAGGTGACGCAATGGCAGACCTCGGTCCCTGATGCTCCCCCGACCACTGGCTGGGGTGGACGTGTCGCTGATCTTTTGGATGCCACAGCCAATCCTTCCAGCAGTCTCTCCATGTCGGTTTCGATCAATGGAGCGAACACGTTTCAGGTCGGCAACCTTGTCTCACAATACCAAGTCTCCACCACCGGTGCCGTGACCGCGACCGGGGACATGATGAGCGGCAGCAGTGCGCGAATGAGAACCATGAAAAGCATTCTTGGGCTTACTGATAGCAATCTCCAGCGCACGGCCTTTGCTGACGTGGTTAAAAATGCGATCGCGGTTGGGGATCTCCTGAATACGGCGATTGGTCCAACGGCATCGGATGCCTTTTGGACGGTTCCATTTCCAAACACCACTTTGGGCAATCAATTGAAAATGGTGGCGCGGATGATTCATGCCAGGGGAGATGGCTCGGCTCCCGTGGCGAACAAGTTCAACATGAACCGCCAGATCTTCTTCTGCGGAGTCGGTGGTTATGACACCCACACCTCGCAAGTTTTGGTGAGCGGGACCGATCAGCCAACCAATGCAAACGGTGCCCATTACAAATTGTTGGACGAAGTCAGCCGCTGCATGTTCGCCTTTCAGCGTGCCATGGAGCAACTCGGTGTCTCCAACAATGTCACGACTTTCACCGCGAGCGATTTCTCCCGCACGCTGCCCACCAACAGTCAGGGCAGTGACCACGGATGGGGCTCGCATCATCTCATCATGGGCGGCGCGGTCAAAGGCGGCCAAACTTATGGGAAGCTGCCGACCTTTGCCATCAACGGCCCGGATGACACCGGCCTTGGGCGCTGGATTCCAACCATCGCGGTCGATCAATTTTCCGCGACCCTGGCGAAATGGTTTGGCCTGGATACCTCGTCGATCTCCAGTGTCTTTCCGAACCTCAGCCGGTTTTCCTCTTCGGACATCGGATTCATGCTCTAATTCATGAGTCGAAAGTTTTGGCTTGTCCTGATCCTTGCGGCTTCGACGGCGGCTTTCTTCTGGTATGGGGCGAGGCCTCAGGCCCTGATGCACGCTGGCGCTAAGACCCAAGTGGTGCCGGGCTCGGGCCGCATTCCATCGGCAGCAGCACCATCTGCATCTGTCGCAGTTGCCCCTGCAAAATCACAGACAGGGACGGTGGGCTCAGCGCAGGCGGCAGACGGTGACGTGAAATCAGTCCGTCCATCTGGAACTGCACCAGATGAGGCAGCGCCAGCCGCAGTCGTCATGTCCAGACATTTACCTGGGCAGGACGCGCCGGCAAAAATTGAAGCAGATGCCGTGGCGCTGAATATCCGGCATTACAGTCACCGTTTTGGCGGCAATCCCGTGGGATCGAATGCTGAAATTGTGAAGGAGTTGACGGGAGGCAACAGTGCCGGGGCAACTTACCTCCCGCCTGAGTTGCGTCACCTGAATGACCAGGGTGAACTCATCGATCAATGGGGCACGGCGTATTTTTTCCACCAAAACTCGGCTAACTACATGGAAGTTCGCTCAGCAGGTCCTGACAAGAAACTCTGGACTCCAGATGATGTGGTTTCGCGCTAAGCCACTCCGGCAGCGCTGGCTGTTTCCATCCAGTCCCGGGCGGTGGAATGCAAATCATAATGAGGCGTAGCCTGCGATCTGTGTCATCATCACGCCATGCGCCGCCGTTTATCTGCCGCCTTCATCCTTGGGTTCATCCTTTTCCTTCTGCCCGCTTCCCGGGCTGATGTGCCGCTGCCGCCAAATGTGCTGGATCCGGGCACGACGGCGGAGGCGTGGAATGTCATTCGCCTGAGCAGGGCCAATGTCGCCAGACTCCTTCAGGAAAAACGTCTCTCGGAAGTTCCCGAGCAAATCTCCCTGTGCAGCCCCTCGTTGCGACTGCTGGCACGCAGCACCGTCCCGGCTGAAAAGCGCAGGTTGATCGACGAGCAAACGACACGCGCCTTCAGTCTGGTGAACAGCACCGCCCAATCCTGCATGGTGCGCAGTCAGCCCGATGCAGACCGGGCATTCGCTGAACTTAAATCTGCGCTCACCCGGTTGGAATCCGTGTTTGAGGTCAGTGATGTGAACGCTGAGATTTACTGCTGTCCCGCGCACCCTGAAATCATTTCGACCAGTTCCGGTGTGTTATGCCGCAAATGCTCGGCATCTCTTCGCATCCGCCGAATTCCCTATAGTTTCATTTACGTCACGCCGGGCACTCCGACCATCAAGCTCGGTCTAACATCAAGTGCGCCATTGGTTGCAGGCCGGGAGGCGACGGTTCAAATGCAGCTCAGAACCACCGGTGGCGCACCAGCCCCGGAGTCGGATCTCCTGGTCGTTCATACGCTGCCTATCCATTTGTTCATCATTGATCCGGCATTGGGATCGTTTCAGGCCGTCCGTCCGGTGCCGGCTGCTGCAGCGGGTGATTACAGCTTCAAATTCACGCCCTCATTCAGCGGTCCCTGCCGCGTCTGGGCGGACATCGTGCCTGCGGCCACAGGATTGCAGGAACTGCCGTTTGCAGACATCGGTGGCAGCTTTGTTCCAACCGCGCCAAAAGACACGACTCATGCCCCCATGACGACGGTGGATGGGTTCACCTTTGAGCTGACTTTTGCCGGAGTGATGGGCGGCCTGCCTCAAGCGCGTCAAATCCATCTCATGCGTGTCAGGGTCACTGATGCATCAGGTCAGCCGGTGCAGCGTCTTGAGCCGTTCATGAATGCCTTTGCTCATGTCTCCGGATTTTACGACGACCATCAAACCGTCCTCAGCCTTCATCCCGTTGGTGGCGATATTCTGCGCGAGGATGTCCGTGGAGGCCCCTATTTGGGTTTTAAAATTTATCCACCACGAGCTGGTTTCATCCGCCTCTACTGCCAGGTCCGCATCGACGGGCACATGATCACCGCGCCGTTTGGCGTGAACGTGGTTGAGTGAATGCTCAAGGCTGGCTGGTGTTTCGCCTTTGGATAAAGCCTTACGGGGTGCGGTTTGTTTTCTTGTGCGCGCCCAACCGACACGATTGCGGCTTACACTGCGTCGAACGTCAGGAATTGCCGGCTGCAAATCTATTCAGGAAAAAGAAACAATGAGGCTCGACATTTGATGGTGAAATGCCGCACACTCCTTTCGTGAAATTGGTTGCCTAACCCTCATGAAAACAAAACACTTTGCTCAATGGCGGCGCTTTCAGCATTTTTGGGCAAGTCCCCGGTGGCGCGCTCTTGCTTGCATTGTCGGATTTGGTGCATCCAACGCAGTCGCTGACATGACCGCGATTACAAAGGGT
>CAJCCF010000376.1 GCA_903960845.1 uncultured Verrucomicrobiota bacterium | reverse complement strand
CGGTCTTCACCCGTTTTGACAACTCCTTGTAACGATCCCCGGCGGAAAGCAGGACGGTGTCCTTCACCGGCAGTGCGGCATCAGGATGCGATTCACCCGGACGGAGGACGCTGAAGCTGTCATGCGTGGCTTTGATGCCGACCGCCTGCCTGGTCTTGCCATCAGCGATGACGTAATAGTATTCACAGGTGCGCGGACTGTCGCGCATGATGGCGATGGCTTCATCGAGTGTGCCCGCTTTTTCCATGACCTCGCGCACAAGTTGCGCCATGGGCTTGCCATCCCAGTGCCCTTCACCATGTCCGCCCATTTCACCAATGGAGAGACGCTGGTCATTCATGGCGGTAACGCTGCCAACAAATCCAGCATAACCAACATTCACCCACGCATGCCCCTGATCAGGCTGCATGACCATGACGACGGCGTTGGGTTCCAGTCCCACGCCCTTCATGTAGTCCAGGATTCGGCCGTGATAGATGTGCCCGTCCCGGGGTGATGCGCCGGTGAGTGCAAAGCCGGAGCAGTGAAAAAGTTCCGGGAAGAAATTCGATAACTGCATCTCCTCAGCATCGACTCGTGCCGCACTTGCCATGGCATTCATTTCGCGTGTGTAACGGGGATCCACAAAGGGTTGAAGCCGTTTCTGGCAGCGCTCAATGGTGCCAAAGAACCACTCACCCTTGCTGAACGAACTGCCCACGCCGACTCCATACAAAATGTTTGAAACGAGATCCCGCACGCCATGCTGTAGCAGTGAGCCATGCTGCGCACCCATCTCTTCCGGCGTGCCCTTTAAAAACAAAACCTGAGTTCCGTCATGCTCCTCCAGCCTGCCGTTACCGGAGGTGGCTATCATCCTCCTTGAACCGGTCACCGGACCAAGGGTTGCAAGCTTGGGTTTGCCCAGCATTCCCACTGCACTTCCCATGAACCGCTGCAAATGCCGCAGGGCGACACGCTCCACCTTGGCCCCGGTCTGTGCAGGAAGAATCCATGTCTCAGGCGGCAGCACCGGATCAATTTTCAAGTCGTGCAGAGCGACAAGCACATCCATCTTACCAGTGGCATCACGATATCCGATTTGAATTGGAAAACCATCCTGACGCACCCACAAGGTCAGGGTCGCAGCACCGACACCGAGCATTTTCTGCAACATTGGCAGCGGCGTGGCGCTCAAGACACGGCAGCTCACCGCATCCACCGTTTCATCCGGGAGCGCTTCCACCTGGAGCAAGGCGGGTGCGATCGCGAGTTGCAGGTCGCTCACATGGGTCACCAGCGGGGTGAGTTCCGTGTGATCGAGTCGCGCAGGATTGGAGGCAAACAACGGCACCCCTTGCACGCCCTGCACCGCAAAGTTTTTCGCAGGTTGCCAGATCCAGATTTCATTGGCCACACGACCCAGCACAATGAATTCACCATCCACTTTGGCGGACATGCGTAACTTGTCCGGCGGCGCAAACTTCAAAGGAATGCGTTCCCCGATGAGTTTGTCCGGCAGGCCTTTGCCGCGCAGCAATTCCAGCGTCAGGCTGATCGTCCGGGCCTTTTCAGCATCGGGATCAGCAATGCCTTCAACGAGTTCCAGGGCCTCAGCAAAGGTTTGCTGGGCCGGATTCAGGCTCGTTAAATACAAAAAAGCGAAAAATGCCAGGCCAATCAAAATGGCTATCGTGGCAATGATTCGGCGGATGGCATTTTTCATGAGGTGTGGACTGATGGAGTGGCTCTGATGCAGATCCATCAGTTACCGACCTTCACTGGAGCGAGCAGAAACGCAATAAGATCGGCCATACCCTGCGGTGGAACGACGGCCTCAAGGCCATCAGGCATGAGGGAGATGCCCGAGCCCGTGATCCTGGAGATGTCGCGGCGGAGTATCGTTTCCGCAACGCCATCGGGCCTTTTAAGGGTGAGGCTGGCAGTGCTTTCCTCGGCGATCATGCCATAGATCGATTTGCCATCCCTGGTCTCGACCGTGTAGGCGATGAAGGCCGGCACGACTTCGCGATTGGGATCAAGGATGTTGATGAGCACCTGCTCGGGGTTCCATGCGCGGATGTTGGCGAGATTCGGGCCGATCTCCTGTTTGCCGATGTCACCTGCGCGATGGCAGGCCATGCAGGCGGTCTCAAACATCTTTTGACCTCGAGCGGTGTCCCCCTTCATCGAGAGCGCTGCCTGGTATTTTTCGATCACGTCCTTGCGCGGGCCGGGTGCTGAGCCGCTGAAGAACTTCTCGGCGAGCGCCTTGACTTTCGGATCCGCGTTGAGACCAAGCAGCCGCCGCTGGGCGAAAGGAATCTGATTGGCGGCGATGACCCCGCTCTCGACAGCCTGCAGCAGTGGCAGGGCGCGCGTGCGCACACTGAGCATCGCAGCGACCACATCGGCACGGACCGCGGGTGTTTGTGTTTTCCAGTTCGCCAGCAGCAGCGGCACGGCATCAGGCGTGGTGAAACTTCCGATGGCCGTGATCGCGGTACGCTGAAGATCCTGCGGCTGGTTGGTGTCAAGCAATCCGGCGAGAGGTGCCTTGGCGTTGCTGAAATCGTCAAAGGTGAGCAGCCGGATAGCCGTGCTGCGTGCCTCGATGGAGTGTGCGCCATCAGCGGCAGTTTGTGCGGCTTTGGTCAGGACCCTGTCCACCACCTGCGCGGCATCATCGGTCAATCCGGCGCGGCGCAGACTCTTGCTGGAACGTTTCAATCCTTCGCCAATGCCGGAAATGACTTCGCGCAAGGCGACACCATCGAGGTCTGTGCCGCCCACCGATGCAAGCACCCGCTGCATCTCAGGCTTTTTACCGCGCACGCCGACGATCTGCGCGAGTTCACGAATGAGATCAGCATTGCCCGCATTGGCGGCAAAGCTGGCATCCGCAAGCAATCGGGCAAGAAGCTGATCGCTGGTCTCGGCAACGGAACTCAGCACCGCGGTGCGAATCCACGGATCGGTCGCATCGTGTTTGGCGATGCTGGCAAGTGCATCGATCACACGCGGATCGGAGAATTCACCGAGAGTGAATGCCGTTTGGAAGCGCACGCGTGCGTCCGCATCCTTCGCGAGCGGCAGGATTGCCGGAAGCAGCGTGGCTTTTTTTGAATGTGATTCAGCCAGCTTCACGGCGTTCTCGCGCACACCGGCGGCTTGGTCGCTCAGGCCGGCAAGCAGGTCGGCATCGTTGAGTTCTCTCAAGCCTTCCAGCGTCCACATGGCATGCAGACGGGCCTGCTGGATTCGAGAATTCTTCAGCAGATCGTGCAGGGCCGGTGCAGCCGTTTTGTCCTGCCGCTCAAACAGCAAACGCTGCGCTGTCTCACGCCACCAGGAATTCGGATTCTCCAATGTCGCGACAAGTTCAGCGCTGCTCATGCTGCCCAGACGGGGTGCTTTGGCGGGCTTGAAATCCGGTGGTGTGAGGCGCCAGATGCGTCCCATGTCACGACCCGCCTCGAGATCAACCGCGGCGTGGATGTCTTCCGGGATGCTCCACGGGTGCTCAATGTTTTCGCGGTACATGTCCATCACATGCAGGGTGCCATCAGGCGCATTCACAAAATTCACAGGGCGAAACCAGTTGTCGGTCGAAGCGACCATCTCAGCTTTGCCATCCACACGCGCCGCTTTGAACGTGACGCCATCAGGCGTGAGTTGGAGCCGATAGAACAGATTCCCCGCGCATTCGCAGACGAAGATGTTGTCTCGATACTTCGCGGGATAGGCGCTGCCGCGATAACTGGTGACACCGCTCGCCGCTGTGACGACACCGGCGCCGACGAGTTCGCTGCGCGGCATGTTGATGTCCCGCTCCCCTGCCCAGCGCTTGGCGCGCACCACGCGCCACGGTTCCGGCGGGGAGATGGCATAGACCGGCAACTGATCGCCGGACTCCGCCATGTCATTGATCGGACTGCGCGTCGCGAGCGATTTGTTGCGCGCAAGGTAGCGGGTGGGCAGAACAATGTGCTGGGCGGGATTGCGGATGTTGCAGAGGAAGCGGTTGCCCCAGTCATCAAAAGAACCGCCAAAGCGCGCGCCGCCTGACAGCAGTTCCATGCTATGCGTGACGGGATCCATGCGGAAGTCACTGCGGGTCATCAGGATGGGAGCCGCATCCGGCTTGTCCGCTGGCCGGATCTGGCCGCCATTGCCACCACCAGCGCCATGAATGTGATTGTCGAGCGCCCACACCAGATTGTTCATCACGGACTGCACATTCAGTTTGCGAAAACCGGTGAAGATTTTGATGCGTACATCCGCTTTGCGATCGCCATCCGTGTCCTTCAAATACCAGATGTCCGGCGTTCCAGCGACGAACACGCCGCCCTTCCAGCAGGCTGCGCCGGTCGGCCACGACAACCCTTCGGCAAACACGGTGCTTTGATCGAACACCCCATCGCCATCCTTGTCTTCGAGCAGGCGAACGCGGCCAATCGGCTGATCCGTCGGGTTCTCCTGGCTGGGTTTGTGATGCGCCTTGTCGGTGTAGGGATAGTCGCGCATCTCACAGACATAGGCACGGCCATTTTCGTCATACGTCATCGCCACGGGACTCGCGACCATGGGTTCTGCGGCGAGCAAATCCATGCTGAAGCCGTCGAGCACGCGGAAGGTCTTCGCCGCATCTTTGGCTGCGGTGGGTGGAACCGTTGGCAGCTTGCCGGTGACCGCGTCTTTGGCAGGCGCGGACATGATGGATTTTTCCTCGGCATGCATCAGGCCAAGGGCAAGAACGGCAGTAAACAAAGTTAGCCGGGATGAAACTGGGTGAATGGCATTCATGGAAGGATGATCAGCGCGGGAGTTGAAATGGGGCGGGCGTTTCACTTGGACGGACTTTCTGCGCGCGAGGAGAGCCAATGACAGTTGACCACCTTCTCAACCAGGTCGTGCGGCGTGTAGTCATACCGGTTCGAGGCCTCGAAGCCAATGCGAGAATCACAGCTATGCTGAGTCTTTGCACGGCGGCCTTGAGGTCCATGATGGGCTGGGGTTGGAGGATTGATCAGGACTCAGGCGGCCACCACATCATCCGCATGCCGGGCGATCCAGGCTTTCGACCACTCCACCGCTTCGAGCTTCATTCCGCAGAGGGGTGTGCAGTGGAAGATGAGACCTTCGATCTCGCCTTTTTTGAGCCAATCCAGAGCAAGACGGCACTGGTGCTCCATCAACTCGACGGAGATCGTTTTCTTCTCGCCAAAATCCCACATGTAGATGCCGAGCAGCGTTTTCTTAGCCGGCGCGATCTTGCGGTAGGCTGCAAAGTTGGATTCGAGGTGGATCAAGTCGCGGGCTTTCCATGTCCAGAAATACACGGTGTCCACGAGATCGACGTGCCGCTTGATGGCCGGATGCAGTTGGTTCGAATAGATGACCATCGACAGATCAAGTCGCCGGCCGGCGACTTGAAGTTCCTTGGTCACCGCTTCCACCTGAGACACGGTGAGATTGGCCTGCGCTTCTCCGCCCGGAGTTTTCGGCACCGCATCGCCGATGAAAAAATCATCCATGTCCAGACCCACCAGGTTTGGTGTCTTCGCGGCCAGATCGAGCGCCTGACGTTTCTTTTCCTCGGTGGTGAAATTTTTGGCTCCATCGACGAAGCCCCAGGTCAGGCGCTTGGTCCTGGCGAATTGCTTCACATACTCATCAAAGGGCGGCAGCGGCGT
>CAJCCF010000375.1 GCA_903960845.1 uncultured Verrucomicrobiota bacterium | reverse complement strand
TTTGAGGTCAGCGAAGTTGGTTTCGAGTGAAGCATGGGATACGATTCTCTCTCATTTCATGTGAAACTCGCGGCTGCTGACCAGCGCGTGAATGAACTCGCGCATCGCGAGGTCTTTTTTGCCGGCCTGGGTGATCATGTCGGCGATCAGAGGCTCATCGCGGAAGCCGATCGGCCGGCCGAGCGCGAACTCGATCAAGGCTTCGCTGAAGCTGCGGGCGAAGGCATCGGACTTGCTGGAGATGATGTCGCGGAGGGCGAAAAAGTTGTCGAACCTGGGACCTTTGTAGAACTCGGCGGCGGCATTGATGGTCCAGGTCTTCCTGCTCTTGGCATCAGGTTTGCCGGCGGCGTCGATGGCCATGTAGCTGTCCTCGGTGCGCCACTGGCCGGCGGCGTCGAAGTTCTCCAGACCAAAGCCGATGGGGTCGATTTTGCGGTGGCAGCTCGCGCACTGCGGCTCTTCCTGATGGGCTAACAAACGTTCATGCGTGGTGAGCACCTTGCCGGCGAGTCGCGTGATGGCGGGAACGTTCGCGGGAGCGGGCGGCGGCGGATCGTGCAGGAGCTTGCGCAGCACCCAGGCTCCGCGCTCGACGGGGCTGGTGCGCTCGCCATTGCCGCCCATGAAATGAATGGCTGACATGCCGAGCAGTCCGCCGCGTGGTGAATCTTTCGGCAGCGACACTTTTTCGTAGCCATCGCCCTTCACGCCGGAGATGCCGTAGTAGTGAGCGAGCACGCGATTGATCACCACATAGTCGGATTTGAGCAGATCACGCAGGCTGGCGTTGTGCTTCATGATGTGCGCGATGGTTTCATGGATCTCACCCTTGGCTGCCACCTTGGTTCCCGAGTCAAAGCGCGGATACAGCGCGCGATTCACTTCAAAGAAATCGATGCGATCCAGGCCGAGCCATTGGTGCACAAAGGCCTGCAAAAATCCCTCTGAACGCGGGTCACTGAGCAGACGCTCCGTTTGCGCGGCGAGCACCTGCGGCTTTTTCAAATCACCGCGTTTTGCGAGATCACGCAGCATGGCATCCGGTGGCGCGCTCCAGAGGAAATAGGAAAGGCGTGTGGCGAGTTCGGCGTCGTTCAGCGGTCTACGTTTGTCATCGGGCGAAGGCTCCGCGAGGTAGAGGAACATCGGTGAGGTCAGTACGACGGACAGTGTTTCCTTCAGCGCTGCGTTGGGCTTGTCGCCGGCTTTGATGCGCACGTCATAGAGACTCAGCAGACGGTCAATATAGCCCGCAGGTGGCTGGGTTCCCCGAAAGGCCTCCGTCGCAAAGCGCTCCAATCCAGCTCGAAGCTCAGGCAGGGCAGGGGCGGGTGATTTGGCATCGAGCGGAAGATTCAGTGCCGCAAAGCCTGGCGGTTTGGGCTTGTTCACATTCGGTGCGCGCTCGATCTCCATCCAATCAATCCACAGCACCAATTCGGGGCCGATGCCGTTGCGCTTCACGGCTTCGGCACGCTTGCGATTGCCTTCTTCGTTCGTATCCCAACTGCCCTTTTCGCGAATGAACAAGGTGCGGCTGTCACGGTCGGCATTGCCGCGAGTCAGGGTCAGCGGGATTTCGATCACCTGTGGCGACTCCAGCGTGCCGGTGATTTCATGGGTGGCCATCACACGCCCCGTGCGCGCATGAATGCCGAAGTCCAGGAAGCGACGCTCGGGTGGCGACTCTTTCGTCGCAGCAGCACGCACGCGGACGATGTAGTCACCGACCGGCCAGTCAAAAGGCACGAGCAGTTCGATGTAGTTCACATTCAATTCAGCCGGATGCCGCGTCTGCGTGCCCAGATACGCACCCTGATCAATCGCCGGTTGCTGGATGTAATACTGGTGATATTTCAGCCAGCCCGCGCCGAGCGAATCGTTGGCCAGGTCGGCATCGTTTTCGCCCTTTTTATCAAAGCCAAACGTGCGTGGATTGGGAGCACCTGAAATTCTTGCCCATTCGCGACGGAAGATAGAGTCGTTCTTTGATTCCTTCTTGAGCTTCGCGACGATGTCCTTGTTCTCCGGCTTCGCGGCGGCCTCCTCCACCGCCTTCACCCATTTCTGCGCACGCTCCCTCGCATCGATTTGATATGCCACAAACTTCCGCACCACGGGCGTCGTTGTTTCGCCTTCGTAATGCAGCTTCTTTTCCACACCCGCCGAAGTCTGCCATGCAAACGCCTCTTCCAGGGCCTCGCGGCCGAGCGCCTGATATTGCTCAAGCTGGTTCGCTGACATGAAGAGGTTTGCGCCCACTGTGTCGAATCCACCCGACCCACCATCCGACGGCAATTCCGCCACATTGATCTCCACGCCGAGCAGTTCACGCAGAGTGTTCCTGTATTCTCGGCGGTTCAGTCTGCGCATGGTGATGATGCCGTTTTGATCACCCAGACTGCGTCTTGCTGAGACCATCACATTCGCCAGATCATCGAGAAAATCGGCCTTGGCTGCGTTGGCCGGCTGCTTTTCGTCCTCCGGCGGCATGTCGCCCGAGTTCATTTGATTGAGCACCTTCTGCCACTTCTCGGCCGTCTCGATGCTGGTGATGGTGAACGGCAAATCATCCACGCGGAACTTGCCCTTCTGCTTTTCGGGGCCGTGACATGCGACGCAGTGCTCCTGAAACAAGGCGCGATGTTTTTCATTCACGACTGAGCGTGCAACGGACTCTGTTGCGCCTTGCGCCAGCAGTGGGGCCAGCAGAAGGGCGGCCTGGAGATTGGAAAGGAGAGTCATGGGAAAAATATTCAATTGCTGGCAGGTGAATGATACGCAGTCGTTCGACAAAAATGATGATCAACGTGTTCTCTCAAGCGTTTGGCCAGGCCGCTGCCGGTCACTGATGCGATGATCCATCCCGTGCCTGCAATCGCTGGTTTGATGTGCCCCGGCGGGGTGAAGGAAATCAGCGGACTTTCCAGATCTTCACGTCGTCGATCCACACCGTGTTGTTCACCAGAAAGCTGAACCAGCGCTTCATCGGGTGAGCGAAGCCTTCGGATCGGTGTTTGGCGAGCAGTTTGCCGTCGATGCTCAGCCGCATCTCGTCGCCTTCAGTGACCAGGGCAAGTTCATGCCACCGGATGTCGGCCTTCCATGGCACTGAGGTTTGTTTGGTCTTGAGCAATGCTTCCAGATCCGCCGGCACCTTCTCTTTGCGGGCTGCGGCCTCGTCACGACGCTTCCGGTTTTCCAGATTCATGATGCCGGTCTTGTGGTCGATGAGCGTGATCGAACTCTGGCTGAGAATGCCATAGCAGAGGTGCCCGGCATGAACGCCCTTCAACTCGCGATCCACATAGCCGAGCTGGAGTGATTCGCTTTTGTTCAGGCCGGGAAACTTGAATCGAATCACCGCGCCTCCATCCGTGCAACCCGCTTCATGATGAATGTGTGCGGCGTGTCCGGCCTCCTTGGATGCGCTGGCGATTTTCAGAATGCCCTCGTCGAGATCCGCCATCTTGATGTGCGGCACGCGATCCGCCGTGGCGCTGTTCCAACCATTGCCGATGGCCTTGGCCAGGTTTCCATTTTCCTCGCGCTCAAAAGCATCGTGGAAGATGAGGGCGCCTTTTTCACGCAGCCATGCCGCATCATCGCGCGGTTCAGCGGCGGACGCGTAAGAGACGATCAGAGAGCAGCAGAGGGCGATTGGGAGGCGGAGCATGGAAGTGGTCGATGATTATTTCACCTTCATCACGCCGCGCATGATGACCCAGTGGCCGGGGAAGGTGCAGACGTAGGGATAGTCGCCGGGCGTTGATGGGGCGGTGAAGCGCAGGGTTTCGGAGGTGTTGGGATTGAGGAGTTTGGTGTGGTGCAGGATTTTGTTCGTGACGGGAATGAAGTCCTTCTTGATGCCTTCGGGGTCTTTGGCCATTTCATTGCCGGCGAGGCCGATCTCTTCAATGCTGCCCGGCAGGCAGATGGCGAGGTTGTGGGGTGTGGCGTCGGGATTGTTGAAGTGGAGACTCACGGGCTGGCCGGCCTTCACGCTGAATTCGGTTTTGTCGAACAGCATGCGCTCGCGCACGCAGGAGATGGTGATCTTTGCCACGCCGGGTTGTTTGTCGAAGGCGGTCTCGTCGGCGGTTTTCGCTTTCTCAAAGGGGCCACGCTTGTAATTCTTCGCAAAGGTGTCCATGAAGGTTGTGATCTTCGGGTTGGCATCAGACTTCCAGTGCCTTGAGAGGGCCTCGCTGCCGAGTGCGGTGCGGATGGCGTAGGTCAAATGTTCGCCCGCAGGTTTGTCGAGCACACCGAGCACGGCATCGAGTGCTTCTTTGCTGCCGATGTAACTCGCGGCGAGCACGGCCTCCATGCGCACAAGGGGGTTGTCGTCATTGGCGCGCAGGCGGAGTTGGTCGATGGCGTCCGGCAGCGCAATGTGGCGGAGCTGCAGGGTGGCGGCAGCGCGGGCGAGATGGTTGTCGCAGTTGAGCACTTCTTTGAGCAGGGCGCGGTTCTCCGTGCTGATGGTGCGATAGGTCCACAGGGCCTCGATTTGATGATGGCGGTGGCGCGCGTCCTTTGGATCGAGTTGTGCGACCCAGGTATCGAGCGCGGCCTTGACCTCGGTGGCGGGACGCTCACGCAGTTCGCGCTTGGCCTGATAACGCCAGCGGTAGTGCGGGCTCTTCAAGAGATCGAGCAGGGCAGGGATGGGGGCTCCGGCGATGACGGGTGGCTCGGCCAGCTTGGCGCCCTTGGGCACGATGCGCCAGATGCGGCCGCTGGTGCGCAGGCGGCGTGGATCGCGCAGCGAATACTGAGCGTGGCCTTTGATCGGGTTGTACCAGTCACAAATGTAGAAGTCACCGCGCGGGCCGACTTTCACATCGGTGGGGATGAAGCTCAGGTTCGTGGAGAAAATGAGATCGCCGATTTTCTGCTCTTCGAAGTGGTCGTCTTTTTCGATCCACTGATGCATCTCGATGGTGTTGGTGGGTTTGTAGCGCGCCTTGATGAAGCCGCCTTGAAGCTCCTGCGGATAGAAATCAAAATCGACAAACTCTTGTCCGCAAGTGCCCGAGTAGGCGGGCATTTTGCCGGGACCGGGATGCTGCTCGGGATATGGCGGATTGGTGGCGTGGAAGGCGCTGGCAAAAATGGGATGGCTGGCCATGTGATGGCCCCAATCGTCAAAGGTGACGCCCCAGGGATTCGTGCTCGGGTAAGTGCCAAACGTGGTCATCTTTTGGGTGTCGGTGCGCAGGCGGAACCAGCCGGAATTATCAAGGCGCACAGGACCGTAGGCCGTCTCAATTTGTGAGTGCAGGAAGATGGCATCACGAATGATCAGATCGCCGTCCGGAGTCCACACGAAATCATGCAACGCGTGGTGCGAATCCTCGGTGCCGAAGCCGGTGAAGACCTGACGGCGGAAGTCCGCTTTGCCATCGCCATCGGTGTCTTTGAGAAAGGTCAGATGCGGCTCGTCGGAGACATACACGCCGCCATCGCCAAACTCGAATGCGAGCGGGATGTGCAATTTGTCGGCCCACACGCTGCATTTGTCGGCACGGCCATCATGGTCCAGATCTTCAAGGATCAGCAGGCGGTCGGCAGGTTCCTGGCCGGGATACAAATGCGGATAAGCCTGCGAGGTGCTGACCCAGAGACGGCCGCGCGTGTCCCAGCGCAGCTGGATGGGATTGGCGATTTCGGGGAACTGCTCCTCACTGGCGAACAGATTCACTTCGAAGCGTGGATCGACTTTGAAAGCGGCGAGTTCATTGGCCGGTGTCATCCACTCGTTGGCGCCCTTGCTTTCTTTGGTCTGAGGCATCCCGGGGACGTTCGAATCATCGACCTTCCGGCCTGCGAATGTTCTGCCTTTTGCGATCTCCCAGATGCGCTGGTCGCGGTTCGCCACCATCACGTCAAAGCTGCGCATGGCGGGCAGGAAATCGAGGTAGCCATAGTCCTTGTTGCGATCGCCCGTGTAATAGAATCCGTTCAGCGGACGGTAGCGGCGGAAGAACTGCGCGTTCTTGTCAGCGATGACCGCGCGCAATTCCGGAGTCGTCTCAGGGGCGCTGACTTCAAAACTGGCGCGATACAGAGCCTCACCAAGCACAGCGTAGCCGGCATCCTCCAGATGCACGCCGTTGAAGGTCAGATCCGACGCCACATCCGCCATGGCCGACTGGGTGGTGTCGAACACATTGGCAAAGCCCACCTTCTGTTCTGCGGCGACCTCGCTCATTGCTTTTGTGTAGGCGGCGAGTCGTGTGTTGTTGAGTTCAGCTGCCGGCACGCCTTTCACATTCTCATTGGCCGTGGGGGACACCAGCACGAGGAGCGGTCCGGATTTGCCATTGTAGGCATGGGTCTTCAGTTCCTGCACCAGCGCCGTGAGCCGCAGCTTGAACTCGGGCAGCTTTTCCACACCACCGAACGATTCATTGAAACCAAAGGCCGCAAAAATGACATCCGCCTTCTGCGCGGTGAGATGCTGGTTGAGCGTGCCAAAGTTTGACGGACGAGGCATCAGGTCCACTTCATCAGTCGCCCAGGCAAGGTTGCGCACCACGAGTTGAAGATCTGCATGTCCCTTTTGCAGCATCGCCTCGAAATGCGGAAACTGCGCGCCGCGATCAAACAAGGTGTTGCCGATAAACACGACGTGATCGCCTTTCTTCAATGCCAGTGGCAGTGCGGTCTCGACCGCTGTCGTCGCCGCCGGCAGCGGAGCCGATTTTTCCTCCATGTAATACTTTGCCAACTCCGGATCCATTGGCGGTGCAGGCTTGCCTGTGTCGGTGTGCTTGGCGTCCTTCAAGTTCAACTCCATCGCAGGCTTGCGCGTTTCAGGCTTGGTTTTTGGAGTCTCTGCCGCCGTCAACGCGGCGGCAAACGCGAGTGTGATGAGGAGGCTGGCGGGAAGTGTGTCGTGGTTCACGTGTCGGGGAATGGTGGAGTCTTGAAGACTTGGATGGCGGAATGCTTGCGAGGGGCTGAATACGTTGGTGATCGGTCTGCTTTTCACATCTGCACGGACAGGTTTGGGCACCTTTCGGACACAGATGCAGCAGGGTGCCTTTGAGCGGCGGGTTGGCGTGGCCGTTGACGGACACGAGTGGTCAGCCACTGGCTTTCACGCACGCCGTTGGCTTAAAAATGTCTCAAGATTGGGTGACCCGCATCATCACCATAGGCTCCGTCCATTTCCAGAATTTGGGAGAGAGAAGCTGAGGGTAATTCTTTGGATCGGCGGTGAGGCTGTTGTGAGGACCGTCCTTGTCGGGAATGATGCGGCCCTGGAGTTCACCGGACTTGATGGCGGCGGTCACGGCTTCCTGATCGATGGCCCAGAGGATGAAGACACCGTCTTTGGACGGGCGGATCAAATGCGGGGTGCCGTCATCGGTTTTGCCGGTGTCCTTGAGGATGGCCAGGTGAAGTTTCTCATCCGTCTTGGTGCCGATCTGGCGCAGTGTCAGAGAGAAGATTTCAGGTTTCTTTTTCGGATCCTTCGGGGCTGTTTCCCGCAGTTCGAGCACACCTTGCGCCGCATCTTTGACCCGGAGGGTGAACAGTTCCTTGACCTCATCCGCAGGCCGCCAGTTACCGGCCCAGTCGACTTCCTTGAGCCGCACGGGTGCGGTGCCGAAACTGTCGCACACGGTGGTCTCGGGACAGGCGCTGAGCAGAAGGCAGAGCGCGAGACTTGTAGTTAGGCGTGCGATGATGGGCTTCATGTGCTTCAATTGAAGAAGGGGAAGAGCTGGCGGATTTCTTTGGCGTCGGGACGACGGCCATACTCGCAGATCTCGAAGGCTTCGGCGAATTTGACCGCCTTGCCGCGCTCGGGGCCATACCACTGAATGAGGGCATCGCGGAAGCGGGTGGCTTCACCGCCCTGGCGGCGTTCCCAGCGCTCACGCAGCCAGGTTTGCCGGGCGGCGACATCGCCCGGAAGCGGAACCGTTTTGACGTACTCTGCGCTGCCGCTGGCGCCACCTTCATAGACCTGCGATGGCATCTCGTGGAGTGCGGCGAGCTTTTGATCAAACACGTCGTCGACGGACACGGCGATGTCGGCCTTGAATGGGTAGGGCTTCTGGAAACCGTCGCTTGAATAGAGGAAGAGCGGGTTCTTGGCGAGCGGTGGCACGTCGGGACAGATGTAGGGCACGGTGACCATGAAAGCCGCGTCCTGGATCAGCACGCCGACGTAACGGTGATCGGGATGATAATCCCATGGCCGGTGCGCGATGACGATGTCGGCGCGCCATTCACGGATGACGCGGATGATCTTCTGCCGGTTCTCCAGTGAGGGCATGAGTTCGCCATCGTGGATGTCGAGCACCTCGGTGGTGGCGCCGACAACGGCATCCGCTTTTTTCACTTCAGCGAGCCGGCGCAGCGCCAGCGGTCCTCCGGCACTCTGCCAGTGGCCGATGTCGCCATTGGTGACGGAGCAAAGTTTGACGTGGTGCCCGAGCTTGGCCCATTTGGCAGCAGTGCCGCCCGCTTTGAACTGGGCGTCATCTGGATGCGCGCCGAAGACGATGATGCGCAGTTTGCCGTCAGTTTCCTGGGCGTGAAGTGAAACGATACTCAGGAGGCAGAGGAGGATGGATCGCAGAATCATGGCTGACAATACGCCGTTTGTAGCGGCATCTTGTGAATGCCTTGCACCATAAAAAAACCCGCGCAGGGCAGGGACCGGCGCGGGTTTGAATGGAAAGAGGCGGTTTACTTTTCTTTGGATTTCTCCGCAGGTGTTTCGTCTGATTTTTTCTTGGTGCCTGCCTTGGCTTTGCCGGGCGCTTTTTTCTTGGAGCCCTTTTTTTCCTTGGCGGTCTCTGACGCTGATTCGGAACCGCCCGCCTTGGCATGGGCGATGATTTCAGCGAAACTCTGATCGCCGATGCCATCGACATTGACCAGATCGACCGGATCCTTGAATGGACGGGCTTTTTTGATGGCAGCCGCGCGGGTTTCACCAACGCCGGGCAGAGCCTGAAGAGCTTTGTCATCACCCGTGTTGATCAGGTCCAGCAGCTTGGTCCGCTGACTCGGCGTCAGAGACTTGGCCAGAGCCTGAGCCTTACCGGATGGACTGTCACTGGATGCTTCGGCTTTTGCCGCGGTTTTCTTTTTGGCGGGTGTCTCAGCGGCAATATTGATGGACGCGAGACCGAGGGTTAGGAGGCATGTTAGTATATTTTTCATTGGAATCAGGTTCGATTTGAACCTGACGCAGGCTATGTGAAAAAGCGGTCAAAAGACGAGCATAAACTGTTCAGCGTGAACAAAAAAACCCGTCATAGGCACTGTTACCTAATGACGGGCGATGGGGCGGGCGGAGGCTCTTAGGCTGCCTTCTTTTTACCCTTGCCTTTGGCTGCCGGTTTCGCGGGTTGAGTCACGTTTTCTCCCGGCTTTGGCAGGGTGGTTTTCACGGCATTCCACTCAGGGTTTTGAGTAGCTTCGCGAATGGACAGATTACGAAAATCCACGGACTGCCCGCCGACAGTGAAGCCGGGTGCAAGCTTGGCGGTTTTGAACAATTCGCTGCTGCCCCAGGCGATGAGATCATCGACCTGGCCGAGCATGCTATCGCCGACCATTTCCAGGCGGACTTTGTGCCAGGTGCCGGGCGTCAACTTGGCGGGGAACCGGGCGAAGATGACGGACTTGTCCGGACCTTCATGGTCGTTGTCATCGCGCTGAACGGTCACGGACACCGGCGTGATCATGATGCGGGCCATGTGATCTTTGACGGCATTGATGGAGAGGCTGGTGCTTTTAGCGCCTTCAAATTTGAATTCGTACTCGATGACGAAATCCTGAAGTTTGTTCGGCAGGCGGGTGACTGCACCGTGTTTGTCCGCGGGGATTTCAGCGCCGCGCATGACGCCTTCGACCAGTTCCCATTTGCCCTTGGCGGTCTTCCATGGAGCTGCGGGCGCGGTATTGAGCTTGCTTTCGTAGATGACTGCGCCGGGAATGGCGAGAAGGGGTTTATCAGCAGCGCCAGAATTGAGGCTGAAGGCCAGTAAGGAGGAGAAGAACAGGATCGGTTTCATGGGCGCTCAAAAACGCAGGCCACTGCCCCGGTGTTACGGCTATTTTATGCCTTGCCGGACATGATCGAGTTGAGCAACTCCTCATCATTTTACTTTTCCCTGAACAATTCTGTCCTAGTCTCCGACTAACTGACCCTCAGTTAACACATGAAAACACTCATACTATCCCTCCTCGCTGTCATCAGCATCTCCTCATGCGCCACTGGCCCGAATGCCCAAACGGGCTCGGTCGTGGGTGCTCTCGGCGGCGCTGCTGTCGGCGGTATCATCGGCAATCAAAGCGGACGCGGTCTTGAAGGTGCCCTCATTGGCGGCGGCATCGGCGCCCTTGGCGGCAACGCCATCGGCAACTCGCAGGACCAACGCAACAATCAGCAATACAACAATCGTCACCAACAGCGCCGTCCAGCGGGCTACTATCCAAACGGCCAGCCCTACTATTAGGATTGAGCCGACGAGGCTTTTCACCTTCAAGAGCGCGATCTGGAGACAGGTCGCGCTTTTTTGTTGTCATTAGCAGTGCCATGGGTGCCGCATGGGAAAGTCTGATTTTATTTTTGCGACCTGCCGAACCGGCGGTGAACCGTCTTTGAAGCGCGAGGTGTTGGCACGTCATGGAGGCTTGCTGACCCCGGCTTTCATGCGTCCGCAACTGATCACCTTCAAGGCGCAGACTCCGCTGCCCGCCGACTTTGAACTGGGTGCGGCCTTTGCGCCGGTGAGTGGCTTTTCCATCGGGATGGCACGAACGGCGGCGGAGGTGGCCCTGCGGATTTCTGAAGCGGGTCTGCAGGCTTCCATGCTCCACGTCTTCCCCAGAGTCATTGGTGAGGACGGTGTGACTGCTGAGGTGTGGCAGCGCATGGATCAGATCAAAGCGGAAGTCGAACAGGTCTGCCTGCTGACGGCCGGGAGCAGCGGGCAGGTGATCGATCTGATCATCGGAGAGGAAGGCGAGCCATGGTTTGTGGGCACGCATCGCGCAAGCGCAGCGGTGCATCCGCACCCGGGAGCCGTTCCTCGCATCACCCTGCCGGCCGGGATGCCATCCCGCGCCTGGCTGAAAATGGAGCAGAGCCTGGCCTGGCTGGGATTGGATGCTCCTGAATCTTTGTTAGGCAAGTCTGCGCTGGAACTTGGCAGCGCTCCCGGTGGCGCAGCCTGGTCTCTGCTTCAGCGCGGCATGAAAGTCATCGGCGTGGACACCGGCGCGATGGATGAGCGTGTGCTCAATCATCCGCGTTACGATCACATCGGCCTGGCCGCCGGGGAGGTGCCCTTTGATTACCTGCCAGAGCGGGTGGATCTGCTGATTTCGGACATGAATCTCGCGCCTGACGTGGCTCTGAGACTTCTGGAACCCTTTGAGGACCGCCTGAAGCCCCGCTGGCTGATCCTGACGATGAAGATGAATGATGCCGGCATCGAGGCGCAATTGCCCGCCCTGATCGAGCGCGTGCGCAGTTTCACCTCCGGACCGGTGTACGCGAAGCAACTTCACGCGAACCGGCGGGAGGTGACGGTGATCAGTCAGCGCGCCTGAAGAATCAGCCAAACAGCTGTGTCAGCGGTTTGCCCTTGTCAGCAATGGTGAACGGCCTCTTGCTCGGAGAGTAGATCACCTGATCAAGCGGCAGACCCAGTGCATAACCAATGGTTGCATTGAAGTCGGGGATGGTGACGGGGTTCTCCACGGCTTTGTCACCGCGTTCGTCTGTGGCACCATAAACCTGACCGCCGCGGATGCCGCCACCGGCGAGCACGCAGGTGAAGCCGGTGGGGTGGTGGTCACGACCATCGTTGACATTGACTTCAGGAGTGCGGCCAAACTCGGTGGCCAGCACGACAAGGGTTTCATTCAGCAGACCGTGAGCCTCAAGATCCTGAAGCAGGGTGCTGAGCGCTGCGTCGAGTTCATCCGCCAGTTCTGGCACGCGGGTGAAGTTGGCATTGTGCGTGTCCCAGCTTCCGAAGGTGACCTCGACATGACGCACGCCATGCTCGACGAGACGGCGCGCCAGCAGGCAACCCTGGCCGAAGCGGTCGCGGCCATACTTGTCACGCAGGGCGGAAGGCTCGGCGTCCAGATCGAAGGCCTTCAACTCCTCGCTCTTCATCACCTTGACCGCGTCGTCATACATGTCGCTGTAGGCGCGCACATTCTTGACGTTGTAAGTTTCGGCAAATTTCCGGTCGAGCTGCTTGGCCACGCCCAGGTGGCTGGTCATGCGCTCTTCGGTGAACCATGAGTTGGGCCGCACGTTGGAGATGCCGCTTTCAGGATCATTGATCATGAGCGGGGCGAATTTCGCCTCAAAGAATCCCGCGCCGGGGTGACGGCTGTCATTGCCGATCATGACACTGCCCGGCAGGGTCGGATTGCCACGGTCCTGGAATTTTTCCAGCCAGGCACCCATCGACGGATGGCGGATGCTGCTGCGCAGGGTGTAGCTGGTGCGCTGGAAATACTGGCCCTGCTCGTGGGCGCCCTGGGTTGAGGCCATGCTGCGAATGATCGCCAGCTTGTCCGTCTGGCGCGCCAGAAGCGGCAGGTTTTCACTGAGGCGGATGCCGTCCACTTTCGTGTTGATGGTTTTAGTTAGGCCCATCACCTCGGCGTTGTCCGGCTTTGGATCCCAGGTGTCCAGATGGCTCATGCCGCCGGTCATGTACAGGTAGATGACGTTACGCGCCGTCGGCACCTGCTTGAGCGGGCTGGTGTTTTCACCCGGCACGGCAAAGGCCTTGGGGCCGAGTTGGCTGAGGGCGGTGACGCCGAGGAAGGATTGCGCGGCTTTGGTGACAAAGGTGCGGCGGCTGAGAGGGTCGGAGATGTTGCTCATGACGGGGAAGTTCTCGGAGTGAATGGGTTACTGGATGAAATAGAACTGACGCGTGTTCAGGGCGACCCATAGGGCATCGCCTTTGCCGGTCTCGCCGTTGCTTTCGACCACGGGTGTGAGCAGCGCCTTTTCCTCGGTCGTGGCTTTGCGGCTGAAGAGGCTGAGATAAATCGTGTCGATGGTCTCATCCGCTGTCTGCGTGCGGCGCAGGGTGCGGGAGATCAGTGTGTAAGGGTTCATCATCTGGGTGAAGGTCTTGCCATTCAACAGCATGAGCGCCTGACCGACTGTGGCGTCTTCATTGGCGTTCTCGACCAGTTCACGGTCACTCTGGCCGAACTCGCGCAGGAAGTGGCCGTTCGGAGCCGGCGCGCGCAGATCGATGGCCCGCACCATGTAGGTGTCGCGGTAGCTCTCCCACGCTTTCAGTGCGGCGAGTTCCTGCTTGTCGTCCGCCTTGAGCAGTTCGGCGTTCTTTTTCAAGCGGGCCTTCTGAATCTCGCTCAGGCGGGTGCGCTGCTGCTTGGCGTAAATGGCAAGAGCTTCATCAATGTCCAAATTGGCACCCTCTTTGCCGCGAATGACATTGGCGATCTCTTTGGCGAACTCCATGTCATCGACCTGCTCCTTGAGCTTTCCATCGCGTGCCAGTTCGGCGAACTTTTTGAAGCCCATCGAGTAAATGATGTCTTCAGCGGCCTGGTCGATTGCCTTGCGTTGATTGGCCACCACTTTCTTCGCCGCCCGGATGGCGTCTTCATCCTTGTTTTTGGTGGCCTCAGTGAGCTTCAATTGCGCCTGACGCACATCGGTCGCGAGTTGCTTTTGAACCTGGGCGACCTTGGTTGCCCCGGCTGCCAGTTCCTGCGGGGTGAGGGCATTCAGGGAGCGGTCGAGCCATTCGATTTTGCGGATCGTGGACTCGCGCTCGATTTTGGTTTCAAGGCTGGGCGTGTCGGGGGATGGCTTGTAAAGCGCCACCATGCTGTCCCAGATCTGCTCGGCGGACATGCGGCGCAGAAGCGGGCCGGGGAAGTGATACACTTCACCCAGTTCCACATCCTTCGTGTGTGCCGCACGCTGGTAGGTGGCGCTGTTGAAGAGCATGCGCAGGTAGGCCTTCATGTCGTAGTTCAGCTCCTTCATGGTGTTTTCCAGAAAGGTCATGAGCTGCGGGTTGCTCGGCACGGTGGAGTCGGTGATCTCATCCACAGGCTCGATCAGGCCCATGCCCATGGCTTTTCTCCACAGGCGGTTGGCGATCACGAGCGTGAAGCGCGGGTTCTCCTTGGAGGACATCCATTGTGCATAAGCCTCGATCGGCTTCTGGCCTGCCTTCACGATCTTGCCGTCCTTGGAAAAGGAAGCGGGAATCATCGGCTCGATATCCTGCTTGGGCTTGGCGTCCGTGTATTGGTAGTCGTGCGGCAGTTGCAGATGTTTTTTGTCCGTCTGATCCAGCACGGTGTTGTAGCGCAGGGGGCGCAGGATCTCGCTCATCGCGCGGCCGAGATCTTTTTTCTCGATGCCCTTTGGCAGATTGGCGAGCAGAGGCGATCCGCCTTTGGTCTTCTTGCCCTTGCTGCTGTAACCGCTGCCGAAAATGCTGGCCAGGGCAGGGTTGGAGAGTCCGTTGGAGCTCGTCATGCCGTAGCTGTGTGAGGCCATCTGGTAATAGTCCATCTGGGTCCATTTATCGAATGGATGGTTATGGCACTGCGCGCACACCATGCTGGTGCCGAGAAAAATCTGGGTCGTCACCGCCATGTTATCCAGAGGCATGTTGTAGTCGCGGATGTAAAAGCCCACGGCGCCGTTTTCATAGGTCTTGCCATCAGCGGTGAGCATTTCACGCACCATCTGATCATAGGGTTTGTTGGCCACCAGGGACTCGCGCACCCAGTTGCTGTAGGCTGCCCCGGCGGGCTGGCTGTTGCCCATGGTGAGTTGGGATTTCACCCGCAGGATGTCGCTCCAGTAGTTGGCAAAATTTTGCACATAACCGTCGGATGCAAGCAGCGCATCGATCAGCTTCGCGCGCTTGTCCGTGGCGGTGTCGGCCAGGAATTCTGTTGTCTCCTTGAGTGTCGGGATGCGTCCGGCGATGTCCAGATAGATGCGCCGCACGAAGACTTCATCGCTGGCCGGAGCGTAGGGCTTGATCTTTTCCTTCTCCAACTTCGCGGCGACGAGTTGGTCGATCTGCGCAGATCTGGCCTGGATGTCCTGTGGTGGCAATGCGCGCGCGCCGGTCAGCGAAACGGCGAGCAAAATAGTGGTGAGAGTCAGCTTCATGGGGAAATCGGGGGGAATTCGACGCCCCATAACGACCTGGACCGGGGCATCTTTCAAACCCTGCCAATTCGTGAATTGCCCTTTAGCTCCAGGCTCGGGCGCCGTCGTTTGTTGCAGGGTTCCATCAGATTTGGCGGACCGGAGACTGGAGCGTTTGAATCCTGATAGAGTCCGCGATCATGCCGCTGCCATAGTCCAGGTCGTTGGATGAAAGTTCAGGGTGTTAAAAATAACGTGTAACGATTCGCCTTGGAAAATGATAGTATAGCCTAAAGTTCAGTCGCATTGCTTCAAGCACACCCAACACCCATGAGCAACTCAATCTTGGCCACGACCCGACACGAGGGGATTCTCGCTTCAGCGCTTGAAGCCGTAAAATCGAGCAAGCGATTGGTTTGGTTCCTTTTGGCTTTCCGGATTGCTCATGCTGCAGAGCTGCCTCCAGCCAAGGAACCCGTCGTTGGGAATTTTGGATTGGTGAAGAACATTCTCATCGAGGGCAACAAAACCTTTTCCAGGGAAAACATTCGCTCCGGTCTCCAGGGGAGCGTGGATTTTCTGCTTGCGGCCCATCCTTCCGCGCCCCTGGCGGGGTTCATGATCAAACTCCCGGAACTTGTCCAGGCCGGGTATGTTAACGCCGGATTTCCAGACGCCAAAGTGACGGTTCGGAGGGAATTACAGAATGGCCAACCCATGGTGCGAATCGACGTCATTGAAGGGGTGGGCTTCATCAATGGAGAGATCAAGATCGAGGGGGCTGAACCCGGTGTTGCAAAAGAGATTGTCGCTGCAATGACGACGCAAACGCGTGAGAAGTCCGGGGTGCTGGCGACGCAGATTGTCGCTCAGATGTGGGTGGTGCAAAAACCCAAAGCAGAGGCCAGGGCCAAGGCCAAACTTGATCAAATCATTCCGGGCGTGCCTGCTTCCAAGCTGGTATTTGAGTTTGGATCGAAAGACCCGGAGGTTAAAGCCGCGAACAGCTTGGAAAAGAGATTGGCCAATGTAACAACGCCTCCGGAATCGAAGCCGGAAGTAGCATGGAAGCCGGGTGGTCCAGCGTCCTTTGGCGCGGAGGCCGAGAAGAATCTGACTTCCAGATTGCGCGTCCATCTGGCGGAGCGCGGCTATCCTCAGCACGACTTCACCTGCCGGATCATTCGTGGTGCTTCGAAGCAGGCGGAAGCGGTGGTCGTGCTTCGTGATACCGGACCCCACGCCATCATCGGAAAAATCCAGGTCACCGGCAACAAGAAGAACAAGACAGAGGACATACTCACTCATTTGGGATTGAAGACCGGACAACCTTACCGCTCCTTGATGTTTCAGGAATCCATGCTGGCGCTTTGGAATTGTGGCCGGTTCGTGGATTTTTGGGTCACTCCAGTGCAGAGGGCGGCGAAAAGCGCAGAAATAGATCTGGAAATTGAGGTCACCGAGTTGCCGGACGCCACACCCCTCTCGGGGGTGCTTACAGCTGAGCAGGCAGCATTACTCAAGATGGCGCAATGGGTGAATACGTCCTTTTCATCTGGTGGGCGGGATCTGCTGTTTTCCGGACCCGTCAAAGGAGGTTCAGTGGAAATTGCAATGTCACGTGATGGCCTTCTGGCGGGCATCTGGCAGAAGGCTGATGATGTGATGAATTTTCACATCGACGAAAAAGGAGTCGCCGCCGCAGGCAGGATAAATGGGGTGCCGGTGAGGGCCGTTGCCCCCTTAAACTTGACCGGGACCAATGCCAAAGCTGGTCTTGTCATCAGCAAGGACGACAAAGGAAAGTTCCAGCAATCCATCGATTTTGGGGCGGGCTTTTCCTCGCTGAGCAGTCCGATCAACAAGGTCGAATTTTTGATCAATCCCGCCACGACCTTTCTCAAATATGCAGAGGACAGCATCAAGATCCGGGATGGTCATTTGATTTGGAAAAGTGAAAAGGGAAGCTTGATCGAATCAGATGCAGTCACCGGCGAATTAATACAGGCAACGATCATGCTGCCAGCCGAAGCGGATGACTCCGCCAATGATGGGAAAATCACGCTGCGATTCGCGGCGGGCGCCAGCGCCCGTCTGGAGCGAAATCTCGAGGAACGGCGCGCCACGCTCGCGGCGTCCGAGCAGCAATTGATCACCATCGCTCCTTTCCTCACGGACACTGCGCTTGGGTTGTGGCTTGATGAAGTGGAAGATGCCAGCAGCATTAAGAAGGCGCAGGAATCGCTGTCGAAAGTCATTTCCAGCGGACTGGTCGGACTGCTGGCCTCCTGGTTGGATGGAGCGAACCAATCGAAAGCCCCCCAGCGCTCCTTCAACATTCCGGTTGGCAGCCTTCCGCCGGGCATCAACTGGATGGCGTATGTGATGGCCGCCTACTCCGGGGTGATTAGCGAAATATTTCCTGCAAACAGTTGGAGCGATAAATTAAATCGCGAGCTTTTTTACATCGTGGCCGGAGACACGCGCTACACGGCCACCGCTCTCGAGGATGTTTTTCAGGATCCCTCACTCGGCCCTTTGGGGAGTTTTTTCACCGCCCAGTTGCTTGAAAAATTCCAGCCGGATCAGTCTGCCCGGTTTTTGCAGCGCGCCATGCAGCACTCCAGCCTGGAGGATTTCAGGAACGATTATCGCATGATTCTGGCCGAGAAAGGACCACTTGCCAGATCCGTGGAACTCATGTTTCAGGCAATCGGGGACATGACACCTGAGCAAGTTGAAGCGCTGGTCGGACTCACCCCTGATTCGCAGCATCAACTCTTGAGCGAGGCGCTCGACAGCCTTCGGAAGAAACGGCAGGCAACGCTTGTGGAGCGTTTGGGTCCTTATCTCGACAGGCTCTGGACGGCTCATTGGCAGCCGGCATTCCGCAAAGCTCTGGCACGGCGGATTCAGCAGGCAAGCCCGCCGGACGCGGTTCTCGCAGCTGCGGTGGTGAATGGTGAGGCGGTGCCCAGGCCGCTGGTGACATTTCTGGAAAACCATCAGGAAATCCTCGGCGCGCTGCATCTGGTTAGCGCTGACCCTTCCCTCTCAAAAAAGGAAACCGCCCTCTCCGCCGCCATCGACCTCACCCTGTCGCATCAGCTGTTTTTCAAACAAGGAGGCACCGTTAAACAGGAGGTCATGACTAACGAACTTTGGAAAATTGCCGGAATCCCGGCCGAATCCAGCCAGGCCGGCGTCACTGAAGCTCTCAAGCGCAAGAATCTCTCACGTGAGGGTGCTCTTCATATTCTGGAAATGATCAACGTGTTCGCGGCCCTGAGTCGAAATGATGAAGCGGCAATCAAACCACCGACCGACGAAGAGGTGACTGCCCACATGAAGAGTTCCCCGGCTCTTTCCGAAGGTGGCACCAGGCATGTTCACATGATCCGGATCCCGAGGAATCAATCGGCCGATGACCAGCGCAAGCTCGCCGAGTCCCTGCGCAATGAATGCCTTGGAGAAGGAAATTTCGAGAAGGTTTGGAAGAGATACTCCGACAGCAATGACGCCCAGCCCATGGCTACCTGCTATTCAAAACTGGAACCGAAAACGCTGCATCCAAGTCTGGACGAAGTGGCCTTCCGGCTGAAAACAGGAGAGGTCAGCGACCTGATTGTCGTGGGGGATTTATTCTGCATTCTATGCGTGATGCCACCCGACACTAAAGGCGCCACAAAGGTTGATCTTCAGGCCAGGAATAAAGCAGCCAGGGAACTGATCAGCCGCAAACTCCAGGCCAGGCTGCGTGAAGGTCTCAATCAAGTGCGGGCCAACTCAAAAATCGAAATCATCACGGATCCCTCGCCTGATTTGATGACGCTTCCGCCGGCCGGCAACGCCAGGCGCTTTGAGGCGGAAAAAGGCAGCTTCGAGCCGCCGGCTAAAATGGCTGGAAATCCGATTCAAAAAATGACCACTTGGGGTGTCGGGCGCTGGAGCGGCGGGGAGCAGGCCTTTTTCCAAACGTCTGACCTGAATGTCGTCACCTGGGTGCTCGAAATTGATGAAGCAGGCACTTATGACCTGACCCTGCAGACGACCCGTGCGCCGGATTATGGAAGAGTCCAAATCGAACTCGACGGAGTGCCCATGGGCAGTCCGATCGACCTCTATGCGCCCGGCGTGCAGCCCGGTGGCGGTTCTCATCTAGGCACGCCGGTTCTGACTCGTGGCAGGCATCGCTTGGCATTCAAAGTTGTCGGGCACAACCTCTGGTCCACCGGAACCTTCTTCGGCATTGATGCCCTGGATGTTACCCGGCGGCAGTGATCACTTCTGTCACGTGCTTGCTTGCCGCGCTTCATTGATCTCAATCACCGAGTGCGTTGGGCGGGTTAACTTTTAGTTCCGACCCGGAAAGTCTGATGCAAGAGTTCGGCTCCGGAGCACGAGTATTGCCCCCTCAAAATGACCCTTCGACTCCTTTCCATCCTTGCGCTCGCGGGTGCTTCCGCCTTCGCTGAATCGAACCCGACCTACACCTTTCCAATCAAGGCGCTGACGGCTGAGGAGGAACTGAAGACGATCCAGTTGCCGGATGGCTATTCACTGGAATTGGTTTTGAGCGACCCGGTGATCAAGGAGCCAACGGCGATCGCCTTTGATGGAGATGGCAGGATGTACATCGTCGAGATGCGCACCTACATGCAGGACATTGACGGCACGGATGAACTGACGCCGAGGAGCCGCATTTCCCGCCATGAATCAACCAGACGCGATGGCGTGTTCGACAAGCACACTGTCTACATGGACAACGTGCTGCTGCCCCGCATGGTGCTGCCGCTTGATGACCGCGTGCTCGTCGGCATCACCAACACCAACGACATCACCATGCATCGTGATACCAATGGCGATGGCGTGGCCGATGAGAAATCGGTCTGGTATCAGGGTGGCGAGCGCGGCGGCAACATGGAGCATCAGCCGAGCGGTCTGGTGTGGGGTTTGGACAACTGGATCTACACCACCTACAACAGCTACCGCCTGCGCTGGGATGGCGAGGGCAAGCCCGCGCTCAAAGAGGCCACCGCCGGCAATGGCGGGCAGTGGGGACTCGCGCAGGATGATTACGGCAAGATGTGGTGGAGCAATGCCGGCGGTGAGAAGGGTATCTGGAATTACCAGGCACCTATTCTCTATGCCGCGATCAATGTGCCGCAGCAGAAGACGGAGAAGTTTGACATCGTGTGGCCCATTGTCGCGCTTGGCGATTTCCAGGGCGGCCCGGGCCGCTTTCACTCACCTGAGGACAAGCGTTTGAATCACTTCACCGGCTGCGCCGGACAGACCGTGTATCGCGGGGACCGCCTGCCGAAGGAACTGTACGGCAATGTCTTCCTGCCTGAACCCGTCGGTCGTCTCATCCGCCGCGCCACGGTTGAAGTGAAGGACGGCATCACCACCGTCGCGAATCCCTATGAGGAGCAGATGAGTGAGTTCATCCGCAGCAGCGACCCGAACTTCCGCCCGCTGAACATGGCCACCGGTCCTGATGGCTGCCTCTACATCGTTGACGCGTATCGTGGCATCATTCAGGAAGGAAACTGGGTGAAGCCGGGCAGCTTCCTGCGCGGCGCCATCGAGCCCACCGGCATGCAGCACGTGGCCGGGCATGGCCGCGTGTGGCGTCTCGTTCACAAGGATTTCAAGCCCGGACCGCAGCCTGAAATGCTCGCCGAATCACCCGCGCAACTGCTCGGGCACCTCGCTCATCCGAACGGCTGGTGGCGCGACACCGCCCAGCGCATGCTCATCGTCAAAAACGACAAGTCGGTGGTGCCGGCATTGATCGACATGGCCGCGAAAGATGACAATCACCTCGCCCGCCTTCACGCCTTGTGGACACTCGAAGGACTTGACGTTCTCACACCCGGCATCATCCGCACGGCGATGAAGGACGCGCATCCTCAACTCCGCGCCAGTGGCATCCGCACGGCCGAGTCACTCATCAAGAAGGGTGACACCGCCCTGATCGCGGACATCAAGGCACTGCGCAGCGACAAGGATCCCACCGTGGTGCTGCAAACACTCTACACCAGCAAGCTCTTCAACTGGCCTAACTGGAAGCTTGAAGCCCAGGGCGCTCTCATGGTCAGCACCAGCATCGGCGTACGGGAGATCGGCGCGCAGCTTCTTGTCGAGCCGCCGAAGATCGCGGGCAATTTCACCAGGGAGGAGCGCCGGCAGGTTGAGCGCGGTCAGGAGATCTTCCGTTCGCTCTGCTTTGCCTGCCACGGCTTTGACGGCAACGGCATGCCCATCGCCGGGCGCGACGGTGCCACGCTGGCTCCGCCGCTCGCCGGATCACGCACCGCAGTGCAGGGCGACTCCATCGTGCGCGTCATGCTCAATGGTCTCACCGGCCCGATCAATGGGAAGACCTACGAAGCCCAGATGGTCACCATGGCCAGCAACAATGACCAGTGGATCGCCGACGTGAGCAGCTACATCCGCAAGGCTTTCGGCAACAATGGCAAGCTTGTCACCACACAGACCGTGGCCGCGCTGCGTAAGGAGTTTGGCAAGCGCACGCAGCCATGGACGATTGAGGAGTTGCGCGCCCTGCACCCGCAGCCGCTTGCGGATCGCGCGGCATGGAAACTCAGCGCCAGTCACAATGACAAAGCGCTGGGCAATGCCATTGACGGCGACATCGAAACCCGCTGGGACACGAAAAAGGGCCAGTCTCCCGACATGTGGCTGCAGATCGAACTTCCCGCCGCAACGGACATCACCGGGCTCACGCTCGACACCGGCAGGTCACGCGGCGACTACCCTCGCAAGTACCGCATCGAGTTCTCCATCAATGGCACTGAGTGGGACAAGTCGGTCCTCAAAGGCGATGGTGAAACCGGTGTGATCGACTACCTCCTGCCGCGGCCGGCGAAGGTGAAATTCATCCGCATCTCCCAGCTCGGTGAGACGAAGGGTACCTTCTGGTCCGTGCATGAACTCGATGTGCTCGGGACAGTGAAGTGACTGCATTCACTCAGCTGGCGCTGCGCTTCAGGAACAGGTGACTGTATTTCTCCGTCCAATCTTCCGGCAGGCGCAGCGGCTTGCCCTGCGGCATCTGCACCAGGGCTAACGATTGCCGGCAGGTGATGAGCACCGTTTCCTCGCCGGCGCGGCGGATCTCAAAGGCCACCCAGAAACGCACGCGCTCCACGCTGTCGAGTCGCCCGCTGATGACCAGATCATCACCCAGCGTCGCTGGTTTGCGGTAATCAATCTCCGTGCGCACCACGACGGGATACACCCGGGTCTGAGACATCTCGCGCAGCTTCAGTCCCATGTTTGCGGCGAGTCGTGTGCGCGCCGTCTCGATCATGCGCAGGTAGGCGATGTTGTGGACGACTCCACCGATGTCGGTGTCGAAAAACATGACTTCCTCGCGCGTCTCAATGGTGGGGGTGGTTTCAGGCATGAGGCAGGTATGGCGGGACAGCGAGCGTCTTGCAAATGCATCCTGTGCCGTTACGTCTGCGCATGGAACTCGATCTCACCGGCCCGCTGCGCGATGACGCCTACATGATCCTCGCCGGACTCGTGACGCCCCGCCCCATCGCCTTGACCACGACGATGGATCCCGAGGGGCGTGTGAATGCCGCACCTTTCAGCTTTTTCAATGTGCTGGGCGACAGTCCGCCCATCGTCGGCATCTGCCCGGGCGACCGGTCACCCGGCATCCCGAAGGACACGGCGCGCAACATCCGCCTCACACATGAATTTGTCGTCAATCTCGTGGATGAGGCCATGGCTGTGAAAATGAACCTCTGCGCCGCCAGCCTGCCTCCGGGTCAGGATGAGCTCATTCATGCGGGACTCACCGCCGTTGCCTCAACGGTGGTTAGGCCGCCGCGCATTGCCGAAGCACCCGCCAGTCTTGAATGCCGCAGCCACAGCATCATCGAGATCGGCGGTAACCGACTCATCATCGGTGAAGTGCTGCGCGTGCATGTGCGTGACGACATCTTCGATCCCGACACCTGGCTGATCAGGCCCGGCACCTATCAGCCGATCGGCCGCATGCAGTCGCCCCATTGGTATTGCCGCACCAGCGACATGTTTGAGCTGCGCCGCCCGGGCTGAATCGCAATCAGGCCTTTGCCGGCGGCTCATCAAACAGGCTGCCATTCGTCCGGATCATCAGCCAGAACACCGCCGCGATGATGTAAAGCGCGCCGAAACCGCCGAGCACTGCATTCCATCCACCGGCATGGGCCAGCAGCCATGGCACGGCAATCGGGAAGGCCGCTGCGCCGAGATTGCCGCACATGTTCGCCGTGGCACTCACGGTGGCGACATGCGGGCCGCCGATGCTCATCACGGTGGCACCCAGGCATGGATTTGCCGTCGCCGCGCAGAACATGCCGGCGCTGATGACGAGCACGGCCATCACCGGATGCGCGACGAACCACGCGCTGAAGATCAATCCCGCGCACATCAGCAGGGCGATCGCGCTCAGTCCCTGACGCGCCAGACGCTGGCTGCCCGTCCAGCGGAGCAGGGCATCCGACAGCACGCCGCCGAACATGCAGCCCGTCACATCCGCGAGCAGTGGCAGCGTGGTGAGCCAGCCGGAACCAAGAATCGTCACGCCGCGCGCCTCTTGAAGATAGGTGGCAAACCAGCTCGCAAAAAAGATGTAGCCCGCTGCCCGGCAAAATTGCTGCACGCATAAAAACCAAATGGCCGGACTCGTGATGAGCCGCCGCCATGGCACCGCTCCGGGCTCGCCCGCAGCTTCAGGTGCATCCTGCTCGATGAGTTTCCGCTCCGCGATATTCACCGCCGGATGCTCCGCCGGCCGGTTCCGGTACCACCACGCGAACCAGGCCGCCCACAGCACACCCGGCACCGCATACAGCACGAACATCCATCGCCAGCCGCAGGTGATCACCAGCCAGGCGGTGAGGGGAGCAGCAATGATGCTGCCCATCGACATGAATCCGCTGAAGGCCCCCGAGGCGGAACCCTGCGCCGTTAGCGGGAACCAGCGTGCCATCACCGTCGTGCCCACAGGCACCAATCCTGCCTGCGCCACGCCCATGAAGGCCCGCGATCCAATCATCACCACGAGATTTCCCATCGCCAGCCCCGCCGTCGCCAGCGACCACAGCACGCCATACAGCGACAGCGCCCAGCGCGATCCCATCCGCTGCGCCAGCATCGCCGCCGGAATCTGGCACAGCGCATAAGGCCAGAAAAACGCACTCATCAGCATGCCTGACTGCTCTTTGGTTAGGCCAAGATCCGCACGAATCGTGCTCTCCGCCGGTCCCACGCCGTTCCGCGTGAAATAAGCCAGTGCAGCCCCCGCGCAGAT
>CAJCCF010000374.1 GCA_903960845.1 uncultured Verrucomicrobiota bacterium | reverse complement strand
GCGCGTTTTGAAAATGGTAGCGGTTATGTGGATGCAGGTCATAACCACAGTCTTTCTTCAGCGTGAGCATCCGCGACTGCGGATCGAGCGACAGCACCGGCTCAATGAAATTCCACCAGCCGTATTGGGCGAAGATGTCCAGCTCCACATCCTCCGGGTGAGCCCATTTTCTTAAGTCCTGCGGCTTCACATACAGTGTCCGCTTCCACAGGTGTCCTTCAGGCGCGCCCTGGGCAGGGAACTCCTGCACAAAAGCCCAGCCGCCGTAGAGCGGGTCGGCGGCATCCAAGTTAGGATAGCGGGCGAGGATCTGGCGCTCGCCGTTGCTGAGAAGTTGCTTCGGCAAAAAGCCCTTTGGCAGCAGCTTCGAGACATCCGTTTTCTGGATTTGTCCTTGATGAGGTTGCCAGCCGGTGACCAGCGGCGCACCCGTGAGTGTGGTCCGGACACCTGCAATCGTGAGATTTGAATCCGAAGCTTCGAGGATGACGGGTTGCGTGATTTCGATGGTCTTTTCCGGCAGCAGGATGGTGGCGGCACTGGCGTCGCCGGCCTTGCGGGCAGCCCGGATTTGGCTCAGGGCTTGAGGAAGCGTGAGGTCATTGGAAACCTGAACTTCCAGAGCGTGAGAGAGGGACAGGAGTGATGCCAGGAATGGTAAAATGAAGCGGCGTGCCATGATCGCCATCATGTCAGGGGCCACGGTTTCGGCAATGGGCTCTTGTGGGCCGATCCTGTCCTGATGAACCGTCTGTGAGATTTGTTCAGGGGCGCCGTTTCTTTCCGGCAAGTTCACCTCCATGAAAACTCTCCATCTCCTCCTCCTGTCCTCTTTCGCCCTGCTGCATTCATCCCTGGCGGATGATCTTCACCCGGCCGCCGATGCCGCCGGTTTTGTGAATCTTTTCAATGGCAAGGACCTGGCCGGATGGAAGACGACGGGGAACTGGCTGGTCGAGCCCGATGGCAGCATCTCGCTGCATCCGCGCGAGGGTGAAAAAGGCTGGCAGCGCTATGATGCCTACCTTTCTACGGAGAAACAGTACGCGGACTTCACCCTCGATCTCGAATTCAAAATCAATGCCAAGGGCAACTCCGGGGTGTTCATGCGCGTCGGTGATCTCAAGGATCATGTGAAGAGCGGATTCGAGGTGCAGATCCTCGACACTTACGGCCTGGCGAAACCCGGTCATCATGATTGCGGTGGCATCGTGAGCGGCATCGGTCCGTCGAAAAACATGGTCAAACCTGCCGGTGAGTGGAACCGCTACACCATCACCGTCAAAGGCCGCAACGTGAAGGTCATCTTCAATGGTGAGCAGGTCATTGATGCCAGCCTGGATGACATCCATTTCAAGCACCTCGCCAACGCAGGTCACATCGCTTTTCAGGATGAAGCCCTTCGGGTTTGGTATCGCAATGTCCGGATCAAGGAATTGAAGTGACCCCAGATCCGGGAGGGGCTGCCTGCGGAACCAACGGAAGACTCAACAATGTGTGCGGTGTGCCTCTTGCCGCATGCAACTCCAAGGTGAATGCCTCAAGGTTCGGGAGTCACCACCTGACTCTTCAGGTAGAACCAGAACGCGCCTGCGAGAAGCAAAGCGAATGCGATGAGGTGGACTCGCTTTGGTTTCATGGGCGGAACCGAAAAGAGGCGCGGCCGCTATTTCAATTTGGCCATGTATTTGGCGGGATGGGCATCGAACTCCTTGCGGCATGATTTGCAGCAGATCCGCACCTCAGTGCCTTCGTGAGTAAAGCTGACGGGCTTGCCCATGCTGCCGAGTGGTTTGCCTGAAACGACGCAGGTGTCGAGGGCATAGGCTTTTTCCTTTTCACATGAGCCAAGCATGAGGCTGAGCAGCATGAGGGGAAGGAGGCGTTTGATGGATGTGGAGAAGTTCATGATCGCTGATGGGTGGGGGATTGATACCCGGCCTGAAAACAAAACACGATGCCAACTTTTCGAAGGCATCGTGTCAAGACTACACTGGCTGAAAAATCACTTCGTCACACTCAACGTTCCCCACATCAGAACTGCATGGCCGGGGAAGGTGCAGACGAACTCGTATTCGCCGGGCTGGGCGGGAGCTTTCATTTTGAGCGTTTCCTTCTGACCGGGTTCCAGCAGCCTGGTGGCGGCGAGGATCTGCTTCTCAAAGGAAGCGGGCAGGTAGGCCCGGCCTTGTTTGTCGAGCTTGTCAGGCGTCATGGTCATGGCGGCGGTGCCGATCTCCATGTGCTTGCCGGGCGGGACGATGACGAAGTTGTGGGGCATGACGTCATCGTTTTCAAAGATGACTTCAAAGTTCTTGCCGGCCTGGACTTCGAGACGGGTGGTGTCGAAGCGGAGCTGTTCATGAACGGTGTGAACGATGAAGACATCGACGCTGATGGACTTGATCGCGGCGAGCACCGGCTTGCCGGCATCTCCCTGAAGAGCGGCCATTTCTTTGGCGGCACCGATGATTTCAACGTACTCCGGCTTGCTGCGGTCCTGGGGCTTGATGGTCTTGCCGTAGGCGATGATGGAGTCGGTGATGGCCTTGGCTTGTGCGAGGTCCCAGGTTGCTTTCGGGAACTTGATCAGGGCCCGGGCCGCTGCGTTGCGTTCCCTGCCATCGATCAGGTGTTTGGCGACGATGGAGAAATTGGCGGCTGCGTTTTCAGCACCCATCAAAGGCAGGGCCGCGAGCACGGCGCGGAGGCGGCCGCCATTGGTCTTGCCATCGCTGAGCAGGGCAGTCAGGTGCGGCTGGAACTTGGCGCGCAGGGCGGCTTCGCTTGCTGGAATCAGGGCGATCGATTCGACGAGGTAGTTGAGCTGACCTCCGTCCTTGATGTTCTCGTTCCAGATGGCATCCGGGCTGCGGGCGGCGAAGACGAGTGTGGCAAAAGCAGCGCGCTTCACCTGGGCGGTTTTGGCGTCCCTGGCGAGTGCCTTCAGGGCGATGGCGTAGCGGGTGACGACACCTGGATTGTCGGTGAAAATCATCTTCCCGATCTCATCCACAGTGGCTCCGGAGCCTTCCATGGCATCGAGACGCTTGAGCAGATTCAGGATGACGAGGGGGCGTTCTTCGCCGGTGAGTTTGACCAGGGCTTCGAGAGCCTTCATGCGCACGAGGGGTTGCAGGCGCGGGCGCGTGAGTTTTTCGATCAGCACCGGTTCGACATCAGGCAGGCCGTTCAAGTCATTGTCCGTGGTCTTGGCGATGAATTGCGCCAGGGCCTCAGGATCCTTGGGCAGGATCTTGGTTTTCAGCACGGACTGCAATCCTTTGCTGCACTCGCTGAAGACATGCTGGATGTAGTAGTCGGTGGGGTGCTTGAGAACGTCATAGGCGATTTCGAGGGCCTGCTGAGCCTTGTCGGTGGGCTGGTAAAAGCTCAGGGCGCGGACGGCCTGCATGCGCACCGCCATGTCGGAATCGTTGACGGCCACCTTGAGCAGATCGAGTGCGTTCGGGAAGCTGTCTTTCTGGTAGCAGAGAACACGCGTGGCGGCGGCCCGGGCGCGCGGTTCAGGAGACTTCAGCACCGCCTGCAGCAGGTCCTGATCGACGATGCCGTTCCATTGCAGTGTCCAGAGGGCTTCCAGGCGATGGTGCTCGTATTCCTTGTCGCTCTTGTCGAGACCGGCGACCCATTTGGCGACGGCTGCCTGCACGTCGTTGCGGCTGTGTTTGGCGATTTCGATCTTGGCGGTCTGACGTGTGACGTCTTCCCATTCCTTGAGCAGATCAAGCAGGGCCGGCAGCGGCTGGCCATCGATCCTGGCCGGCTTCAGAAGCGGGCGGCCTTCATAAGTGATCTTGTAAATGCGGCCGTGACCGTGGTCGCGGTTCGGATCGCGCAGATGGTGCTGCATGTGGCCGATGATCGCATTGGACCAGTCGCAGAAGTACAGCGCGCCATCGCTGCCGACGCTGACGCAGGAAGGGCGGAAGGTGGGATACACGGCGGGGTCTGCTTTGACGAGGTCTTCCATCGTCTCGCCTTTCATGCCGGCGCCATCCGGCGAGAGTTTCACGCGCCAGATGCCCTGAAAGCCGATGACGTTGGTGTTGAGGAAATTGTTTTGGAACTCTTCAGGGAAGTGGCGGCTGACGAGCAATCCGCTGCCAGGAGACGGGCGCGCCGGGCGCTTCCAGAACTCATTCATTTTGGCGCTGCCGCCGCCTTCCATCGGGATGTAGCAGCTCGAAGGCTCGGACAGTGTGTTCACGTTGCCGGTGGCATCGGTGAAGTAGCCATTGCCCCAGCGGTCCCAGATTTTGCCGTGCGGATTGACGCAGGCGTTGGTGGTGAAGCGCTCGAGCTTCTGCGCGTTCAGATCGTAGCGGTAAATGCTGCCGTTGGTATTGCGCACGACGCCATAGGGCGTCTCGACCTGGGTGCGGTGAAAGACGCCGTCGCTCGGATAAATGGCACCGCCATTGTCATAGGCGAGGTAGCAGGTTTCATGATGCGAATCGGCGGCGCAGAGGCCGGTGAGGATGCGGGTGCGCTTGTCACCTTTGTCATCGCCATCCGTGTCCTCGATGTAAACCAGGCTGGGGCTCTGCATCACGATGACACCGTTTTTGTAAATCTGGAAACCGGTCGGGCAATTCAGGTCATCCACGAACTCGGTCATCTTGTCCGCGTGGCCATCGCCATTGGTGTCCTCGAAGATGAGCAGGCTGTCGCCCTTCTTGCTGGTTGGCGTGCGTTCGGGATAGTTCAACCAGGCGGCGACCCAGAGGCGGCCCTTGGTGTCCCAGGCCATCTGCACTGGATTCACGAGTGCGGGGAATTCTTTCTCATCGGCAAACAAGGTGAGCTTCATGCCGCTGTGCACCGTGATGTCCTTCATGGCTTCCCTGGCATCCGGGAAGGCCACGAGACCTTCCGGCGTGAACTTCATGCCGCTCATGGGCACCTTGTTGAACTCCTTGCCCTCTTTCGGGTCGGGCATGTTGGTGGCGACCTTTTCGACGGGCGGCAGGTTGTCATCTTTGACTTCGAGATCGCCGCCTTTGGCGATGGCCTGGACGCGCAGATCGCGGTTGGCCGTCTTCTGATCACGCTGGGCCATCTCCTGCTTCATGGTCTGGAAGTTTGAGACGTACGGTTTTTCCGGGTTCTGCTCATTCTGTTTGAAACCGCCGATGCCCGGGGCATAGGCGAGGCCGCTGCGTCCGCCGTAGACATTGTAACCATCGACCGTGCGGTAACGCTGATACCATTCCCAGTTCTTGTCGGTGACCGCCTTGCGGAGCTTCTCATTCACCTCAGGGGCATCCTTGCCGGTGAGTCCTTTGAAGGCCGCCGCGGCGACCGCCTTGTCGCCCTTCTCATTCAGGTAGAGACCGTTCAGAGTCGAGGGCTCCTTGCCATAGGCTTTCTGCGAGGGGGCAAACAGATCGACAAAGGTCACCTGCTGCGCGGCGGCCACCTCATTCATGGCCGCGACATAGTTCTGGATGTTCGTGTTCCGGTCATCCACCGGCGGCAGGTTCGGATCCGCCAGCTTCTCCAGCGCGATGGGTGAGAAGAGCACGATGCGCGGGCTGCCCTTGCCGCTGTAGTTCGCCTTCTTCGTGTCTTCGATGAATTTGGTGACGTTCTTTTTGAATGCATCAATGCCTTCATAGCCCTTGAAGGATTCGTTGAACCCGTAGAAGGCGAAGATCACGTCGGCCTTCACCTTGGCCAGCCATTCATCACGCGAGCCGAAGCCGTCAATGCGGTGCCAGGTCTGAACCTCATCGCCTGAAAAGGCCAGGTTGCGGAAGATCAGATCCTTGTCGGCATTGGCCTGCGTCAGCATGGTCTCCAACCAGCCGTAATGCTGCGACCGATCCGGCAGCGCATTGCCCAGGATGGCGATGTGGTCACCCGGTTTGAGTTCGATCTGCGCCTGGAGCGGCAGGATCAACGTCATGGCACTGAAGAAGATGAGGAGGCTGGATTTCATAGGTCTGGAACGGGAGGGGCGGAGAGTACGGGCATGCCCGAAATTACTTTCGGGCACTGTAATCCAGCGCAGCAGCGGAAACCGGACAACCTATTTTCACCCGCAGCGACATTTAAAGTGCCGCGCCTGACCGGCACGCCCTCGGCCGGTGATACGGCTCAGCGCGAATGAGGGAGGGACGGGCCAGGGGATGCCTGAAGCAACGATGGTTAGGCCGCCCGCGCCGCGGAATCATGACAAAGACGCTCAGGCCACAGGCACCGCAGCGGTGAGCTGGGTGGCGATGGCGTGGAAGGCCTTGGAGGAGGCGGACTTGGAGGTGTCTTCGAGGGCGATGGGATGGCCTTCGTCACCGGACTCGCGCACGGCCATTTCGATGGGGATCTGACCAAGGAGGGGGACGCCGAGGCGCTTGGCTTCATGATCGCCGCCGCCTTTGCCAAAGATGTGATAGGTCTGGCCATCGCTCGGGCAGAGGAAGTAGCTCATGTTTTCGATGATGCCGAGGATGGGGACATTGACTTTCTGGAACATGGACACGGCTTTGCGGGCATCGATCAAGGCGACCTCCTGCGGGGTGGTGACAATGACGGC
>CAJCCF010000373.1 GCA_903960845.1 uncultured Verrucomicrobiota bacterium | reverse complement strand
GAGCTGAGTCCATGCATAGCCATCCGTGGCACCATTGGCATCATAAGAGGCGGTGACGACGCGGGTCGCCGGATCGTAATGCAGACGCAGGGAGCCATCGGCGGCGAGATGCTCGGCGTCAGCGTCATTGGGGAGATCCTCATTGTCATCGACGATGAGTGAGGTCAGGAAGTGGTAGCCGTCACTGCCACGATACAGCTCCAGGTAGATGTAGTCCTTCGCATCAGCGCTGTTGTACAGGGAGATGCCGATCGAGGCGTTCGGCTGTGTGACAGGACCGGGCAGGAGGGCCGGCGGCGTGATGGCGTTATGCACATCAATGATGGCTTCAAACTCCTCGTGGAGTGATCCGAAATTGCGCGTCCAGGGACGCAGGACCTGGGTTTCCGCCACGGCGGTTTTGACGGTAAATTCAAGCCGCCCGTTGACCTCCGTCAAAACAGCGCCGCCGTAACTGATGTCGGTGGCGCGCCATTTGGAGAGATCCCTGCTGTTGTCGTTAAAATCATCCGACCCGGCCGGCTTCGGCACATCTCCGCTGAAGCTCATCTTGCCGAAACGGTTCAGCACGGAGGGTACCAAGGGCAGCGCGATGTAGTGCCCTTCAGCCTGATTGCCCACAATCAAAGCCGACCAGGGTGTGGTGACTTTGCTGCCTGGCAGGGTGAAGCTTCCGGCGATGATGCCTGTGGCGCTGGTGATGGTCGCCTTGAAGGCCACGCTGCCGCCGACGGCAGCCACGGTGTTGGTCTTGGAGACTTCCACGGCCTGCGTTTGCAGAACTGGCACGGCGTCGCCGATCCATTCTGCGCTGGCATTGGGAGAGGCGGCGATGAGACCGAGGACGCGGACATTGGCCGCCGGGGCGACATATCGCTCACCATGGGTCATGGGCGTGACCGAGAAGCCGGCTGGGAACTGCTTGTCCTTGAAGCTCAACGGGCGGTTCCAGGCGGCGGTGGCATCAGCGATGGTGCCGAGCGTCATGTCGATCACCTCCTGAGCGGAGAGGGAGCCTTTGTTGTCGTAGAGAGGAATGAAGACCGGCACCTGACCGCCAGCGCCCAGCGCAGAGGTCATGGTGAAAAGGAGTCCGTCCGCTGTTTTACCTGCGATGGTCACGACACCTGTGTCCGCCACGACCATGGAGAAATATCCGCAGCCTGAAGGGCTGGTGGTGCCATTGCCTGGAGCGATCGAGAGATTGAAGCGACCAAGTGCCGGGGCGGGGGTCGGCAGCTTCGGCAGTTTGTTCGTCGCCGAGAAGGGGCAGCGGAAGGCCGTGCCATTTCCCGACGGCACCGGCGGGTCGGTGGCGACAGCGGCAGGCTTTGCCAGATTGAAGCTCAACAGAGCAGCGGCGGCATTCGCCGGGGAGGTTGAGTTCACCGTGCCGGTGAGCAGGAGCTCAGTCTTGGTGCCGTTCATGACTTTGGCATTGATGCTGTCACCAGACCAGGTGCCGATCACTGGCAATGCGGCTGCCGTGCCTTCCAGCGTCAGCTTGCCGGAGAGAGCGCCTTTCACATCACAGGTGAAGGTGAGGTAGCCCTGCCTGCCCGTCGGCGTGGGTGTGACCAGTCCATCCCAGCGGCCTGTGAGCAGTGCTGGCATCGGATTGATCAGTGCGATGGTTGCGTAGGTGGAGCGGTTGCCGCTGGTGTCCACCGTGCGCACCCAGAATTTGTTCGTGCCGAAAGGCTGGCCGGTCAGCGAGAAGGTCCACTGCTTGTTCGTCGTACCCCAAGGCACCGTGCCCAATGGTGGCGGCAGATCGGTGATATTGGTGATCGGTGTCCACGGTGCGGTTGTCGCGGGGTCGGTGGCATATTCGATGGTCTCGATGCCGTGGCCGTCAGAGGCTTTTCCGGTGATGGTAAAACTACCGCCGGAGGTGCCGTTGTTGGCGGGCGAAGTGATTGTCGCGGTGGGTACAGCCGTGTCGAATGCGCCGGTAATACTGACGGTGTTGAGAAAATGCTCCTCATAATTTCCTGCCAGTTCCGAACCGAATGTCTGCTTGCGCACAGACGTGCTTCCCTGAATGAAGCCGTGGCGCTCCGCAGATTGAAGCCCGGCAAACATCACGATCACCGGCATGATTTCTTTGATCGGAGAAGCCATGCCGGGCTCGGTGATGCCGGCGAATGCTGAGGCCTGTGCACTGCCTGGATCAGCATCATCGAGATTCGAGCGGCTGATGGTGATGGTGAGTCGCGTGGCAGTCCAGGAAAGCTTCAGGCCAGAGCTGCCGACCACGGCTCCCGTTTCAGGATTGTGTCTGCCAGGGATAAAGATGCTGCGCTTCGTGGCCTTGTTTGCATCCGTATAGGTCATGTCGTCACCGAGTGTCCCGCTAAAGATCAGCGACCCTATCGACACATCAAACGGTGTGTCAGGCCCGATGGAATTCAGGTCGATGCCGGTGATGTTTGCCGTGATGCTCGCCGTGCTTGTGTCTGAAGTCACTATCTCATGCATCACCATTGCCGGTTCACCTTCAAACCCGGGAATCGTTGTTGTCTTGATGCTGTCTTTGATGGATTCCGTCAGCGTGAAGGCGGGCGTGAAGCCCGGAACCGTCTCCAGCGGGTCTACCTCTGCAAACACGGGGAGAACTCCGGCTAAGAGGATCAGACAGGTGAGTTGGCGTGTGATGCACATGGGAAACAGAAGGTTAGACTCCCTTATATACCGCATGCAGCAGCCGCTGTTACAGACTTTTTTTGTCACTTGCAGCGAAGTGTTGCCGCTCGCCACTCTGCCCGCTACACTCCGCGCCTAATTCCCCCCGTAAATCATGGCACGACGCGCTCAGTCTGGACTTAAACCCGCTCATCTCATCTCGATGCTTGCCCTGCTGGCTGGCATCATCGGCGGGGGCTGGTCGCTGCTGAATCGCGGTACGGACCCGATGACCGGCCTCTCTCCCCTGAGCACCGAGGAGTATCTGGAAAGCTCAAACGCACTCAGCGGAAACACCTACAAGGTCGAGGGCACCATCGACAACCGGCTCGATAGCTGGAAAGGCTCCGACCGGCTCTTCAGCGTGCAGGTCAATGAGGGCGGCTCCTTCGTTCCCGTGCTCGTTCCATCCAGTCTGGATGCCAATATCCAACGCGGTCAGCGTTATGTTTTCAAAGTGCGCGTACTCGAGACCGGCGTTCTCGAAGTGATTCAACTCATCAAAGCCTGATCCCATCATGAGAAAGCCATCTCTCTGCCTCGCTTGTCTTCTATTCACCTCGGTAATCCATGCGCAGGTTCTGCCTTCACCCGGCGCGGCCCCGGCGCAACAGTCCGCGCCTTCATCCGGCGGCGGACAGTCTTCATCCAGCGGAGGCGGAGGCAATCAATCCTCCCAAAACTCCATGTTTGGCGGCGCACTGCCGCACATGGACTCCGGCAGCGAAACCGTCACCTGGGACGGCAAGATGTGGAACCTGAACAACAACCGGGTGGCGCGCTCAAAATTCGAAATCTATCTGGCCACGCCGGAGGCTGACACTGCCGAGGATCAGAGTTACCGCGATCTCATCGCCCAGATCATCCTGCTGCTCGCGCCCACGCGGAAAGGCGGACCGGACGTGTCCACCGCCTTTGCCCTGCTGCCGGAGGCGGGTGCCGCCAAGATTGATGCCGGCATCTGCAACACCATCGCCAACGGGGTCTATGATGTCTGGCTCGCGCAGAGGAAAGTGAACTCCCTGCGCTCAGCCAATGATGCCATGGCGATGCGGCGCAAGCAGCTTGAGTGGAACAACGAAGTCGCCATGTCGAACTCCGAAATGTCACCGCAAGCCGGCAGCGGTGGTGCCGCCAAGGGTGGAGCCAAGGCGGGCAATGCACAGAAACAAGCCACGGCATCCACGATCGGGCGTGTCTCCGGTTATGTGAAGGAGATGGCCGAGATTGAAGCGCGCAAGAAGATGAATGAAACCGCCATCGGCCTCTCCGAAGTCTCCGGCAAAATTCAGTTTCAGGCCCTCATTTTACAGATGTTCATGCAGCGGCGTTTCGAGCACGCGCTCATCTGCAGCCGGCTCTACCCGCACATGTTCAAGGATGGTGACAGCGTGCTGCAACTCGATGACAATTCGGATTTGAAGAAGGCCTTTTCCGCCGGCTTGGGCGTACCTCCGACCGTGAGCATGGTGGACAGCTTTTCCTCGGAGGCCATCCGCAGCGTGGATGAAGCCGTCGTCGCCTTTGACCAGCTTGTGCTGCGTCAGGACTACCAGAGCGCCAGCAACCGCCTCATGGAAGCCTTTGCCGTTGGCGAGTATTTGCCGCGCGTGCGCCGCCTGCCCATGTCACAAAAACTCAAAGTGCTCGATTACGTGCGTGACGGGAACCAATTGATCAACGCTCTCGAAATGAAAGACTTCGGACTCGCCGAGGAACTCGTGACCAAGATGCGCAAGACCTCCAAGGACTTTGATTTCTCCAAACCCCAGGCCGCCATCGAAACCGCGCGCACGGTCACGGACATGCATCTCATCAATGCCAAGGCCGCCATGCAAAAGGGTGACCAGGTCGCCTACGCAGGCTCGATGAAAAGCGCCACGGAGATCTGGCCCACCAATCCCAAGCTCCGCAGTCTTTCTGAAATGGTCGGTCAGAACAGCGATGTGCAGGCCCAGGCACTGCTCGATCTTGATCGTTTGCTCAGCCAGCGAGCCTTCCGCCAGATTTTTGAGCAGCAGGG
>CAJCCF010000372.1 GCA_903960845.1 uncultured Verrucomicrobiota bacterium | reverse complement strand
TGTGGGAGCCGGCAGCTTGAGATCGCAGTCGGCGCAGCGCCAGTCGGTGCTGAAGCTTCGAGCTTCAGGATGACTGGATTTCTCCGCAGCAGCCTGAGAGCTTGAAACTTCAGGCGAAATCACCGCCGAGAGTTGCCCTTTCCCAAGACGCAATGCCGCCTCGATGGCCTCGCTCAATCGCGCTTTTTGCTTTGAATCCAACGTCACGCGATCCTGCACAACAAACACGATGGCAGGCAGTTTGCGTCCCTTCATTGCATCAGGTTCGTCGGTGCGGACGAGTTCGCCATAGATCCAGATTCGCAGGTAACCCTGGCTTTGCAAAAAAGGAAAAAAGTCACCAACCTTGGTGTCTTTGGGAACAGGCACTCCGAAGCCTATCAGTGCTTGTTTGCCTGCATGGGAACTGAGCAGTTCAAACTGGATGCTCTCGGCCGTTTCCGGACGCACGGGGCGCTGACATTCGGGACACCTTGCCTCGGCTAGGCGTGGGAAGAGCATCTTCAGGTAATCATTGATCTCGGTGATCGTGCCAACGGTGCTGCGGGTGGAACGGATGTTGTTCACCTGCTCGATGGCAATTGCCGGAGGAATGCCGTGAATGGCATCCACTTTGGGCTTGTCCATGCGCTCGAAAAACTGTCGTGTGTAAGGCGAAAAGGTCTCCACGTAGCGGCGCTGCCCCTCCGCATAGATGGTGTCGAACGCGAGTGAGGATTTGCCCGAACCACTCGGACCTGTGACAACCGTCAGTTTGCCCAGAGGCAGGTCGAGATCAATGCCGCGAAGATTGTTCTGCCGCGCGCCACGCACCTGGATCACGTCTGAGAGACCTGGCGCTTGAAGGGATTTGGCAGCGGATTTTTTTGGCATGGAGACCGGGTAGGTAGAAGCTGAGAACGTCACCTGCAAGCAGTGGCTGCATCTCACTGGATCACATTCCTCATGACTGGTTTGTAAATGGATAGTTGCGATTTCTGCCCGCAGGCGCGTATTTCAGAGCGCATGAAAACATTTTTCCAACGTTCCTGCCTGGCATCACTGGCGCTGACGACATCGCTCAGCACAGCTGCGGACTGGCCAATCTGGCGTGGTCCCACACGGGATGGGCTTTCGCTGGAAAAGGAATGGAAGCTGACAGGCGAGCCTAAAATACTTTGGGAAGCCGAGGTCGGACTTGGATTTTCCTCCTTTGTGGTGGCTGATGGACGCGCCTTCACCACTGGGCACGCTGAAGGAAAGGACGGCGTTTTCTGTCTGGATGCCAAAACCGGCAAGGTGCTTTGGAAACACGAATATGAGTCGGATCTGGGCGACAAATACTACGAAGGCGGCACCTCAGCCACACCAACCCTCGACGGTGACAAGGTGTATCAACTCAGCCGCTGGGGTGATCTCCTTTGTTTCGAGGCAGCTACGGGAAAGGTCATTTGGGGAAAAAATGTACAGAAGGAAACGGACTCCAACATTCCCGACTGGGGCTACGCCGGGGCCCCATTGGTGCAGGGAAAGTTGCTCATATTAAATGTCGGCAAGGCAGGCATGGCAGTGGACAAGGCCACGGGTAAAATCATCTGGAAGAGTGATACCAGCAATGCCGGCTATTCGACCCCCTACCCGATGACTCGCGATGGTAAAAAGCTGGCGGTGATTGGCTCGGGCGAGAGTTTTGTGGCCGTTGAAGTGGTGAGCGGCACGCCTGTGTGGTCTTACAAATGGAACACTCGCTATGGGGTGAACGCTGCCGACCCGATCCTCAGTGGCGACCAACTTTTCATCTCCAGCGGTTACAACAAGGGATGCACCCTGCTAAAACTCAGCTCCAGCCAACCCGAGAAGGTTTGGGAAAGCAAGGTGCTTAAAAACCAATTCAATTCGAGCGTGCTCATCGATGGCCATCTTTACGGTATCGATGGTGATCAAAACAGCCGTTGTTCACTCAAGTGCGTTCGTCTCAATGATGGCAAGGAATTGTGGGCTGAGAAATCCGTGGGCTTTGGATCGCTCATGGCGGCAGATGGGCGTTTGATCATTCTCACCGAAAAAGGCGAACTCGTAATCGCAAAAGCCAGTCCGGCAAAGTTTGATGAACTCAGCCGTGCCCAGGTTTTGAGCGGGCGCTGCTGGAGTGCTCCAGTGCTTGCGAATGGTCAGCTTTATCTACGCAACACGCCCGGACATGTGGTGTGCCTCGATGCCAAATAACGGCCAGATCCAGATCCCCTGCCCTCATGCCGCTACCGACTGTTCGCTTCAAGCACGCCCGATTTTCCGCCCGCTTTCCGGAGACTTACCGCTACTCGCGCTCGCACTACTGGATGGCCAGGGTGGAGGGGGCTGAAGATGTCTGGCGGGTAGGCTTCACCAAATTTGCCACAAGGATGCTCGGCGAACTCGTTGACTGCGAATGGCAGATGAAGGCCGGCGATAACGTGGAGCCTGGTAAAAACGTCGGCTGGGTGGAGGGTTTCAAGGCCGCGTCTGACGTTTATTGCGTCATGAATGGCACCTTTGTGGAAGGAAACCCCTACCTGAAGCAGGATGCCTGCGTCGTGCGCACTGACCCCTACGAAGTTGGTTGGCTCTACGCTGTGCAGGGTCAACCGGAGGCAGACAGCCTGGATGTCCATGGCTACATCGAGTATCTAGGTGGCATCATCCAACGCATGGCTGACGAGGGACACGGGGAAGAAGGTGCCGCGAATGAGGATAATTGATCGCCCCACCGAAATTTGCAGCGTCGGTTCTGCCAACTTGACGCGTCTTTCACACGCCTTTAGTATGCCCCTCCCGATGAGAGCCCTCACCCTCACACGCCTGCCAGTCTTTGCCCTCGCGGTGGCTTCTTTTTGCGCCCTGACCACTCCTTCATCAGCCTTTCTGGGATTGTTTGAGAAGAAAGAAAAACAAGCTCCAGCCGCTGCCGAGCGCCAAATCCAGGAAACCGAAGCAACGGCCCTATTGGCTCAGGCTCGGGAGGCTCAAACTGAAGGGCGTGCTGGCAAGGCCCGTAGCATCTACCAACAGATTGTTAAGCTTTACCCCTTCACTGTCGCCGCGTCCGAAGCATCCTACGCCAACGCCGTCCTCGTTCGTCAGGACAGCAGTCTGCAAGCCTCGTTTGATGCGTTCCAATCCTTCATTGACCAATATCGATCAAGCGCCCGCTTTGATGATGCCATCCAGCAGCAGTATGAGATCGCAGAGATCGCCAAGAGTGGCAAAAGAGAGCGCAGTTTGATTCTCCTCAAAGTGAAAATGGGAGGAGAAGAGGTCGTCGCGATGTACAAAAAAATCATTGCCAATGCCCCGTTCGGCAAACTTGCTCCGCTGTCACAGTTCAGTATTGGTGAGATTTTCCAGGACATTGGAGAGAAAGACCAGGCTGTCCACGCTTACCAGACGGTGGTGGACAATTACCCAAACACCAAACAGGCCAAAGAAGCTCAGTTCCGCATTGGCACCGTCAGCAGCGTGGCAGCCTCCCGTAGTGAGGATAAGTCAAACATCATCGCCGCGCGCGATCCCCTGACGACCTACATGACCACCAATCCCAAAGGTGAACGTGCAACTGAAGCCGAGTTGGGGCTCAATCAAATCAATGCCGTGGAGGCAGGTCAGTCGCTAACGGTGGGCAAGTTTTACAAGCGCATCGGCAAATCAAAGGCCGCAGCGATCTACTTCAATGAAGCACTCAAGTATGGTTCACCTGAGGCATCTGCAGAGGCCCGCACCCTCCTCGCAGAGCTTGCCGCTGCCGACCCGGAAGCCGTGGCAGAAGCAAAGACCGGTCAACCTGATCAGGACTACACTGTGGCCGGTGCCCGCAACCTGAAGGCTCGTGAGGACTATGTCGGTCCTCTGGCACCTGAACTCGCACGGCTCGGTCAAAAACCCGGCATGCGCACAGGCAATGACAATTTCATGCCCATCCCTTTAAAAGAACCGGAGTTACCAACCAAGCTTGGCAACATGGCCCCCGGAACCGGTGCTCTTTTGCCGCCTGTGCCGGAAGAAAAGCCAGCCCTCTTACCCGTTCCAGCCATCCCGCCCCAACCGCCCGGGCTTCTGCCTGTGCCGCCAAAACCGACTGCACCTGCTCCCTAATTCAGGCATCTCCGCTCTTTCCTCCGCACACCCCTCATACCACCACGCCCAGGATGACGACACGATTCACGCTGCTTGCCCTCAACCTTTGCCTCCTGTTCACCGGCTGCGCGGGTTATCATCTAGGCGGGCAAAAGCCCAAACATCTCGCAGGCATCACCAAGCTTGCTGTGCCCACTTTTGAAAACCTGACTCTTGAACCTCGGCTAGCCTCTGTGGTGACCAATGCACTCATCAAGCAAATACAGATTGATGGTTCCTATCAGATCGTTCCAAAAGATCAGGCCGAGGCGGTGCTAGAAGGCTCCATCAATCGCGTTGATCGCACCCAATTCCGCTCCGCCCGCGGCAACGTCCTGAGGTCCTCTCAACTTCAGATGCGTCTTACCTGCGGTTTTGTTATTCGGGATACTGGCAACGGGATGGCTATTCACTCTGGTAATGCCAGTGCCAACTCGTATGTGATTCTCGACACCAACGTACAGAACTCTGAAGCACAGGCTCTCGACGATGCCGCCCAGAGACTCGCAGCCAATCTTGCCGTGGAGATCTCAGAGGGCTGGTGATGGAGGCTGAATCTGAGACGCCCAGTTTTGAAGACCCTCCGGAGATGGAGGAATCTCAGTTTAGTCTGGAGGCGCCACAGAGTGGCATTCAACCTGCTCTCTACCTTGTCGCCACTCCCATCGGCAATCTGGCTGACATCACCCTGCGTGCGCTCGATATCTTAAAGTGTGTCGGGGCTATCGCTTGTGAAGACACACGGCATTCCGGGCGTTTGCTTTCCCACCATGGCATACGCAGCCGCCTTATCAGCCTGAACGAGCACAATGAAGCACGCAGAATTCCGGAACTCATCGCCCACATCCAGCAGGGCGGCAGTATCGCTCTCATTTCAGATGCCGGGATGCCCACAGTTTCCGATCCGGGACAAAGACTCGTCCAGAGCGTGATTGCGGTCGGTCTGAGGGTCGAAGGCATTCCAGGTCCCAGCGCCGTTCTCACGGCTCTCGCAGCTTCCGGTCTGCCCACGACCCCGTTCTATTTTGGCGGCTTCCTGCCTCATAAAAAAGGCCAGCGGGAAAAGGAACTTATCAGCGCTCTCCAACGCGACAGCACCAGCGTATATTTTGAGAGTCCTTACCGCATCGTCGACACTCTTGAAATGCTTGCCACTCATGCCCCGGAACATCGTGTCGTCGTGGCCCGGGAGTTGACAAAGAAGTTTGAAGAATTTCAGCGCGGCCCGGCCCGAAACGTGCTTTCACACTATCAAACCAAGCCTCCGAAAGGCGAAATCACCCTGGTTATCGCGCCGCGCGAATTGCCAAAATGGGTGACTTGGTAACCCACACTCTCCTATTTATGATCCCTGCCCCTTGCGACCTCGGCAATTCCCCGGAAAGCCTCAAAGCTTCCATTATCAACCATATCCGCTTTACTCTTGGTGCCTTTGTGGACTCGGCCAGCCCGAATGACTGGTGGGTTGCCACTTGCCTTGCTGTTCGTGATCGCGTGATGGACAGCGCCACAAAATCCCGCGCCCAGCACCGCAAGTCTGGTGTGCGCCGGGTTCATTATCTCTCGCTGGAATATCTCATGGGGCGTTTGCTGGAGAACAACCTGCGCAATTCCGGCCTGTATGACGTGACCAAGCAGGCGCTCAAAGAGATGGGCAAAAGCCTCGACGAACTTCTCCAAAAAGAACCCGACATGGGTCTCGGCAATGGTGGTCTTGGCCGCCTTGCTGCATGCTTCATGGATTCACTTTCCACCGTGAATCTTCCGGCCATTGGCTATGGCATTCACTATGAGTTTGGTCTTTTCCGCCAGGAGTTCATCGGTGGAAAACAGGTTGAGCATCCAGACGCCTGGATGCGCGATGGCAGTCCGTGGAAGATCGCACGGCCAAGTTACAGGCAGGCGGTCAAACTCTATGGTCATGTCGTGCAGAAATTCGATGATTTTGGTCATCCGCATTCTGAATGGGTCGACACCAAGTGCCTTCTCGGACTTCCATGGGATATCCCTATCGTTGGTTATGACAGTCACACCGTGAATGTGCTGCGCCTCTGGCAGGCGCAGGCGGATGAAGACTTTAACTTCAAGATCTTCAATGAGGGCAGTTACATCGAGGCACTCCGGGAAAAAGCCATCGCCGAGACCGTATCGAAGGTTCTCTACCCCAACGACGCCACCGAATCCGGCAAGGAGTTGCGCCTGGTTCAGCAGTATTTCTTCGTTGCCTGTTCCCTGGCCGACATTGTCCGTCGCTTCAAAAATGGCTACACCCTGCCCTGGAGTGAATTCCCGTCCAAAGCAGCGATTCAGCTCAATGACACTCACCCGGCGGTCGCCATCCCCGAACTCATGCGCATTCTCGTGGATGAGGAGAAGCTACCATGGGTTCAGGCCTGGAAGATCTGTCAGGAAACCTTCTCCTACACAAACCACACGCTCCTGCCTGAAGCCCTGGAAATGTGGAGCGTCAGTCTCTTTGAGCGTGTGCTGCCACGTCACCTCCAGATCATTTACCAGATTAACTCTGAATTCCTCAATGGCGATGTCGAAGCCCGTTGGCCTGGTGATTTGGAAAAAAAGCGTGTCCTGTCTCTCATCGAGGAGCGCGGCAGTAAATACGTGCGCATGGCACACATGTCAGTCCTCGGTGGACATGCCACCAACGGCGTCGCAGCCCTTCACACCCGTTTGCTTTGTGAGCGCCTTTTTCCTGAGTTCTTTGAGCTTTACCCGGACCGATTCCTCAATCTCACCAACGGCATCACCTTCCGCCGCTGGCTGGATGTCTGTAATCCACAACTTTCCTCCCTCATCACCGAGTCCATTGGTGATGCATGGAAAAAAGACGCCATGCTGTTGCGCGGCCTTGATCCCTTTGCCAGCGACAGCTCATTCCGCGGGCGCTATCACCACATCAAGCGTGGTCACAAAGTTGTCCTCGCCAAAATCATTCAGGACACCTGCGGTGTTCATGTCAGCCCGGATGCCATTTTTGACGTTCAGATCAAGCGCCTCCATGAGTACAAGCGGCAGCACCTCAACCTGCTAAATATTGTCACTCTATACCGTCAGATCCTGGACAATCCGGGAGCCGATTTCCATCCCCGCGTGTTCATCTTTGGAGCCAAAGCCGCCCCCGGTTACTTCCTGGCCAAGAACATCATTCATGCCATCAACGCCGTCGCTGCCAAGGTGAACAATGACCCGCGCGTGGGTGATAAGCTGAAGGTTGTTTTTCTCCCCAATTACAGCGTTTCCCTCGCTGAGAAAATCATCCCTGCCGCCGACATTTCCGAGCAGATTTCAACTGCCGGAAAAGAGGCGTCAGGAACAGGCAACATGAAGCTGGCGCTCAATGGCGCCCTGACCATTGGCACACTGGATGGCGCGAATGTTGAGATTGCTGAAGAGGTCGGTGATGAGAATATCTTCATCTTTGGCCTTACCGTCGAAGAGATCACTGAACTCAAAACCAAGGGCTACAATCCGTGGGAGTACTATTGGGCCAATGAATCTTTGAGGAATACCATTGACTGGATCGGCAGTGATTACTTCACCGGTAATTCAGATGAGTTTAAACCTCTTCGCGACAGCCTCTTGGAGCATGGTGATCCATATTTTTGCCTTGCCGACTACCAGCCCTATGTCGATGCGCAGGCCAGAGTGGATGCCGCCTATAAAAACCATGATCATTGGGTCAAGATGACCGTCTTGAACACCGCTCGCATCGGCAAATTCAGCAGCGACCGCACCATTCTCGAATACGCCAAACACGTCTGGAAACTGCCTCAAGTTCAGGTTACATGACCAGCGGACGGCATCTCAGAAATCTATCATGATCCTCTGTTGCACACGATGCGCGCATCCAGCGCAATC
>CAJCCF010000371.1 GCA_903960845.1 uncultured Verrucomicrobiota bacterium | reverse complement strand
CTTGAATCAGGCTGGACTGAATGGAAATTTCAGATGAAGGGCCGGTAATGGGCGTGCTGGATGGACTTTCATCATCCCAGACAATGCAATTCTTCATGCGAAGGGTGCCCGCGAGATTGGCAATGGTGGACACTCCGATCTGAGAAGATGTCAGGCCCACAATTACAGTTTCATATCTGCTCGAACGGAACACAGTACAGTGGTCCATTTTGACATCACCGCCCAGATTGGTCAGTGCCCCACCATACAACTCATCCGGCTCTCCAGGAGCATAATAAAGTTGGATGTCACGGAAGATGCAATTCACAAACCGTACTTTGGGAACCGTGGTCGGCGTGTGCTGTTCGACCCTCAAGCCCGTTCCATTCCCGCCGCTAAAGATTAGACCGTCAATGAGCCAGTCTCCCTTCAGCGACCATGTAGGATGATTGACAACGACACCCTCCGACCAAGTCGTTCTGTCAGCACCCTTTGCCGCAATTAAGGCCACCTTCTTGGGCGTGCTGAATGGGTTAAAATTATCGCTGAACGTATGCACACCCGGCATCATCAAAACTAGATACAGATGGTTCGGGTCTGCGGGAGAAACAGAAAGAGTATTGTAGGCAGTACCCAAAGTGCTGAACTTACCCGGAACGACACCATCGACGGCAAGTGGATCAACAATCGCATCCCAGGCCGGTTTGCTTGCTGGATTTGAGGCCGAGGTGCCACGGGCGAACTCCCATAGGTTTGGCACCCGGTCTCCGTCTTTATCAGAGTCCGCATCATCTGGGTTGAGTGGAAGAAGACCATGCAGAACTTCATAGCCGTCCCACATGCCATCGCTGTCGGTGTCTGCGATGAGAGGGTCGGTCCCAGCCTGATACTCGCCTAAATTGGCTAGCCCGTCGCTGTCAAGATCAGTGCTGGCATTGGAGGCATCATTGGCGGCCAGCCCGTGGTCGATCTCCCAGCGATCACTCATACCGTCGCCATCGGTGTCGGCGAGCACGGCAGAGGTGCCGTTGAGGTATTCTTCCAGGTTGGTGACGCCGTCATTGTCACTGCCAAAGCCGCCAGGTGTGAAACCTTGGAGCTGGGTAGAGGTGGCATTGAGCGGCAGGGACGCCAGCTCCCACCAGTCAGGAAGTTCGTCATTGTCGAGATCTCCATCATTGAGGTAGGCGCTGCCGATTTGATGATTCAGAGTGCCAATGGAGCAGTCCGCATAAAGCGGGCCTGAACTTGCCGTGGTGGAGGTTTCCACGACGACACCGTCTTTCAGGAACTCAATAATCTGTCCGGTCCGCCGGATCGCAAAAACGGTGGTGGCGGTGTAAGCGCCAACGGAAAGGTCCGTGGTGCTTTCCGGGCGCTGAACCTTGGCGTCAGTGGCGCTGAGAATGAAGGCGAATTCGAGGTCTGCCTCGGTGTTGCTGGTGGCACCGATGTTGTCAGCGTAAGTCAGGCCGACTGCCAGCATGTTCGGAGCAGCGGAGAAGGAGAGGACACCGTCGCCGGTGAGACTTTCCACGCTGGTGGCGTCTGCATTGAAAACTCCGGTCGTGCCCGATGTCTTCTTCAATCCTCCGGCAGAACCTATCACCTGAGATGAAAAGCTGGAAAGACTGGTCCAGGTGAGGGCTGTGGGAAGGCTTACCTGCTGGAGGGGATCTGAAGCGTGCCAGTACTCCTGAAGGTTGGTGAACGTGTCACCATCGGCATGACCATTGGCTGTGAAAGCCTGTAGCTGTGCAAAGGTGGGCAGGCTACCATTGTTGAGGCGCTGAAATTGATAGATCT
>CAJCCF010000370.1 GCA_903960845.1 uncultured Verrucomicrobiota bacterium | reverse complement strand
TGTCGTTGCCATTCCACTCGTCATTCACATAGTCGTTGGTTTCCGCCTGATCCGGGATGGTGTCAGTATCAGCATCGACGAAGTCGCCGCCGTAGGGAGTCGGGTTGAAGGTAGTCTGCACATTGCCGTAGAGGAGTGTCATCTGTTCGGCAGGCCAGATGAAGCCGCTGTGGTTGTTTGCATCGGCGGGATAGGGGTCGATCTCATCAGGGATGGTGTCGAGGTCGGCGTCATTCAAAGCCGAAGCATAATATTTGAGCGCGGGCCAAGTGCGCGGCTGGCCGTCGCAGGTGAAGGTGCCACCTGTCCACTGCTGGAACTGACCGTGCGTCGATGGATCGACAAACCAGTCATCGAGACAGTCTGGCAGGTTGTTGTTATTGCTGTCCGTGCTGCTGCCCGCATACCAGCCTGGGCCAAAGCGCACAAAGATGTCATTGATCGTGAACTCGCCGCCGCTCCAGTTGAAGCTGTTGTTTGTGCCGTCGCTCGGATAGGGATCGGCAAAGTTGGGCAGGCCATCGCCATCGGGGTCTATGAAGTCTCCGGTGTAATTTTGACCGGCAAAGGGCACCGACTGGCCGTCGATGATGAAAGTGCCACCCGCCCAGTAGGCTGGAACAACGGTGCCGTTGTTCGGATCGGATGGGAAAGGATCAAGATCGTCCGGGATGGTGTCGCTGTCCTGATCCCCGGAATTGGCGTGGTGCCACTGACCGGCCAGCGTTTCAGACTGACCGGAGATGGTGAAGGTACCGCCGGGCCACCAAGCGCTGTTGTTAGAGGGGTCCGCTGGCCAGGCATCAAAATGATCGGGCAGGCCATCGCCATCCTGATCGCCATCCATCCCTGTGAAAACTCCGCCGGCAAACGTGTTCATCTGCCCGTCGATCCTGAACGAGCCGCCCGCCCAGTAAAACTGCCCGGCCTGCAAGGTCGGATTGCCCGCATCATTCAGATACGGGTCGATGTCATCGGGGATGGAGTCATTATCGGCATCTACCGCATCAGCGCGGTGCCATCTGGCGGGCAGGTTTTGAGTGACAAAATTGATGGTGAATTGTCCGCCCTGCCAGAGGGCGCTGAAGCGGCGCGGCATTGGGAAACGTTTCTCCAGTGTGTTCTACTGGGCGGCGACTGTTTCAGACAGCCAGAGTGTCAGATTCATCAGCAAATTGGTGTTTGAGGCGACCACATGCGGGGAGCTTTGATTGATGATCCTTGAGTTGAGCGCCTGATTCTGAAGCGCGCTGCCTGCGCCGAATGCGACGACGCGTCCCTTGCCCTGACGCTGAGCCATCATCGCGCTTTCGCCGCCAATTTCAGCGACGCCTTCAGCCGGTGAAGCTCCGATCACGGAGACACCGTGGTAAATCGCGAACCCGGAGAGTCCGCTCACGATCGGATGGGGGGCTTGACTGGCCGGGGCGTGACCCCTGCCTTCAAGGTTCTTCCAGCCAAATTGGATGCCGAAGGGTTTAATGAGCGGATTGAAAAAGTAGGCATCCAGGTGATCGCTGGCCGTTGGTGAGGCGCAGGTCACCAGAAGACCGCCACCTGCGTGCACCCAATCGCTGACTGCGGTAATTTCAGAGTCGGTGAACGGGATTGTCCGCCCATTGAAGCGTCCGTTGAAAATGACGATCTGGTATTGATTGAGCAGCTCACGGGTGAGGCCTTTGCTGGCATCGAAGCCTGCAGCCTGGCGCGTGCTCTCAACCTTTCCGCCTTGAGCGCTGAGAATGCGGGCCAGCTGGGCGGAGCCGAAGTTGTATTCGTTGAACATGTCCGTGCCGCCGTGGGAATCTTCGACCAGGATGTGAAGGGCGCGCTTGAAGGGCTTGATGGCCGGCAGCTCGGGCGGCACCATGAGAATCGGCGGTCCCCCGGTGGTGGATCGTCTCACGCCGCACATGCAACCCATGGTCGTGGCGGTGGTCGGTGCGCAGACCATGGTCGAGGCAGCAGGCATTGCCAGGGTCACGGGCTTGGTTGTTGATGCGGCCGCTGTGGCCGACGGCACCGGTGCTGCGGGAACTTTTGCGGATGAGGTGATGTTCTGGAGGTTCTTAACGATGGGGTTCTCGGGGCTCAGGGGATCACCAAGTTTTCGCGCGAGCTTGTTGAGTTCGGCATCGACCATGGGGCCTTCCGTGGCGACGGGGTAAAGTACGGCACCAAAGATGGCCACGGCTCCATGGATGTGGCGGATGACGATCTTGGTGGCCGTGGGATACTTGGCCAGGGGGATGATGAAGGTGTTGGTCGAGAACGCCGCGCTGATTTCGACGAGGTTGCCGAAAAGGTCGATCACGACAACGCGCCCCTGAGCATCGAACAGTTGCACCGCAAAGTCCGTGGCCTGCTCTGCGGAGAAGAGGAAGGTGGTGGCCAGGTCGCCTGCGAGCTTTGTGCGATCAAGATGAATGGTCAATCGTCCGGTGCCATCCGCGACCGAGGCTGGAACCTGCCATGAGGCGGGCTCATCATAGAAAGTGCCGCCTTGCTGATCGATGCCGGTGATCCATTGAGGGAGCGAAAGGCCGGTGCTTGCTGTGCCCTTTTCAAACCGACGATCAAACCGCAGTTCCGCCACTTCAGGATCAGCGACCTGCGCCACAGCCATGGGCAAGGTGATGGCGAGGCTCATCATGCAGCACCCGAAGGATCGGATCAGTTCACCCGCGATCGATGACCGGCGATGTCTGGTTACCACAGTGGGAATCCGGTTACACATGGTTTGAAATTATGCTTTTCGGTTCAGGGCGACAAGAAGATTCGTCTGGAGGCATCCGGCTCATCATTTCCAAGCTGAGGGAAGATCTGGCAGCGTCTCGGATAGGATTTGGACAATCTCACGCCTTTCGGCAGCAGGCAGGTGACTGCCGGTATCATCGGCACCAAGGAGCGCGGAGTGGAGCTTTGCGTAGATCTTGTCTTTCACCCTCGACGGCATCTCCAACCAGGGGCGGGTGTAGATCATGTAAGTGCATCGGTGCTTGAGCAGCCGTTTGGTTAGATCGAGATCCTTCAGCGCGGCGCCAGATTTGGCCGCGCGGCGGTTGCGACTGAAATCCTTGATGAAACCCGGGTCGCCGACGATGCCATCCTCAGGAAGGGCGGCTTCGTTGCGAAACAACATATAGGCGACCAGCTCCGCAATATCCTGCGCATGAGTTGGAAACACTCGCTCACCGTCCTGGCAGCCATCGTCGGAAGCACTCATGAGCACTCGCGCGACACGATTGTGAAACCCAATCTGGTGCTCATGCAGCAGGTTAGCCAGAATGTCGCTGCTCTCCGCGAGGTGAATCTTTGAGTCGTAGAGCTGGCCGGGGTGCGTCGTCTTGTAGCCGATCACCTGCCGTGGGTTTGCCTCCTCCGTCCGGGCAACAAGACCCGCTTTGCCAAAGATGTCGGGCCTGGCACTCGTCACAAACCAGCCGCCAAATCTCCGGCCCAGCGGGCGCTCATGGCCCTCATTTCCGGGAGGCTGGGTTCCCAGCATCAGACCGTTGTCATTTGGAACGAAGGACCGGGTTAAGAACCCCGGTGCAAACCCTGACTGCTGCCCGGAATGGCAGCGCATGCATTCCGTGCCGCCTGTGGTGGTCGGAGTGCGTCCCGTGCCCACATTTTGAAAGGTGTAGGGCACCCCGCCGATGTTGGCGTCCACGCCGATCATCTCCAACAAACCGCCGGGGACGATCCCGACATAGACTTCATCGTTGAAGTAAATGGCACGGGGATTCTTCGGATTGACATTCAACCCCTGTGAGGCCGAGCCGGAAAACACCAGCAATTGTGAGCTCACGGGCACGTCCAATGCAGCCAGGAGACTCCGTGTCAAAGACCTCTGGTCTTTGTTGTCCAGCTTCACTTCGCCCGACGACAGCTTCGAGAGCAGCTGGGTGGCATGGTCGCTTGGCGAATGCCCCGCGCAGGCCAGACGGCGGCGTTTCATGAGCGCGATGAAGAGCTCATTGCGGTGTTTCACTTGCGGGTTCAGCTCCGGCCTGGAGACAGGAGGCGTGACCGTGTTTGCCGGCGGTTGCGTGACCGACTGACCTGTCGCACTCAATGCAATCCACCCAACAGCCTTGAGGGTGATGCCAAAGAAGCGAAAGTTTCTGCCGATCATGCAGCGAGACTAACAAAATGAGCCAACGGCAGCAAGGGCGATTCGGCTGAGTTCGCCTTTCGGGCCGAATGGATTTTGAAGCGAAGCAACCTTGGATGGATGGCGTGGAATCAGGAATGCGCCGAAAAGGCGAGGGTTATTTTTGCGGCATCAAGGGCACGCAATCGACGGATGATTATTCCAAAACGATCAGGGCTTCGGAAACGACATAGCCAACCTCGCCCACCGTTTGCCGCAGAGGGGCAAAGAAGCAAAGAGGGCAAAGAAGCAGAAACATGATTATTTTCTCCGCACCCTCCGCATCTCTGCTCCTTTGCGGCCAGACGAAGTTTCAATACCTGGCCTGATGCTGCGCTGCCGCTGTGGAATAATCACTCATCACGGCAATCGTTGACAGTGGGTGGGGCTGTGGTGTGTTTCATGATCATGCGTCATCTTCTTTTTGTCCTGTTTGTTGTTTCAGCCCTTTCTGCGCCGGGCCAGGAAAGGTCAAAAAAGACAGACAAACCCCAGGTCCCGGTGCCCAGTCCCTGGGGGGATTTTGTGGAGAAGGATTTCCCTTTTTTCAGCAGTGTCCTCGACTGCCGCGACCTCGGTGAAGGCTTCCCCAAAGACAATCTGACGCCGCGCGGCCTGATCCTGAATCTCGGGCACAATCTCTGGGCCTGCTTCGACACCGAGCTGCTGCGCATCGCCTGCATCTGGGAGGGCGTGCCAGGCAAACCGCCCGTGACACCCGAAGCGCTGGCCCCCGGTTCGTATCACATTGCCGGCCAGAAGACGAAAGATGGTCAGGATTTCCTGCCGAAACCCGTCGGCAAAGTGTGGCTGACCAATGGCATCTATCCCGGCTGGCAGGCCGGCGATAAACCGAGTTTGACCGACCCGAGAGAGCCGGGACCGAGCCGCGAGGAGGTGGGCAGGGGGCCGCTCAAGGAATCCCGGTTCAAGGAAATCGCGACCATCAAAACGAGTGCGGACAAGCATGCCGTTTCTTTTGGTGGCTGGGAAATCAGATACAGCATCGCTGGAACCGACATTTCGGAACGCTGGAGTGTTTCAGGATTGGCAAGCAACGGCAATCAACCACGATGCAACATCGAGCGAATGATCGTCATTCAGCCGCACCGCAAGCCTCTGAATCTGATCCTGGGGCGGCTGGCTTCAGACGCCTACACCGGTGGAAGTATGATGGATCATTCCGGGTCAAACCGCGCAAACGCCAAAATGCTTGAGCCAACCATAGGGAATGAGGCTGATTACCTGCATCTGGAAGCGTCAGACAAGGCGACGGAGCTTCACTGGA
>CAJCCF010000369.1 GCA_903960845.1 uncultured Verrucomicrobiota bacterium | reverse complement strand
GCTATGGATGTCGGTGGCGTCGAGCGCCCAGACGATGGCTCCGCTCATGGAACCGCCACACAGGGCGACGGTGTCGATCTCAAGGGCTCCGGGTGCGGTCTCTGCCCATGGCTCGCAGCGCACGGCGACTTCCCGCTGCATGGCGGCCAGAGCGCTGCTGGCGATGCGTCGCCTGCGCCCGGCACTGCGATATGGCGCAAGCACGCGGTCGATCTGGGCAGGGCTGATGGCGGTAAGCCGTCCAATCTGCTCGGCGCTTAGCGTGCCATGGTGCTTTTGCCAGGAGGCCAGCCAGAGGCGCAGCATCTCTCCGGCCAGACGTTTGCCACAGGGTTGTCCTGCGACCAACCACACGGCTTTGAGCACGGTGATGTCCTCGCTGCCATAGGTGCTGCGAGCTCCCCTCGCGGCACCGGTGCCACCACGTCGTCGCTGCCCGCGCAGCACTTTGATCACGTGTTTACGCTCCAGTCCGCTGCTCCGGCAATACTCGTCAAGCAGGGCGCTGCGCGCCTGCTTGCCCGTGCGGCGGGCATACCGCCCGCGCATCACGCGGGTGTAGTCTTCAAGGCTTTCTTTCATCAAGCATGGCTCCATTGGCCATGGTGTCGCCTTTTGTGAGGCATCGACTTGATCCTGCTGCCCCGGTCTCTCCCCCTACGGTGTCCTTTTCAATGAGGCACTGCGGACGAGACCGATGAGAACAGAGATGATTTGCATAGTGGCGGGAATGAGGATGTGATCCGCGCGCAAACAAATCGAAATCTCACGCGTCATTGTAAACGTCATGAACGCAGATCACACCTCCGGCCCCACACTCGTCAGGCATGAAGGCCATACGCCACGTGAACGCAGCACCTGCGGCTGGCGGGATCGGTTGATCAGTCACGAGGACGCGGCGCTTGCCCCAGCCGCCTGGGCTCATGCGGTGGACATCGACGGGGCAAAGCTCCACTACCACAAGCGCTCCACGGAACTTTATTATGTACTCGATGGTGAGGGCAGCGTCTCGCTCGACGGCGTGGATCATCCTGTCACCAGGGGCTCGCTCGTGCACATCCCGCCCGGCGTGGTGCATGGCGCCCAGGGCCGCATGCGCGTGCTGGTCGTGGGCATCCCGGACATTGCCGAGGATGACTACTTTGAAGCGGGGGCATGATCGCTGGTTAAACGCGGCGCCACTTTTGGAAGGTCTCGATCGCCTCGTACTCAGCCAGGCCAAGAGCGTCGTAGTTGCGCGCGTTCTGGCAGTTGGATTCAGGCGAGGCGAGTTCGAGTGAGGAGAGCGAGCCGTAGCGGGAAAGCGCGCGTGCCTTGCGCTCAAGCTGCATGGGACTCAGCGGGATGGCCATGTCGATCTCGTGAGCCTCGAGCGCCTTTTCCTTGCCGCGATAGAGCCACAGACTGCAACTGCCGAGCCACTCCTCGCCTTCGCAGGCCTTGAGTGCGGCTTCGAGCACCTTGAAACAAATACCCGCGACACTGCTCGGATCGGCAGCGTCACCGGTGGCGTAAATCTGATGCGGCTTCTGCGCGCGCAGCAGGGCTACCATCGCGTCGACATCGGCCTTCGTGCTTGTGAAGCGGCGGTAACGGCCCTGTTCATAAAATGGCAGCTCGAGGAAGATGACGCGATCACTGGTGACGGTGCAGGCGTGGGCCGCATCGCGCAGTTCACCGCGGAGCACGAGAGCCTTGAGCTGCCGGATCAGCGGCGGGTCCTCGCCGAATTCGCCTTTCTCTTCGAGCAGGCGCAGCGCCTCACGCGCATAGGCCGTTTGAGGGCCCCAGGCGGTGGGATTCTCCACCACACCGGCAAGTTCTTGCAGTGTGCCTGCAAACTTGTCGGCCTCGCTGTCCGGGACGCGGAGATTGCCTGAAGTGACGGCCACAAAATGCACGTCATTGCCCTGCTCACCCAGTCGCTCGATGGTGCTGCCCATGGCCACGATCGCATCCTGCGGTTCGGGGCTGAGCACGAGGCAGCGCTTGGGATACGGGCTGGCGCGTTCCGGGCGGTAGGTGTCGTCCTCGTTTGGTTTGCCGCCCGGCCAGCCGGTGATGGTGTGCTGGAGCTGGTTGAAAATGCGGATGTTGAGCTGATACGCCGGCCCCTGCTCGCTGAGCAGATCGCTCAAGCCATGCTCGTTGTAATGCTCGTCGGTCAGTTTCAGCACCGGCCGCTTGGTTTGGAAAGCCTGCCAGGTCACGGCGCGGCGGGTCTCACGCGGAGTCCATGAAACCGGCCCCACCAACCACGGCAGCTTGATGCGCGTGAGTTCGCGCGAGGCACCGGTATCGATGTAGAATGAGGCATTCGGATGTCCCTGCAGGAAGGACGCGGAGATCGCTTCCGTCATGGAGCCCTCGACGGCTTTGGCGACCATGTCGGCCTTGTTATCACCCCAGGCCATGAGCACCAGTCTCTTGCCGCGCAGGATCGTGCCCACACCCATCGTGATGGCAAAGCTCGGCACATTTTCCTCACCCCGGAAGTCCGCGGCGGCATCCTGGCGCGTCACCCTATCCAGGGTGATGCGGCGCGTGAGCGAGTCACGGCTGGAGCCGGGTTCGTTGAACCCGATGTGCCCCGTCCGGCCAATGCCCAGAATCTGGAGATCGATGCCACCAAGCTCGTCGATCTTTTCCTCATACTCGCGGCAATGCGCGAAAACCTGATCGCTCGCCACCGTGCCGCTTGGGATGTTGATGTTCTCTTTCGGAATGTCGATGTGATCGAAAAGCTGATCCGCCATGAAGCGCGCGTAGCTTTCAGGATGGTCGGCGCTCAGGCCGTAGTATTCGTCGAGGTTGAAAGTAATGACGTTTTTGAAGCTCAGCTTTTCATCCTTATGCAGGCGGATCAGTTCACGATAGAACGGCACCGGTGTCGAACCCGTGGCCATGCCGAGCACCACGCTTTTGCCCTGCTTCGCCCGTTCATCGATCAGTTTCCGCACTTCGGCAGCCAGCTCTTTGGCGGCAGCGCCGGAGTTCGGGAAAATGCGGGTTGGAGTCTTCTCGTAGGCTTCTGTGGCGGAGCGGCGGGGCGTGGACATGGTGGGTGGGAAGGTACGCAGATCATTGCGCGGATCGTGCGGCTCACAACCTCCCGTTGTGCCTCAAACCGATACTCCCGAGCCACCGCCGCCCGGTGTCTCGATGATGATCCGGTCTCCCGGCAGCACGACCAAACTGGTGCAGCCTTCCAGCAAAGTTTCCACACCGGCGCGCACCAGCCGCTGTCGCCCTGTTTGTCCGGGAGCGCCACCGTGAAGCCCAAAGGGTGCCTGCACCCGGTGTTGTGTCAGCAGACTCACGGTCAGCGGCTGCAGGAACTCGAACTCGCGCACCACTCCGTCGCCCCCGCGCCACCTGCCGGAGCCGCCAGACCCACGCCTGATCGCAAACTGCCGCAACCGCACCGGATAACGCTGCTCGATGATCTCAGGATCGGTGATCGCGGTGTTGGTCATGTGCGTGTGCAGTGCTGAAGCGCCATCGTAGCCCTCACCGGCCCCGGAGCCGCCGGCGATGGTTTCGTAGTAGCCGAAGTCGGTGCCACCAAAAAGGAAGTTGTTCATCGTGCCCTGACTGCAGGCTTGCAGGCCCAGCGCCTTGATCAGGGTGTCCACGAGCCTTTGGCTGACTTCGACATTGCCGCCAACCACGGCGGGATCGCGCATCGCATCGCCCGTGAAGGAGGGATTGAGCAGGGAGGTGGGAAGGATGATCTCGACCGGGTCGAGCAGGCCTTCATTGAGCGGCAGATCTTCCTGCAGCATCAGCCTCATCACATACAACACCGCACTGCGCACGATGGCTGCGGTCGCATTCAGATTGCGTGGATGCACCGCCGATGTGCCGGTGAAATCGAGCACGAGCTGGTCATTCACACGCTCTATATTCACTGCGATCGCGCTGCCATCATCGAGCTGCTCACGCGCCGTGCTGCGCTGCGGCATGCGCTGAATCTGGCGCTGCATCACGGTGGCGGAGTGTGCGATGATTTCCGCCATGATTCTCCGCAACACCTCAGGCTGATCGCCCGCAAGCTCCCTCAGACGCTGGGCGCCATGCCGGTTCGCCGCAAGCTGGGCGTGCAGATCCGCGAGGTTGTCCACCAGGTTGCGTGTGGGATGAAGCGCCGTCGTGAGCATCCGGCTCACTTCGTCGAAGCAGGACTTGCCACCGCGAATCAGATGGCGTGGTGCGATGACCACGCCTTCTTCGATCAATCGGGTCGCCACTGCCGGCATCGATCCCGGCGTGATGCCGCCGATCTCCGCGTGATGTGCGCGATTGGCGATGTAACCGAGCAGCACGCCATGCAAATCATGCACGGGAGTGATCAGCGTGACATCTGGCAGATGGGACCCACCATAGGCGGGATGATTTGTGATGATTGTGTCGCCCGGCTGCATCAGCACCGCAGCTGCGACTTCACGCACACAAACACCGAGTGCGCCAAGATGCACCGGGATGTGTGGAGCGCTGGAAATCAGACGGCCGGCGGGATCGAGTAGCGCGCAGGAAAAATCGAGCCGTTCACGGATGTTTGTCGAAATCGACGTGCGGCACAGCAGCGCGCCCATGTCGCTGACGATGGAGTGGAACCGGTGCCGAACGAGATCGCGCTCGACCACTGGAATCGTCGTGATGGATGCCGGATGCCGCAGCACATGGCCGAAGCCTTCCACGCGCTCCACCTGCCAGCCCGGCTCGATCACCAGGGTGCTGAACGCATCTTGAATCAGTGCCGGCGCGGGTTCGATGCGCACGCTGCGCAAGCGGGCTTCGACTTGGCCCGCAGCTGCTTCACGCAAAATGACGCGAACACTCACCAGCTCAATCTCACGATCTGCCGGAGGCGGATAACCAAACAGCCTCTCATAAGCATTTCGATAGAGTTGCGGCAGCTCGCCAGGCTCATCAAAATTCACCTGAACCGGTGTGTCCTGACCTTTCAGCCTCAGCTCGGCGATAAAGTGCGACTGGTCCGAAAAATGAGCCTGATGGAAGGCCAGGAGTTGTGCCTGCGCGTCATTCAGAGACTGCCTGAATTCCTTTTCATGAATCGTCTCCGGCAGAGCTTCCTGCAATCCAACGGCGCTGAGAATGCCTGCCTGTTCGGGCACGAGGATCGTCTTTATCCCAAGCTGACCGGCGACCGCGCAGGCATGCTGGGGACCCGCACCACCGAAGGCGAGCAGAGCATGATCGGCGGGATCATATCCCTCGGCCAGGGAGATGCGCCGGATCGCATCCGTCATGTGCTCAACGGCCAGGCGCAGCAGGGCCTGCAGCAGCTCCTGTCCGCTCAGGCGGCCATCGGTTTGCGCGTGAAACTCATGCAAACGGCGGCGCGCTGCTTCAGTGTCCAGGGGGATGGGCGCACATGCCGGGTCAAACCGGCCTAACAAAAGATTAACGTCTGTGACCGTCAGCGGCCCGCCTTTGCCATAGCACGCAGGGCCCGGGTCCGATCCCGCGCTGTCCGGCCCGACAGCGAGCCCGTGATGAGTCCACCGGCAGATGGAACCTCCGCCCGCCGCCACGGTCTCGATGGCGATGCACGGTGCCAGCAGCCTCATGCCGGCCACCTCCTGCGAGAAGCGGTAGCCGGGTCGTGTGTCGATCCGCGCCACATCGGTGCTCGTTCCTCCCATGTCGAAGCTGATGATCTTTGTGATGCCCAGCCGCCGCGCCGCATTGGCCGCCCCGATGGCTCCGCCAGCCGGTCCGCTGAGCAGCATGTCCTTGGGTCGGATTTCATCAGCGGTCTTCAGGCCACCGGCACTCGTCATGACGAGCATGTCCGGGGAAATGAGGCGGATGGCATTCAGAAATGCCTGCACCGGCCCCTGCAAATACGCGTCCGCCACGGTGCTCTGAGTCCGCGGCAGCAGTTTGGCAAAGGCGGCGGTCTCGTGGGAAAGCGTGACGTGGTCAAAACCTGCGGCGCGCAGGAGTTCTCCCACCCGCCGCTCGTGCTGAGGATGCTGGTGCGCGTGCAGCAGCGACACGGCGGCGCTGCGGATGCCTAACCATAAACAACGCTGAGCTGCGGCCATCACCGCCGCCTCATCGAGCGCCTCGACAAGCTCTCCGGAAGCACTCAGGCGCCCGGGCACTTCACACGCCACTTCATGAAAGACCGGCCGTGTCTCATGCCGCAGGGCAAAGAGATCGCTGCGCCGCTGATCGCCGATGTGCAGGAGGTCGGCAAATCCGCGAGTGATGAACAGAGCAATGCGGCTGCCTTTGCGCTCCAGCAGCGCATTTGTGGCCCGGGTCGTCGCGATGCGCAATTTGAGCGCGGGGAAGGCCTGGCCGGGAGGCGTGTTGGTCAGGATGCGTGCGCCGAGCACCGGCGCCTGCTCGCCCGTGCCGAGTTCGAGCAACGAGCCATTTTGCCAGGAGGCGGGAGGTTCGGCATTCAGCGTGATCTCGGAAGTTTCACAGTCCCAATGCGTGACTCTGAAAGTGTCGCCGCCACCCGCGACCCGGACTTGAAAACCGGTGAGGAAATCACGGGGAAGGGGAGGCAGGCCGGAGACGAGGATGTGACGGCCTGTCCGGCCCGTGAGACAGGCGCGCAGATGCCCTGTGGACAGCACCTTGCAGCGGCTTTCACGGTCCTGTGGATCGAGCGCATGGCAATCCGTGAACGTGCCGCCGGTGTCAGCAGCGATGCGCCAGGGAGAAGCATGGAGCGGGGATGTCATGTGGAAGGCATGTTCATAACACGAACTATGCCCAAATGGCATCCCGAATGCCTTGCCAAGCCGGCACGATTTTCGGCCATGCCGGGAGGCGCTTGAGTGCAGAAGATGAGATGATCATGGATTCACGCGCTCTGATCAATCCCGGCGCGGCAGGCAGCTCTATCCACAACCTCGTGGAAATGAGATCAGGCTGCGAGTGTTTAACAAACGCTGCAGAAGCAGGCCAAGACAGCTTGGATGACGCCGAGGTGCGTGTTTCAGCCCTTAACTAGGACTCCATCCCTTTTCAGGCGAGCTGAAAGACCAGCAGATCGAGGGTGAAGAAACCAACGTCACCGGTCGTGTCCACGTAGGCGGATACGACCGAGCCATTGCCAGCAAGGATCGACTGGTCAGCCATGCCTGCCGCAGTGGTGGAGAATTGGGTCTCTGTGAAGGGGCTCGTCAGGTCAGGTGACCAACGGACCTGATACTGACAGTTCGGCATCGTCGGAAACTGCACGCGTATCCGTGAGCCCCCCGGCGAACTCGAGTGCAGAGCGACTTGATCGATTCGATGCACAAACCCGGCGATTTCAATATTCAGCGTGGAGGCACCCTCAAACCGGGTGACGTAAGGCAGCAGGCCCGTGACTGCGGGGCCGCCGACTCTTTGGCCGTGCATGTCGAACTGGGATCCATGGCAGGGGCAGACGATGGTGTTGGTGGCGATGCTGTAAGGAGCAACCATGCAGCCCAGATGGGTGCAGGTTGGGTCCATCGCAAAGAAATCCGTGTCTGATTCGCGGTTGATCAGAATCTTCGTCACCCCGCCGTTGTAGGTGATGATGGCGGAGCCGCTGTTTAGGCTTAGAGAGGGGAAGGCAGTGATGTCCAGCCGCAGCCGCTCGCTCAAATTTAGAAGTCCCGCGTTTGCCGTCAAAGTGCCTAACCAACCGGACAGCGCCGTGCAGCCGGCGGAGCTTATCACCAGCCGTTGAATCCACGAGCGGCGCGTAGTCGGGCCGTGGCAGCTGGAACAGGCGGAGGTGGCATTCATGGCAAACGATGGACGTTCAGCATCCGTACACGCGGCCCGGCCATTCGTCTTGCCAAAGAGCAGCGAACGGGCTCCCTCAGTCATCAGGGGTGATGCCACCGAGTCATCCGTTGGTTTCATCCAGATACTCCAGGGCCTTGGAGTAGCTGGCCTGCTGTAGGAAGTGCGCCAAACGCCCTGAGAGCAGCGGGCGCAGGCGCAAATGCTCTTGGCTGATCAGTTCTGAGATTTGCTGGAGCGCCGCCAGATGCCCGGGCGCATCAGCCGCACGAAACGCATGATCGGCGATGAGTTCGATGCGTCGGTTCAGCAGGGACCTGAGGGTGGCAAATTCTGGATTCATGGAACTTCGTGGTTTGGGAGCAGGCGCAGGCCAGTAAAACTCGGACTCGCGCCTGATGTCCCCGGACTGGAGCGACTATCCTTGGGGGAGAGGAGGCTTCAACCCGGATTCCGATTCATGACCACAGAATCTCTGGTCTTGAAACGTGTTCTCCCGCATGTGCCGGTGACTTTAAGTCTTTCCGGCTCCGGTCGGGATACCTGTGAATCCGTTGCCTGATGAACGAAATCAAAGATCGCCACGATACGAGCGTATAAGACTGCCCTTCATGACGGTATTTCCACGGCTTCTGATTTGCGCTCTCTCACCAGCCCTGCTGGTGGCAGGGCTTTGCCAGGCTGCGGAGAAGGACGTGCCGGCAGGTCCGCACTGGGCCTTCATCGCGCCTGTGAAGCCGGCATCCGCTCACACCCTGGATGAACTGCTCGACAAGGTCCGCCATGAGCGCGGTCTCGTGCCGCAGGCTCCTTCCGAATCAGCGCTCTGGCTGCGGCGCGTGTCGCTCGATCTGACTGGTCTGCCCCCGACTCTGGAAGAGCAGAACGCTCTGATTGCACAGGACTCGCCGGTCGCGCGCCGGCGCATCGTCGACCGGCTCCTTGCCTCTCCGCAGCATGGCGAGCGCTGGGGCCGGCACTTCATGGACATCTGGCGCTACAGCGACTGGTATGGGCTTGGCGAACAGCTTCGCTTCAGCCAGAAGCATCTGTGGCACTGGCGTGATTGGATCGTGGATTCGCTGAATGCCGGCAAAGGCTATGATCGCATGATTCAGGAGATGCTCGCCGGCGATGAGCTGGAGCCCGGAAATCCCGACGTCCTTCGTGCCACCGGCTTTCTTGCGCGCAACTATTACCTCTTCAACCGCACCACGTGGCTCGATGATGTGATCGAGCACACCAGCAAGGCTTTCCTCGGCCTAACCATGAATTGCGTGAAGTGCCACGCTCACAAGTATGACCCCTTCACCCATGAGGATTACTACGCCATGCGCGCGATTTTTGAGCCCTACCATGTGCGGCTCGATGCGCAACCCGGCCAGCCGGATCTTGAAAAAGACGGTCTCCCCCGTGCTTACGACCTGTATTTGGACCGGCCCACGCATGTCCATGTGAAAGGGGATGAAAAGCAGCCCGTGACTTCCAAAGTCATCCCGCCTGCCATTCCAGCCGCGCTGGCCTTCAAACCGCTTCAGATTGCGCCCATCCGCCTCAGCGAGGCTGATGCACAGTCCCGGCGCGGACTTGCCAAGCTCGTGCTGGGCAAGGATAAGGCCAAAACCACACGGGAGATCACCTCGCTCAAGGCTCTCGAAGGTCCTGCCGAGACGGATCAAACGCGCTACCTGCCGTTTCCAAATCAAAGCACCGGCCGCCGTTCAGCGCTTGCCCGCTGGATCACCGACCGACAGAATCCGCTCACCGCGCGTGTCATTGTGAATCATCTTTGGTTGCGCCATTTTGGCCAGCCGCTCGTTGCCAGCGTCTTCGACCTCGGCAGGCAGTCCAAAGTTCCACCGCTGCAGAATCTGCTCGACTATCTGGCCGTCGAACTCATGGAGAATGGCTGGAGCCTCAAGCACATGCACCGTCTCATGGTCCTCAGCGAAGCCTACGCCATGACCAGCAGCAGCGCCAACGCCGCCAGCGTGAACCGCGAGCGCGATCCGGAGAACCACTTCCTCTGGCGCATGAACCCTGTCCGCATGGATGCCCAGACTTTGCGCGACAGCCTCCTGCACCTTTCCGGCCGTCTCGATCCCCGGATCGGTGGTCCCACGCTTGACCCCAAATCCGGTGACAAGTTTCTGCGCCGCAGCCTCTACTTCAACCAAACCTTCGACGAATCCAACCTCTTCCTCGAGACATTTGATAACGCTAGTGTCCTGGACTGCTACCGCCGTCCCGAGAGCATCGTTCCGCAGCAGGCTCTCGCGCTCATGAATGGCCAGACTTCGCTCACCTCTGCCGAAGTGATCGCCCGCCGCCTTGACCAGCTCGGTGACGAGGCCTTCATCCGCACCGCTTTTCAGACACTCCTCGCCACAAGGCCCGGTCCCGAGGAGCTGAAGTCCAGCCTTGAAGGCCTCGCAGAACTTGGCACCAAGCAGAGAGCCCGCACCGCATTCATCCATACCCTGCTAAACCACCACGATTTCGTCACCATCCACTAAGGCACGGCAGATCACCGCTCATGATGATTTGCCAGCGCCATAACCATCGATAAAGCTCCGCACTCATGCTCCATTTTTTACGCTCTGCCCTCATTTGCCTCGCCACTAGTGCCACGCTCAGTGCCCAGATCGCCACGACACCACTGTTTTGGCCGGACAAAAACGGCCCTACCTATGATGGCATCGTGCCGGCGGCGGACGCGGCACGCCTGCCCCTGAAATGGAGCGCGGAGACGGGAGAAAACATCGTCTGGAAGACCGATCTGGAAGGTGACGGCCATAGCACCCCGGTCATCGGAGGCGACCGGATCTGGTTCACGGCGGCGACGCCGGATGGAAAGAAAATGTATGTCTATGGCATTGATCGCCAGAGCGGGAAGATCGTCCATCACATCCTTCTTTTTGAAAACGCTGCCCCGGAGGGACTGGGCAACCCGATCAATAACTACGCCGCCCCATCGCCCGTGCTGGAGGCGGACGCCCTCTACGTCCACTTCGGCACCTATGGTTCGGCACGGTTGGATCCCATGACGGGAAAGACCGTGTGGCAGCGGCGGGACATAAACGCGCGGCACTTTCGCGGACCCGGTTCGTCGCCGATCCTGCATGGCGATTTGCTGATCCTGACCTTTGACGGCATCGATCAGCAGTATGTGACCGCTCTGGACAAGAAAACGGGGGAAACGGTCTGGAAAACCAACCGTACAACCGATTATGGAGATCTCGACAAAGAAGGTAAGCCGACGCGTGATGGCGACATGCGCAAGGCCTACCACACACCCAGCGTGATCGATCTTGCCGGCACAAGCACCCTGATCTCCGTGGGTTCGCGTGCTGCATTTGGCTACGACGTGACCACAGGCAAGGAACTCTGGACGATCCGTCATGGCGGGTTCAATGCCGCCATTCGTCCGCTGGTTTTCAAGCAGATGCTCATTCTAAACACGGGCTCCGAGCGCGCCCACACCCTGGGCGTGAGGATTGATGACAAGATGAAGGGTGACATCACCGAAAGTCATGTGCTCTGGGACCGCGAGAAACGCAATGCCAGTGAATCCTGCCCGGTGCTGGTGAAGGACCTGCTTTTCCAGACCACCCGTGGTGGTGTGGTGACCTGCATGAATCCGATGACGGGTGCGGATGTCTGGGAAGACCGTTTCCCTGGCCAGCACCTGCCATCACCCATCGCCGCCGGAGAACGGATCTATTTCAGCAATGATCGCGGCGATACGCGCGTGATCCGGGCGGCGGAAAAGTTTGAGATTTTGGCGGAAAACAAACTGCCGGATGCGATGACATCCGCCCCGGCGGTGGCTGACGGGGCTATTTTCATCCGCACTAAGAAGCAGCTTTTCAAGATCGCAGCGAAATAACCGGGTGGTGTCAACGAGGCATATCGCGATACGTGTGCGCCAATCTGTCAATGGTGGAATTGGGGCGAATTTGGCTCCGTCTCAGTCTTGATACTGGGAAAAGTGCTCATAAGTGACAAAATCTTCGCGAAATCACAAAGTCGTGCTAAAGGTTGAATCCCTATGGCAACGATACCGACCCGCAAAACACGTTTCTCCCGCCGCGTTCCTGATCATGTAACTGATGAACTAGTCAATGTATTGTCCGTCGGGGACACACTTGATTTCAATTCATTGTTCAAACTGGTCTACGACAACCTCAAGTTGAAGAACGCTGTTAGTGGAGGTGAAGAAATGCTGCGACTGCGTTCTTACGAGAAGTTGCAGGGTCTTGTGAGCCGTGGCCTCTGCGCCAAAGTTGCCAAAACCTATCGTGGCTTGGAAGGTTTGCGCGCCGCCCATCAGGCGACGATTGCAGCCCGCACGGCCGCTGTGGCAGCCCGGTAATTCTTCAATTTATCCAAAATGCACGGGCCGTTTCCCTGATCGGAAACGGCCCGTTGCATTCTTACCGGGATCCCCGTGTTTCGGCAATTGACGCTCCAGCCCGCGTCGGCTACTTCTCCTCTCCTTTCCCCGTCCTGCCATGCTTGAGAACTATCTCCCCGTCCTGCTTCAGATCGTCATCGCCGGTGGTTTCGCTGGTGTCACCCTTCTGGCCTCCGTTCTGTTTGGAAAAGCGGCAGCACGCAACTCGATCAAGGACAGCGCCTATGAATGCGGCATGCTGCCACTGCAGGAGGGCCAGCCACGGTTCAGTGTGAAGTTTTACATTGTGGCGATGCTCTTCGTGCTCTTCGATATTGAGGTCGTCTTCTTGTATCCGTGGGCGATTATCTTCAAGGACTACGTCGCGGTTATTGGTTCGGGCATTTTCTTTACGGCACTGAGCTTTATCGGCATTCTTGGCGTCGCTTTTGTCTATGCCTGGCGCAAGGGAGCGCTGGAGTGGAAAAACTGACTTTTGGTAAGCCCGCTTTCCCATGATTGCCTACATAAGCCTCTACAAGCTCCAGCCCGAGGTCACCCCTGAAAAGTTGGAGATACTGATGTCTCAGGCGCGCGTGCAACTGCTGCGGGTTCCTGAGATTCTGACGGTGAAGACCGGAAAGCGCGTGAATTCAAGCGATGCATTTCCATGGTTCGTGTATCTCGAAGTCGAGAACATGGACAAGCTGGCCATTTGCCAGGACGATCCGCACTACATCAAATTCCGCGAAGAGGTATTGAAGCCAAACATTTCCGAACAGGAGACAACGGCCTTCGAAATGGAGCCGCGCAAGGATGTGAAATACTCCTGATTTCAGCGCCGGAAAATTGGCAGTTGCTTGGACGGCTCCTCCTTGGACTTCTCTTTGCCTGCATCATTGTGGTAAAAAATGATGCCATTGCGTTTGAGGTTGGAGATGAGACCCTTGAAATCTGTCTTCAATTCGGAGTCATTCATCAGTGAGCCGAGCAGACCTTTGCTGGTAGTGATGTTGCGCGCTGCTATGGCGAAACTGTCTGCTGCTTTTTTGATGGATTGCAGGGATTCCTCCGCCGTTGTCATGACGTTGTTCGCCTTGGCCATGGCGGGGTCAAGTTTGTCGAACATGGGGCCGAGCCGCTTGGATTGCTCATCAATGTTTTTGGCGGTGGATTTGAAACCGGTGGCCGCCTCTTTGAGTTCTGCGATGGCGTCCTTCAGGTTGGTGACGGTTTCCTCGCCCAGCACTTTGTCATCCACTCGGGTCATCGTTTTGTTGAGGTGCTGCATGCTCTCTTTGAAATCGGTGATGGTGGCGTCTGACAGGGCACCTTTGTTGATCTTTTCCATCGCGCCCTTCAGATCTGCGAGTGCTGTGCGCACGTCATCGAGCACAAGATCCACCTTCTTGCCCACGATCTCTGCCTGGCTTTGCAGTTCTGACAGACCGCCTGATTTAGTGCCATCAATGATCCGGTCGTGTTCATGCGGCAGGAATTCTTTGGTGTCCTTGCCACTGGGCTTGATGTCGATCAGGGCATCTCCCATGAGTCCTGCGGAACCGATTGAGAAGGTTGCGTCAGCAGGGATTTGCACGTCATGAAAGAGTTCCAAATCCAGGATAACACCGGTGAAAGTTGGGTTGAGTGTGGGTTTCTCGCTGACCTTGCCCACGCGTGAACCGCCGAGGAAGACGGGAGATCCATCTTTGATGCCGGAGGCGTTCGGGAAGGCGACCCGCAGATGGTAGGTGTCCTTGAAAATTTCGCGCACGCGCCCGAATTGAAGGATGAGGCCACCGAGCAAAAGAAGCCCGACGAACAGGAAGAGTCCGACCAGCATTTCAGTTTTTTTGTCGCTGTCGATCATGATCAGGGAAGGTGAGGCTGCATGGATTGATATTTAGCCGGTGATGTTTGAACGGCCATTGATGAAATCCTGGATTTCCGGGTCTGGCGTGGCGCGCAGTTCGTCGGGAGTACCAAGAAACTTGATCACGCCACGGCGCAACATGGCAACGCGGTTGGCGATTTTAAACAGACTTTTCATGTCATGCGTGACAACGATGGAGGTGATGCCGAAGCGGCGCTGCATGCGCAGGATCATCTGGTCAATCACATCCGAGCCAATCGGATCAAGGCTCGCGGTGGGCTCGTCATATAAAATGCACTCGCTGCGGGTGACAATGGCGCGGGCAATGCCGGCGCGTTTTCTCATGCCTCCGGAAAGGCTGGTGGGATATTTGTCCATGTGCTCCTGAAGATCGACGACCTCCAGTGCTTCGCGCACCCGAAGTTTGATTTCAGTGCGGTCGCGGACTCCGCTTTCCCAGAGTGGGAACGCGACATTTTCCTCGACCGTCATGCGGTCAAATAGAGCGGCGTTTTGAAACAGCATGCTGACCTTCTGCCTGATGGGGGCCATCTCGCGTTCACGCAGGTGATTCACACAAATGCCCTCGACAAAAATGTCACCCTTGTCCGGTTGGATGAGGCCGATGATATGTTTCATCATGACGGTCTTGCCTTCGCCGCTGGGGCCGATGATGCAGAGTGTTTCACCGTGATGGATAGAAAGGTCGATGCCGCGGAGAATCTCCTGCCTGCCGAAGCGCTTGTGAATACCGCGAAGTTCGATAAACGCCCCGCTGCTGCCGTTTGGCGCAATGGGTGGATTCGTGCTCTTGGTGGATGCAGCCATGGCTATACGCTCCCAATCGGAAAGACGTAGTTGAGGAGGATGGACAGGAAGAAATTCACGATGAGCATGACGAGCGATGAGATGACCACAGCGCGTGTGGTTCCCAGACCGACTCCGACGGCGCCATTTCCAGCCGTCAAACCCTGATGGCATGAAATCAGAGTGATGAGCATGCCGAACACAAAGCCTTTGATCATGCCGATGGAGAGATCCTCCATGTTCGTATGGTCGAGCATGTGGGAGAGGTACCACGCGGAGGGCATATCGTATCCGAAGCTCGTGACCGCATAGGAGGCGATGAGGCCGAAGGAGATGCTTTCCGCCACGAGGAATGGCATGGAAATCATCATGGCCAGGAAGCGTGGCAGAACAAGGTAGTCGACCGGATGAACGCCCATGACCCGAAGGGCATCGACCTGTTCGGTGACCTTCATGGTGCCGATATCAGCGGCCATTGCCGCACCGACGCGTCCGGCGACCATCAACCCCGCGAGAACAGGGCCAAGTTCACGGCAAAGCGCCACGGAAACGACGGCCCCGACGGTGGTCTCAAAGCCAAATTCCTTGAATTTGGCATAGCTCTGAAAGGTGAAGACTGCCCCGGTGAATGCGCCCGTCACGATCACAACAGCCTGCGAGCCATAGCCGATCGCCACAATCTGCTGGGCCACCAATTTCAGCCGCCAAACACCCGAACGCACGGCAATCATCAACTCGACCATCAGTGCGGTGAGTTGACCGAGATAGGTCAGAAAGTGAATAAAGGTGCGACCCGGAAGGGTCAGCAAGCCGGCTGGAGCGTCCATCAGGTGCCACCATGGCACGCACGGAAACAAAGGCAATCGCCGCAACGCGCCCTGTCACTTACTGGCACGTCTCGCTCAGCCGACCCTCTTCAGGGATTGTTATATCCGAACAGAGACAAAAACGTCCATTGACATCACGGCCTGTCTTTGGAACATATCATCGCATCCTGATACGATGATTCGTATTTTTAACCCAGAACCAAACGCACCAACATGAGCAACGACTACCTCGTCAAAGACATCTCACTCGCCGAATTTGGCCGCAAAGAACTCGACATCGCCGAAAGCGAAATGCCCGGCCTCATGGCCACGCGCAAGAAATACGGACCATTGAAGCCTCTCAAAGGAGTGCGCATCACCGGCTCCCTGCACATGACCATTCAGACTGGCGTGCTCATCGAGACCCTCAAGGAACTCGGTGCTGACGTGCGCTGGGCCTCATGCAACATTTTCTCTACTCAAGACCACGCCGCCGCCGCCATCGCAGCCTCCGGCACGCCTGTGTTTGCCTGGAAAGGCGAGACGCTGGAAGAATACTGGGATTGCACCTGGAAGGCCATCATGTTCCCGAAGGACAAAGGCCCACAACTCATCGTTGATGACGGTGGCGACGTGACTTTGCTTATCCACAAAGGCTATGAAATGGAAAACGGCGACAAGTGGGTCAAGACTCCGAGCGACAACCACGAAGTGAAGGTCATCAAAGACCTGCTCAAAAGGATTGCCAATGAGCAGCCGGGCATCTTCCACAAAATCGTCAAAGACCTCAAAGGAGTCTCCGAAGAGACCACCACAGGCGTTCACCGTCTCTATGAAATGGCCAATGCAGGCAAGCTGCTCTTCCCGGCTATCAATGTGAACGACAGCGTGACCAAATCCAAATTCGACAACCTCTACGGTTGCCGCGAATCCCTGCTCGACGGTATCAAGCGTGCCACCGATGTCATGATTGCGGGCAAGGTCGGAGTTGTTTGTGGTTATGGCGACGTGGGTAAGGGCTGCGCCGCTGCCCTCCGCGGCATGGGTGCTCAGGTCATCGTCACCGAGATCGACCCCGTCTGTGCCTTGCAGGCTGCCATGGAAGGCCACCGCGTCATGCCGATCGAGGACACCCTCGGCATTGGCGACATTTACGTCACGACGACAGGCAACAAGGACATCATCACCACCAAGCACATGGAGAAGATGAAGGACCAGGCCATCGTCTGCAACATCGGCCATTTCGACAATGAAATACAAGTCGATAAGCTTAACAAGATGAAGGGCGTCACGCGCCTCAACATCAAGCCTACTCAGGTGGACAAGTACACCTTCCCGAAAGGCAACAGCATCTTCATGCTGGCAGAAGGACGCCTTGTGAACCTTGGTTGCGCCACAGGCCACCCGAGCTTCGTCATGAGCAATAGCTTCACCAACCAGACACTCGCGCAAATCGAACTCTGGGCCACCAAAGGCAAGCGCAAGATCGGCGTCACCATCCTGCCGAAGAAGCTCGACGAAGAAGTTGCCCGACTTCATCTCGAAAAGATTGGCGTGAAGCTTACGGTGCTCTCCAAGGATCAGGCCGATTACATCGGCGTCCCTATTGAGGGGCCTTACAAGACTGATCACTACCGCTACTAAGCT
>CAJCCF010000368.1 GCA_903960845.1 uncultured Verrucomicrobiota bacterium | reverse complement strand
CCGGGGCCGTCGGGAGCTTTGAAGGTGGGGATGGCTTTGCCCTTTTTCGTGAATTCGACCCAGCCTTTGAAGGCGGCGGTGTCGCGGTAGCCCGGGAAGGGTTTCCAGAATTCATCCTTCTTCCAGGTCATGGGTTTGGCGAAACCGGAGATGGTTTCAACCTGGAGGGGAACGCCCGGGGCAAGCTCGGCGAAACGTTTGGCGTAGGCGGCGAAATCGACGAGGCCTTCGCCAATGGCGGTCCATTGGATGACGGCACCGTTTTCATCTTCCCAGGCCATGGTGTCGCGCACGCTGGAACAGTTCGTGTATGGGCCGAGGACTTCAAGGTGGGCAAGCGGTTCCTCCATGGCCCAGACGGCGTTGCCGGGGTCGATGTTGGCTCCGACGTAGCTTTTGCCAGCGGCTTCGATCAGCGCCTTCAATTCATGCGATTGCATGTCGCCGGCGTGGTTCTCGATGGAGATCTGGATGCCTTCTCCTTCGGCGCGGGATTTGTTGGCCTGGATGACCTTGATGGTCTGCTCGATGTGCTTCTGGATGCCGCCGTCGGAGCTGCGATCCTTTTGGTTACCGAGATAGCAGCGGGCGACGGGTGAGCCGAGTTTTTTTGCAGTCCTGATGGTTAGCGCGAGTGTTTCCTCAGGTGTGCCGTAAGTCGGTTTCCAGGTGTTGGAACTGGGGCAGACGCTGCTGGTGCCGATGTAGAGTTTGAGGCCTGCTTTGTCGGCCCGGTCTTTGAGGTCTTGCAGATAGGCGTCTTCAAAGGACTCAAACACGCCCAATTCGGAAATGAAGCAGGTGTCGAGTTTCAACGAGGCGGCGTAGTCGATCATCTGTGCGGCCTTCCAGCCCGTGGCACGGACGGCGAAGTGGTCCATGCCGATCATGAGCTTTGGGCTCGCCGCCCGGATCCGGGCCGTGGCTAGAGAGGCGGCGGCGAAGGCGGTATTTTGAAAAAAGTGGCGGCGGGTCATGAAGGAAAAGGGACGGGGTAGTTCGGTTTTGGCCGCAGAAAAGCGGAGGTGCAGAAAACGCGGAAAGATGGCTAAACCTTGTCACTTTTTGCCCAGCCGGTGGTGGCATTTCCGGACCGGACAAAGCCTGCGTGCAGTTCGGTGCCTTGGCCGCAGGGGGCAACGGAACACGGTGCGCAGAAAGGCAGGCTCGCCGCCTCTCTGCGTGAAAACGGTCTGACTTACGCCATTTACCGGATGATCAGCTTGATCGCGGCCTGGCCCTGGCGGTCATCATCACTGGAGACGAGAAGTTGGCCCAGATGATGACCAGTGCGCCATGGCGCCCCATTGTTGGGTCTTGTTTGCAGGAGGTAGGCTCCTGTCCCCGCGTTGCGGAAGGAGGTGATGTTGCTGCTGAAGCATGCGGTCTGACCTGGCACCTCAAAATGCTCCATGAGGGTGAAGTGATCACGGTTCAGTTCAACGACCGGCGTGCCGCCGCTGGTGACAATGACCAGGATGTTCGCCGCGTGGGTGTTGCCATTGCCCGCTGATCCCTGAGAGGTCTGGACATTGATGGTGAGCGCGCCGTTGGTGGTGGAGCCTTTCGGCCCCGGGAGCAGTCTTGCGAGAGGAGCCGATGCCGGCGCTGCAGCGGGCGAGGGTGTCGGGGCAGGGTCAGGCTTTTTTACGGCGGCGGGGGATGAGGCCGGTTTTGGCGATGGATTCACGACAGGTCTAGCCACGGCTTTGACGGCAGGTTTGGCAGGTGTTTTGGTGGCAGGTTTGGCTTTGCTGGCAGACTTCTCGGGTGCCTTTGGGGCCGGGCTTTTGACGACCGGTTTGGCCTTGCCTGCAGGCTTGGCTGGGGTTGGAGAATTTTTCACCTTGGCTGCGATTTTTTTCGCAGCCCCTTTGTTGGGTGTCGGTTTGTTTGCCATATCGCGATTTGTGACGATTTCTAGGAGACTAACAAAAAATGACAGAAAATGTCGAGTGTTGTCTTTCAGCAACCGGCCGATGGGCCGTCAGGAGTTTGTGAAATGACTTCAGCGACACGGTCCATTTCTGTCTCAGTATTATAGAAATGCGGGCTAAATCTCAAATAAGCCCGTCCAGCACGATCAAAACGGAGGGATGGACTGATGTTATGAGCCGTCAGATGCTCGTAAACTTTTTCTACGGAAGGGCCGCGCCCCTCCCGATAAGCCGTGCTGATGCCCGAGGCGTTCGGCCCGCCAGCAGGGCCAATGAAGTGAAATCCTAAGGGTTGAAGGTGCGAAATAAGCCTAGCTTTAAGCCGGAGAAGCTGGTCGCTTACCTGTGGAATGCCTTTCTCTAATAGAAGTTCTAAGCCTGCCTTCATCCCGAGAATGCCTACGATGTTGAGGACGCCGGGTTCATAGCGTCTGCCGCCGGGTTCAAAGGCAATTTCTGTCTGGGCGATGAAGTTTGGGCTGCGGACATTCCAGGAACCGAGGAGGGTTGGGCGAAGGCGTTCTTTCACCTCCTCCCTCACATAGACGATCCCGGCGGACATGGGGCCGAGCATCCATTTGTGGGAATCAGCGCTGAGGAAATCGACATGATCGACGCGTGTCTCGAAGGCTCCGAGTGTTTGGATGGCATCGAGACAAAAGAGCACACCGCGTGAGCGAAGCATTTGGCCGATGGCATCGATCTGAATGCGGTAGCCGCTGATGAAATGGCAGGAGGCGAGTGCCACGAGTTTGGTTCTTGCGGTAAGCGCGGCTTCTACCAGTTCGGGTGTGATGGCACCTGGCGCATCGGGTTTCAGCAGGCGGACGATGACACCGCGCCGTGTGAGATCGGTCCAGGGATAGACATTGGCCGGATAGTCGTCCAGATAGCACACCACTTCATCCCCGGGCCGCCAGTCGAGGCCGTTGGCCACGAGACTGAGCCCGAGTGAAGTGGGTCCGAGCAGGGAGATCTCGCTGGCCTTGGCTCCGATCAGTTGAGCGGCGACTGCGCGTGTATCATTGACCGCGCGCCATGCTTCCGGGAACTCCTGCATCCGCTGGCAGGCCTCTTGCAGGTAGTCCTGCATGACCTTTGCCACGCGTTGCGGGAGGATGGTGACGCCAGCATGGGCCAGAAAAATGCTGTCACGGGCAATGGGGAACTCGGCGAGCCGCTCGGCTTCTGATGAGAAAAGGGACATGCCGGAATTAGGAGCCTCAGGTGCTGCACGCAACTGCAGAGGAAAGATGTTCGATGAATGATGGTTTTCGACTTGCCAGATGCACCATGAAGCGTCGTATCCTGCGGTTCGCCATGATCTCCCGACTTTTCTTTGCCCTAGCAGCTGGTGTTCTGCCTCTTGCGGCTTCTCAGCCGACGTCTGTGGCTGAACTGCCCGACCCGAATTCAGAGGTGGAGAAAGCGGGTTTTGTCGTGCCGGATGGGATTGAGGTAACGCTGTGGGCTCAGGAACCGATGATCGCAAAGCCGGTGCAAATGAACTGGGACGCGCAGGGTCGTCTCTGGTTGGTGAGCAGCACGACTTATCCGCAGATCAAGCCGGGAGAAGGCACGAAGGACCAGGTGATCGTTCTGGAAGATACGGATCACGATGGCAAGGCAGACAAGTCCACCGTTTTTGCCGAAGGACTGCACATTCCCACGGCGGTGATCCCCGGCGATGGTGGCGCGTACGTGGCGAACTCGACCGAGCTGCTTTTTCTCAGAGACACGAATGGCGACATGAAGGCGGATGAGCGCACGATTGTGCTGAGCGGCTTTGGCACCGAGGACACGCACCATCTGCTGCACACGTTGCGCCACACACCGGAGGGGCTTCTGTCATTCAATCAATCGATCTACATTCACAGTCACATCGAGACGCCACATGGCGTGCGGCGGCTGATGGGCGGCGGGGTCTGGGAGTTCCGCCCGGAGACGCGCCGGCTGGAAATCGTGAGCAAGGGATTGGTGAATCCCTGGGGTTATGAATTTGATCAGTGGGGCCAGTCGTTTGCCACGGATGGAGCGGGCGGCGAGGGCCTCAATTACATCTTTCCTGGCAGTGTCTTTAAAACATCACCCAATGCCGCACGCACGCTCAGCGGCCTGAGTCCGGGTCAGCCAAAGCAGTGCGGGCTGGAGTTCATCGAGGATCCGCACTGGCCTGAAGAATGGCAGGGATCGTGGGTCACCAATGACTTCCGTGGCAACCGCACCAATCGTTTTAAACTCACCCCGAACGGCAGCAGTTATATCGCAAAACAGGAGGCGGATGTTCTGGCATCAAATCATCGTGCCTTCAGACCGATCGATATTCGTTTGGGGCCGGATGGGGCGCTTTACATTGCCGACTGGTACAACCCAATCATTCAGCATGGCGAGGTGGATTTTCGTGATCCGCGCCGTGACCAGGTGCACGGTCGCATCTGGCGGCTGACGGCGAAAGGTCGCCCGCTGAGTGAGATGCCGAGGATCGTTGGGGCACCTGTGCCGGACCTGCTTGAGATGTTGAAGAGCAATCGCAAATGGACGCGTCATTTTGCCAAACAAGAATTGCGTTCACGCGGTGCCGCCGAGGTGCTGCCTGCGCTGAAAGTCTGGACGGATGGGCTTGATAAAGCGCACGCGGATTACTGGCATCATCTGCTGGAGGGCGCCTGGGCGCGTGAAGGGCTGAATAAATTTTCAGCCACGTTGTGGCGTGAACTTTTTGCGAGTCCGGATGCACGGGTGCGTGCGGCGGCACTGCGTATTCTCACGCATCGCTGGCGTGAATTGCCTGATGCACCTGCAGTTCTGAGCAAGGGCATCACCGATGAAAATGCGCAGGTGCGCCTTTGGTCGCTTGCTGTTCTGGCGGACATGCGTCAGCCCAAGGCATTTGAAGTGGCTTTGCGCGCACTCGACAGCAGCATGGATGAGAGTCTGGATTTTCTTTTGGAGCTCACCGCTCGCGAGCAGGCAGACATGTGGCTGCCGCTCACCTTGAAAGGCAGCCTGAAGCTCGATGACAATCCAAAGCATCTTGTCTATGCAATGAAGGCGACCGGCCGCAGTGAGGCGCTCAAGCCGCTGCTTGTGTCATTGAAGGCTGGCAAACTCGCTACTGATGACGCGGCTGCCGTGATGGCCATGGCGGGTGATGCCGCGGATGCCGGGCAGGCGCGGGAGATGGCGGATCTCGTGAATGATCCTGCAATGGCGGACAAAGTGGTCGGGCTCATGGATGCGCTGGTCAAAGCCGCCGCGACGCGCGGGGTGAAGCCGGAAGGTGCCGAGATCATTGTCAAAGACTGGCTTGGGAGTCCAAGGGTGGAGATCGTGCATCGTGCCACCATTTTAGCAGGTGCCTGGAAGGTGGAGTCGGCGCGCGAAGCGCTGATGGCGATCATGACGAAGGCTGACACGCTGCCACCGGTCCGCGACGGGGCGGTTCAGGGCTTGTCACGGCTGGGTGGCGTGAAATCACGTGACTTTTTCGACAAGGTTTTTCGTGAAAATGCCGGCTTGCGCGGTCTTGCGGTGCAGGGGTTGACAGATGTCGGCCCGCAGATTGCCGCCAAGCGTGCGGTGGAGATATTTGCGTCAGCCAAAACAGCCGCTGAAACCGCTCCGATCCTGACTGCCTTTTTAAAGAACAAGCAGCTGCCTGCGGTCCTGGCAAAGGAACTCGCGGGCAAAACGATCCCTGAATATGTTGCGGTCGATGCCATCCGGCTGGTCTCGACTCGTGGCATCAAAGGACCGCTTGAAGAGGCGCTGCGCACTGCTGGTGGTGTGAAGCAGATGAATCAGTCACTAACCCCTGAGCAGATGACGGCAATGATGGCGAAGGTGAAGGCACAGGGGGATCCCGTGAGGGGAGAGGCGATTTATCGCCGTCAGCAAATGCTCTGCCAGACGTGTCACGCCATCGGGGATGCGGGCGGTGTTTTGGGGCCGAATCTTGTGAGTATCGGAGGCAGCGCGCCAGTGGACTATTTGATTGAGAGCCTGCTGGAGCCCAGTAAAAAAATCAAAGAGGGCTACCACATGATCATCATCAGCATGAAGGACGGCAAGGTGTTCGCGGGTGGCCTGGTGCAGGAAGGTGCGGATGAAGTGATTATCCGCGACCCGGCCAATCAGCTGCAAAAGGTGCCCAAGGCCCAGATCGCCAGCCGTCAGATGAGCCCCGCCAGCATGATGCCACCGGGGCTGACCGCCAGCCTGCGTGAAGATGAGTTTGTGGACCTCGTGCGCTTTCTTTCCGAACTGGGAAGGGAAGGCAGCTACAAGATCAAACCCAACCGCTACGTGCGCACCTGGCGAATCATGGGGAACATGGATAAAGACTCGATTGACCATGTCCGGCATGTGGGCCTCCACGCCTTGCACGAAAAGGATGGCAAGTATCCGTGGCTGCCCCTGTTCGCTCAGGTGAGCGGCGAAGTGCCTCTCAGAGATGTTCAGGAGATCAAAATGTATCCCTGGTTCCCAAAAATTCTCCAATTCAGCCTCAAAATGGAGAGTCCCGGCAGAGTTAAACTGGGCCTCAGATCCGTGAAGGCGGTGAATCTGGTTGTGGGTGATAAAATGCTTCAGGAAACGACCCCGGAAATGACGATTGATCTTCCCGCCGGGGTGACACCCATCAGTGCAGTGATCGGAAGAGATGCGGGTGATCAGACAGCCTTCCGCATCGAAATCCTCGATGGGTCAGCCCAGGTGACCGGCCTTTAAACTACTAGAATCAGCAGTGGATACCACCCAAGATCAATTAGATGTTCAAGCGAACATAAAACCACTCGGGCGTGGGTATTTACCATGTATTTAAATTGACGGTACTAGGGCAAATTTGATAAACTCAACACGAAATCTGGAATTAGGTCTAATTCAGCAACCGATCATCTGCCTCGTCCCTCATGAAAATGAATATGCGTTTACTTGTCCTTAAAAAGGGCTCCTCCCCCCAAATTGCGGCCTTCTCTCTCGTCGAGGTGGTTCTTGCCATTGGCATCATGGCACTGGGGGTGGTGACGATTCTTGGGCTTCTGCCTCATGGCATGGAAATGTCCCGAAAAACAGCCAACGAGCAGGCTGAGACCCGCATCGTGGATCAATTGGTCGGCGAAGTGCAGGCTTCTGACTGGGCAGGGATGGGCGGGGTGACTGCTGCGGGGGCCAGTGCGGGAGTGAAATCTTACTACGATGATCAAGGTCTCAGGCTTTATGAATCAGGCGGAAGCATCGCCAACCAGTTGGTTTACGTCGCACGCGTTAAACTGGTGGATACGACCGAGTTCACCAAGGGCATGAACATGCCCTCAAAAGCGGGAGCTACCGCCACTAACCAAAACTTGCGGCGTGTCATGGTGGAGGTGGCTGTCACACAGGATCAGAATTTCAATTTCGACAACGCCCCTGCTGGAATCGCGGTGAAACGGTTTACGCAGCTTGTGGCTAAGATGAGAAAGTGATCTCACAGGATCGCGACAGGGGTTCTCAAACTTTTTTTCTCTAACAATCATGAAGGCAAAACAAAAGGCGCGGGCGTCTTGGAGTCCGCTTGGAATTTTTATGCTGCCGCTTGTCTATGCAGGCGTGTTTTCTGGAATTGCTTCTTTTGCCCAGTCCCCGGTGGATGGCTTTTGGAGTTCTAATAGTGCCGGAAGCTGGGGTAGTCGAAACTTCTGGGCCTACAGCGATCCATTGCGGCCGGCTGTCGCGAATGCGGTCTTAAACCCAAGAGCTGTAGGCACAGCAGTTCGCGTGGGTGACAAAATCACAGCCATCGACGTCACGTTCGGTGGTTCAGGTTATACCGTTCCCCCCACCGTGATCATTAGCGATCCGGGTGCCAACGGAATTCCGGCACGTGGTGTGGCACTGCTTGGGTCCGGGGCTACGGAAGGAATGGTGACAGGTGTTATTATCACCAACCCCGGTTCAGGCTATGATGGCACGCCGGCCGCCGCGACAGTGACTTTTTCCGCTGAGCTTGAGTCGATAACCATGACTGAGGTCGGGTCGGGGTACAATGGTGTGCCTTCAGTTTCGTTCACCGGGGGCGGGGCTTTCACCTCGACTCCCACGGTGACATTTCGCGGAGGCGTCGGTGCGGGGGCGGTGGCTACACCCACGGTGGTTGCAGGCAAAATTACAGCCATCGTACTTGATTCGCTGACACTCTCCCAGGTTGCGATTGGAACAGCCACGGATGTGGACTTCGGCTACTTCCGGGGAGACACAACAACGAACAATAGCATTATCTCAGCAGTTAGAACGGCACAGAATCTCCAAGTCGGCACCACTATTAGCGCCGTGACGGGTATCCCTGCCGGCACCACGATCAGTGCCGTGAATGGTCCTGCCAGCACACTGACATTATCAGCGAATGCCACTGAAACCGGTGCAGTCTCGCTAAGCACACTGACAGGTGATTTGACGAATAGCAGCGGCACGGTCACCAACTTGTCAAACACGCAGGGGCTCGCTGTTG
>CAJCCF010000367.1 GCA_903960845.1 uncultured Verrucomicrobiota bacterium | reverse complement strand
GATCGCCAGCAAGGACAACCCGCTCACCACACGCACCATCGTCAACCGCCTGTGGCTCTGGCACTTCGGCCAGGCCATCGCGGGCAATCCGAACAACTTCGGCAGCACCGGGAAAAAGCCCACGCATCCCGAACTGCTCGACTGGCTGGCGGCGACGCTGGTGGAGAAGGGCTGGTCATTGAAGGAGATGCACCGCGTGATCATGATGAGTGCGGCTTATCGAAGGAGTTCCGATTTTCAGGTTTCAGGCTCCAAGCTGAGCCGGGATGAAGCGGAAAAGAGTTACGCGGTTTTTAAACCCCGGCGACTCATGGCGGAGGAACTGCGCGACACGATGCTCAGCATCACGGGCGAGTTGAACCCCGCACTCGGAGGCATTCCCAATCGCCCGGAAATCAATGTCGAAGTGGCCATGCAACCGCGGCAGGTCATGGGAACTTTCGCCTCCGCCTGGGTGCCAAACGCAAAGCCCGCGCAACGGCATCGCCGGAGCTTGTATGCCCTCAAAATTCGAGGCGTACGTGATCCATTCATGGAGGTCTTCAATGAGCCCAGCCCCGACTTCTCCTGCGAAGCCCGCGAGGTATCGACCGTCACTCCCCAGGTATTCAGCCTCTTCAACGGGCAGGCCAGTTACGACCGCGCACTGGCCCTGGCGAACCGTGTTTTAAAAGAGAATCCGGCGGATGTGATCGCCCGCGTGTTTCAGCTCACTTATGGCCGCGCAGCAAGTGCGGATGAAAAAGCTGCCTGTGAATCCCACTGGAAGGAGATGCGGAAAAAACAAGCCGGCGTCGTCACCGCAACCCCCAAGCCGCCGCTGAGTGTGAAGCGCGATGCTGTCGAAGAAAACACGGGAGAGAAATTCTCCTTCCACGAAAAACTTCCCGGCTACGCCGACTTCACCCCGGATCTTCAACCTTCTGAGGTGGATGCTAACACACGGGCACTTGCGGATGTTTGCCTCGTGCTGATGAACTCGAACGAATTTTCGTATCTCTATTGAGCCATGAACACCTCCTACTTCCCCTGTGCCGGGTCACGCGCCTTTCATGCACCGACGCGGCGTGAATTTGTTTTTGGACTTGGCACTTCATTGGGCAGCGTGGCCCTGACATCGCTGCTGGCGGCGGAGTCAAAGGGACCGCTGGCTCCAAAGATGCAGCAGGTGCCGGCGAAGGCCAGGAACTGCATCTTTCTGATGATGGAAGGCGGGCCGTCACACATCGACTGTTTTGATCCGAAGCCCCTGCTGGAACGATTGCACCTGAAGGAGTTCACGAAGGAGGGGAAGATGAAATCGGCGATGGAAAGTGGAAAGCGCTACTATGTGAAATCGCCCTTCAAGTTCGCGCAACACGGACAGTCCGGCGCATGGATGAGTGAGCCGTGGCAGCATCTGAGCAGTGTGGCGGATGAGTTGTGCTTCTTCCGCGGCTGTCAGGTGGACTCGGTGAATCATCCGACGGCGATGTATCAAATGAACTGCGGGAATCGATTCGGCGGTGATCCGGCGATTGGCTCGTGGGTGACCTATGGTTTGGGATCGGTGAATCAGGATCTGCCCGGATTCATTGTGCTGCCTGAGCTCAGCTACCCGCAGGGCGGCAGCGCGAACTGGGGCAATGGCTTCCTGCCCGCCCAGTTTCAAGGCACGCCGCTCAGGCCGAAGGGCTCGCCCATCCTTGACTTGCAACCGCCTGCGGGCATCGCGCCGGAGCATCAGCGTGCCAATCTGGATCTGCTGGCCAAACTGAATCAAAAGCACGCCGTGGAGCATCCCTGGCATGACGAATTGAAGGCGCGCATGAACAATTACGAACTGGCTTTCCGCATGCAAACGCAGGTGCCTGAGACGCTCGACCTGAGCGCCGAGGATGAAAAGACTAAGGCCATGTACGGCATCGGCAATGACGCGACGGATGCCTTTGGCCGGAAATGTTTGTTAGCGCGGAAACTGGTCGAGAAGGGCGTGCGCTTTGTGCAACTCTATGCCGGCACCTGGGACAGCCACGACTACATCGAACGCGCGCATGGCAATCTGATCCGGCAGGTGGATCAGCCCATCGCGGCGCTGATCAAGGATCTCAAACAGCGGGGCCTGCTGGAGGACACGCTGATTGTCTGGTGCGGAGAATTCGGCCGCACCCCCGACAATGGTGTGCGCGGCGGCACGGCCTACGGCCGTGATCACAATCCAAAAGCCATGACCATCTGGATGGCCGGCGGCGGCGTGAAGGCTGGACACACGATCGGCAGCACGGATGACCGGGGCATGGAGGCCGTCGAGGACATTCATCACGTGCGCGACTTCCACATCACGCTGCTCCGCCTGCTGGGACTGGATGACAACAAGCTGACGTTTTATCACGCCGGCCGGTTCAAACAGCTCTCGCAGTTCGGTGGCCGGGTGATTGAAAAATTGATCGCCTAGTGGCAGCCAAAGGCATCCTCTTTACTTCACGCGGACCACCTGCACGGCATCCAAATGCACATTGCCCTGGGCTCCGCCGGTACGGAAGACGACGGCGGCTTCCTCACCGGCATTGAACTTGAATGTGCCAAGGCTCTGCGCGCCATGGAGGCCACTGGCAGGCTTCGTCTGATTCACATGGATCGTTTTTTCACCGTCCGCGCTGAGCACGGTGACAGGCGCTGATTTGGCACGGTTCTCATGCGGCTGCCAGTAGACGCGCACATCATAGTTGCCACTCTCTTTGACGGCAAAGGAGAAGCGCGCGCTGGCTCCCTTGGCACTGGCGTAACTGTAGTGACTGCCGACGAATGGTTTCAGTCCCTCACCCTTTGCCCAGGTGCCTTGCAACTCGGCATCTTCGTCGTCGATGACGATGCCTTCCATCTTCTTCGGATCAAGGCCGTCACTCACGATTTCAGGCAGCTTTTTCGCATTCGCAGGCAGGTACAGTTTGCCTTCCAGGGTGTCACGGCGCATCGCTCCCGGCTGGTTCATGAGGTCTTTGAGGATGTCCAGATACTGCTCATACACACCGCGTGGTGAAGTGTGATGGCGCACGCAAATCCAGGCCGCCTTGCCCACCACCTCACCCATCATGCCGCAGGTGCGCATCACCCGCGTGCTGCCCAGCGCCTGACGCTCCACACTGATCGTGCGTCCCGCCATGAAGAGGTTGCCGATGTCCTTGGAATAGAAGCAGCGATAGGGCACCGGATAACCATTTTTGCGGTCAGTGTGCTTGCCAAACTCCGCGCGGCTGATGAAAGGATTGTCCGGGGTCTTCACGGCATACTGCTCCTTCGGATAATGCAGATCCTGATCCCAGGTTGTCGGCACGCAGCCATCGGGATGGATGACACCTTTGACCATGTCCTCACCATTCAGGATGATGTCACCCACGATGCGACGACTCTCACGCGGTCCGCCGATGTAGGCCAGCCACTGCATGTCGTAGTTGGAGTACTTGTCAGCCGCCAGCGTCTTCAGCGCGCTGACCGCACCATAGACGGCGCGGAAGTTATGATCACGGATGAGCTCCAGATCATTGATGGGATGCTTGTCGAAACCGCTTTCCCAAAACCACTCGCCATGAAGAAAATCATCTGCGTTGGCGACCGGTGTGTAGCCGAGATCAAAGCCGGACTGGTTGGCTTTATTCTTCACACCGACGGGCTCCATCGCTTTCGGAGCCGGGAAGTCTTCGAGTGTTAAAGGCAGCGCCCAGGGTGTCTGCGGCCAGGCTTTGGGCTGCGTCACTTTTTTCAGCACCCACATGTTGCTCATGCCCATGCGGCCCTTCTCTTCCATCATGAACTGCGCACCCGCCAGCGCACCGACACTGCCATGCCCGGTGCAGTCCACGAACAACTTGCCGACGAAGCGCGTTTCCCTGCCCGTCCTGGTATCGAGGCCGGTCACGCTGCGGATGTTTTTCCCATTCTTGCCCATCTCCACGCCGTAGACGTGCGTGTTGAGAAACAGATCAATGGTCTTCTCCGCCTTCACGGTGTCTTCCTTGAGCTTGTCATTGAACTCATCCGGTGATGCCGCCGGACTGTTGCTGGCACGGTCTGCGAACTCTTCCACGATCTCGCCCAAATGTGGATACAGACCACGGCGGGTGCCACCCATGGCCCACACCTGAATCTCGCTCGAACCATTGCCTCCGAGCACGGGACGGTTCTGCACAAAGGCCACCTTCAGTCCCTGCCGTGCTCCGGAAATCGCGGCGCCCATGCCCGAGTAACCACCACCCACGACAACCAAATCATACTCCTGGGTCTCAGGCGCCTTGTCCGGCAGGCCGAGCAGTTTGCGACGCAATTGGTTCGTCGCCGCGAGATCTGCGGGTGGCGTGAAGGAGGCATCCTTGCTCAGCAGGATCGCATCGGCACGACCATCAAAACCCGTCTGATCCACCAACGCGAGTTTGGCGCTGGCCTTCAATTCCACCGAGCCGGCCTCTTCCCAAAGCCAGTCCTTCCCCTGCGTGCCGAGCACCTTGTCCAGCATCTTCCCATTGACGCTGACCTGGAATTTTCCCGGAGCGCCCGGCGCATTCCATGGGCCGCCCCAGTTCTTGGTGCGCACCCAGACATGATAAGAGCCGGGCTCCGCGATTTTCACTTCCGTCTCCGCATTCTTCACCGGCGTGCCCATGCCATGGGCCATGAGGTAGGGAGAGCCCATGATGTCGATGAACTGTGTCTCCAGCACCCAGCCACCCGGATTGGCAAAGGACTCCGCCTCCACCCAGACCTGCTGGGCCTGGATGGAAAGTGTGCTGGCGGCAAACGCGAAAAGAATGAGTCGTGAGGGCTTCATGATTGGTTTCTGTAGTAACCAGTCATTAGCGAAACCCGGGCCCCACCGCAATCGCGAATATCCCGCACGGAGAATCTGAAAACGCCGCCCATGAGCACCTCCTGAATCATGCCCCCGCCCCACAACCGCGCAGGAAAGGGTGCGGGCCACTTGAAATCAGCCTGCGAGCAGGGCTTTGGCGTGCTCGCGCGCCGACTCGGTTTTGCCACCCAGCATGCGGGCGAGTTCACCGACACGCTCGTCATCGATGATTTCCCTGATGGTGGATTTGGTGCGGTTGCCTTCGATGTCCTTGGTGACGACAAAATGGCTCTGCGCAAGCGAGGCGACCTGTGGAAAGTGGGTGATGGCGATGACCTGATGGGTGCTGCCGAGCGAGGCCATTTTGCGGCCCACAGCCTCAGCAATGTTGCCGCCGACATTGGCGTCGATCTCATCAAAGACGAGCAGGCCGACGGCATCCTGCCTGGCAAGGGCGCTCTTCACGGCGAGCAGGACGCGGGACATTTCACCACTGCTGGCGGTGAGGCGCAGAGGCTTGAGAGGCTCACCCGGATTCGGGGCAAACTGGAAATCGACTTGCTCCAGACCATGGCGGCCGGGCTCTGCCAAAGCGGTGAGTTGCACTTCAAAAACGCTGCGCTTGAAACCAAGGTCAGCCAGATGCACGGCGATTTCTCTGGCCAGCTTGGGCGCTGCGTCGCTGCGCTTTTTACTGAGCTGCCGGCCATGCTTTTCGACCTGCGCGCGGCGCTCTTTGACGAGCTTTTGCAGACGCTCGATCTCTTCACTGCGGTTCTCGATCCTGGCTAGGCGCTGCGCGGCATCGCTCTGGAATTCAAGGATGGTTGCGACGGTGGAGCCATACTTGCGCTTCAGGCTCTGGATGGTGTGGATGCGCTGGTCGAGCCGTGCCAGTTCGGCGGAGTCGGTTTCCAGATCATCCGCGTAATCCTGCACGCTGCTCTCCAGCTCGGTCAGCTCAATCTGCGCGGACTTGAAGCCCTCAAATATCGCCGCCGTGCCGGGATCGATTTTTTCCAGATCATGAATGCTGCGCCCGATCTCACGCAGCGCCTCAAGCACGCCGCCCTCACCATCACTCAGACGACTGGTGATGGCCCCGCACAATTCGGCAAGGCGTGCGCCATTGGCGGCGATCCGGTGACGCGATTCAATCTCTTCTTCCTCGCCCGGTTTGAGATGCGCGGCGGCGATCTCCTGGATCT
>CAJCCF010000366.1 GCA_903960845.1 uncultured Verrucomicrobiota bacterium | reverse complement strand
GGATGGCGAGAAACGCCAGCAGCGCCTGCTCGCCGTCAATCTCGGTGCCGCAGGCTGGTCGGAGTGGGAGGTGAGCAATGCGCCCGATGGTCTGCCCAAGATCATTCCGGGCAGCGAGTTCATGGCCACGCCCAAGGCGGAGCCGCCGCAGTTGATCGAGGGCGTTCTGCATCAGGGCTCAAAGATGATCCTCGGCGGTGCGAGCAAGTCCCGCAAAAGCTGGAGCATGATCGACATGATGCTCTCGGTAAGCTCCGGCACTTCCTGGTGGGGCTTTCCGACGAAACAGGGTCGCTCCCTCTACATCAACTTCGAGCTGCCGGACTTCGCCTTCCAGCACCGCCTCAACGCAATTGCCGTGGCGAAGGGCATCGCCGACCACAGCATGTTCGATCTCTGGAACCTGCGCGGTTATGCCACCGACTTCTCGGTGCTCATTCCGAAGATCCTCGCGCGTATCAAGGAAAGCAGTTATTCGCTCATCATCCTAGACCCGATCTACAAGGGCCTCGGCAAACGCGACGAGAACAAGGCGGGCGACATCGCCTCGTTGTGCAACGAGATCGAGCAGCTCGCCGTCCAGAGCGGTGCCGCCGTAGTTTTTGGCGCGCACTACTCCAAGGGCAACCAAGCCGGCAAGGATGCCATTGACCGCATCGGAGGCTCCGGCGTATTCGCTCGCGATCCTGACGTGATCCTGACCATGACACCGCACGAGGAGAAGGACGCCTACGTGGTCGATCTCACGCTGCGCGCGCTGCCGCAGGTGGATCCGTTCGTGGTGCGGTGGCAGGGCGTGAAGTTTGAGCGCGATGCGGCGGCCGACGCCTCCAAGGTGAAGCAGCCAGGTAAGGCAGCAACGGTGTCTTCAAAGGCGTCATACAAGCTTGGCAGTGTTGCGGACAATTACGGGGAACTGCTGGAGATCATGCCGCCTCTGAAACACGACAAGGATCCAACCTTGTCCGACGTGATCGCCTACATCTGCGAGAAGGTGGCTTCCGTGGAAGGGGAGTGTTCCACCAAGGAAGGCCAGCGCATCTACTACTGCTTGGCTAATATGAAACGAAAAAGCCCGCTCCTTTTTGATCGCGCAGCCAAGCTCTGGAGGGGCCGTAACTATGCATCCTGATACAATAGCTTCGAGTTCACAAGTAAGGCAGCCAACCTTACCAGAAATCCTCCGGCTCACAGTAAACCACCTTACTGGCAACCATACCGATATACATAGTATATCAGCGCGAATCGATAAATCGGAGTTCGCGCGCGCTATGCGCTCTCCCGAAGGTCGCGCAAGCGCAGAACTGCCGCCGCCAGCCGCCGCAGAAAAGGCCCCTTGTTCCAAAACCCAAGGCCGCCAACCCAAAACCCAGGCCACCTCCCCTGCGGCCACCGAGGTCATCGGCGACCGGAGCAAGTTGACAACAATCGCAGAGCAGGTGCGCAACGCACGAAGGGTGGCACTGGAAATCGAAACGTATGGCGAACGGAGAGGTGATGGCCTTGACCCGTGGAAAGGCGACATTCGCCTTCTGTCGCTCTGCGTGGAGAACCAGCAGCCCTGGATCATCGACCTCCGCGCCATCGGATACGACCTCGGTGAGCTGAAGACAGCTCTCGAATCCGTCGAGATCATCGCCCACAACGCGAAGTTCGATCTGCTCTGGCTGCGCGTGAAATGTGGCCTGCGTGCCACGCGCGTGTTCTGCACGCTGGTCGCCGCTCGACTGCTCAGCGCTGGCACCAAACCGGGCAACGACCTCGACAAGTGCT
>CAJCCF010000365.1 GCA_903960845.1 uncultured Verrucomicrobiota bacterium | reverse complement strand
GGCGCTTCATGTTGTGCGCTTCCAGTTTTCAATAGATTCGAGGGTGAGGGTGACCATGAGGTGAGGTCAGCCATTCTTCATGCTGTAAAGAAACAGAGTGGCAGAGGCAGCAGAGTTAAAAATCTCCGCCCTCTCTGTTTCTCTGCCCCACTGCGGCAAACCAAATTGCCCACGGGTCTTTACCAAGTGCCATTCGAAAAAGATGCCAAAAAAATGTCAGGCATTCTGCAGGAATTCCGCCCCCGGATTTGAGGTCTGGTCAGAGACTTGCACAGCCGGTCCCTAACCACTGGTGCTGCTGGCTTCCGCTCCTCGCCCCAGCCCGCTCCTCTCGCGGATGAGACGCTGCTTGGCAGGACGGGGAGGTGGGGCTATGGCTGAGGGGTGCTGCACGCGGTCAATACGGTTTTTACCCTCCTGGACGAGACGGATGATTACATCGTCGTGGACAAGCCCGCGCCTTTGCAGATCCATCCAGGCGGCATGAATGGAGCGCGCACGCTCTGGCATGGACTGAAGGATCTGCTGTCCTACGAGATTGCCAATGGCGGGCAGGTTTCCATCATCAACCGGCTGGACCGCGAGACGAGCGGCACGGTGCTGGTGGCGAAGCATGCCAGGGCGGCGCGCTTGTTTGGCATGGCGATGCAGGAGCGGCGGATTCACAAAACCTACCACGCCATCGTCCACGGCTGGCCTGACTGGGAGAGCCTGGATCTGCACGCTCCGATCCTGCGCAAGGGGGAGGTGATGGAGTCGCCCATCTGGGTGCGGCAGGCGGTGCATGAGGGCGGTGCCCCCTGCCAGACGATCTTCCGCACGCTGCGGCGTGTGGAGCATGAGCGTGCGGGCAAGCTGGCCTTGGTGGAGGCGAGCCCGGTCACGGGCCGGATGCACCAGATCCGTGTGCATCTCAATCATCTCGGCCTGCCCATTCTGGGGGATAAAATCTACGGGCTGGATGAACGCTGTTATCTGGAGTTCATCGACACAGGGTGGACGCCTGAACTGGAAAAGAGGATTCTGTTTTCACGACAGGCGCTGCATTCCAGGCGGCTGGAAGTGTCGGCGGAGGAGTTCACCGGGGCGTGGGAATGTGACCTGCCGGCGGAGATGCAGGCGTGGCTTGGATGATGTGCCGGCGCGATCAGAGACCGCCGAGTTCGCAGATGCGATCCCAGTGGGCCTGCTCGACGGAGGTGATGGAGAGGCGATTGCCCCGGCGCAAAATGAGCAGGTCGGCGAGGGCTGGATCGGCGCGCAGCATGTCGAGCGTGACGAAGGTTTTGAAATCGGCCTCCCACTTCACATCGACCATCAGCCAGCGCGGCTCTTCCGGCCTGCTGCCGGCATCGAAGTACTCCGAGGAGGGATCAAACTGGGTGTGATCGGGATAGGCCTCTTTGACGATTTTGACGATGCCAGCGATGCCGGGCACGGGGCAGCTGGAGTGGTAAAAGAAACCGAGATCGCCGGGCGACATGGCATCGCGCATCATGTTGCGGACCTGGTAATTGCGCACGCCGTTCCAGGGCTCCGTTTTCTTCGGGCGGGCCTTGAGATGGGCAAAGGAGAAGACGTCGGGTTCGGATTTAAGCAGCCAGTGGGACATGAGTGACCACGGAATACACGCAAGACGTGGAAAGGGAATGATGAATTGTCGCGGCTGTGCCATAAACGCGGATGCCAGCAGATCTCCACGCCACCTTGAAGAAGCACTTCGGCCACGCGGCATTCCGCCCGGGGCAGGAGCAGGTGATGCAGGCGCTGCTGGCGGGGCGGAGCGCGCTGGCTCTGTTTCCGACGAGTGCGGGGAAGTCGCTGTGTTACCAGCTCCCGGCGCTGCTGATGGACGGGGTGACTCTGGTGATCTCACCCCTGATCGCGCTGATGAAGGATCAGGTGGAGGCCCTGCGCGCACGCGGCATAGCGGCGGCGCGGCTGGATTCGTCCCTTTCGCTTGAGGAATCGCAGCGGGTGTTTGACGACATGAAATCAGGCGCTTTGAAGCTGCTGTACATCGCGCCCGAGCGGCTGATGAATGAGAACTTCATCGAGCGGCTGAAGCGCGTGAAGATTGCGATGATGGCGGTGGATGAGGCGCACTGCATCTCAGAGTGGGGACATAATTTCCGCCCGGAATATCTGCGGCTGGCCCTGGTGGCGCGCGAGCTGGGCATACATCCCGTGCTGGCCCTGACGGCGACCGCCACTCCGGACGTGGGGCGGGACATCCGCAAGGCCTTCAACATCGCGGAGGGTGATCATGTGCAGACGTCGTTTCACCGGGCTAATCTGCATTATCGGATCACTCCCTGCCCGGCGCTGAAGAGGAAGGAGTATCTGACCAGGGTGCTGCTGAAGCGGAAGGGGGCCGCCATCGTCTACGTGACGCTGCAAAACACCGCGGAGGAGGTGGCGACACATCTGCAGCGCAATGGCGTGAATGCGCTGGCCTATCATGCGGGACTGCCGGACGAGCACCGCCATGCGGCCCAGGATTCATTCATGAACGACAGTCTCGATGTGATCGTGGCCACGATCGCCTTCGGGATGGGGATCGACAAGGCCAACATCCGCGCGGTGTACCACTACAATCTGCCGAAAACGCTGGAGAACTACATGCAGGAAACCGGCCGCGCGGGCCGCGATGGAAAGCCGTCCGTGTGTGAAATGCTGGCCTGTGGCGATGACTGCATCGTGCTGGAGAACTTCACCTTTGGCGACACCCCGACCTCCCAGGCGTTGCGGCAGTTGGTGGATCATTTGTTACGCCAGGGGCAGGAGTTCGACTTCTCACTCTATGAACTTTCGCAGTCCACGGACATTCGTCCGCTGGTCATCGAGACGGTGCTGACGAACCTGGAGCTCAATGGTGTGGTTCGTCCGCTGGGGTCATTTTATTCGAGCTATCAGTTCCGCTTTCTTCAGCCCGAGGCTCGCGTGCTGTCGGGGCATCATCCGGACCGTCAGACTTTTTTGCGGCGGCTTTTTTCAGCGGGCAAACGCGGTACGAAATGGACGACACTGAATCCTGATGAAGCCGCCGTGCAGATGGAGGAGCCGCGTGACCGGATTCTGAGCGCGCTCACCTGGCTGCAGGAGGCGGGTGAGATCGAACTGAAACCCAGCGGCTCACGCCAGCGCTACCGCCTGTGCGATGACCGTGACCAGCGTGATCCGGCGCAGATCAGCGAGCAGATGCAGCGGCTCTTCACCAGGCGTGAAGCGCGTGATGTGGAGCGCCTCGGCCAGGTGCTGGAACTGGCGGCGCACCGCGGCTGTCTCACACGCTGGCTGCTGCGCTATTTCGGCGAGGAAATGCCCGACGACTGCGGCACCTGCACCAGCTGCCTGGAGCGTGCGAAAAAGGTGGCGACGGAGACACCGCGCGAGCTGCCGCAGTCTCCGGTGCCGGCGATCAGCATGGAGGATGTGGCGGCGATTCGCGGACTGATGGACGAGGGGCATGCCTCCCTGCGCACGCCGCGACAGCTTGCGCGGTTTCTCTGCGGCCTAACCAGTCCTGCGACATCACGCGAGCGGCTCACGCGCAACGGCGCCTTTGGCATGCTGGACAAGGTGCCGTTTGCTGATGTGCTGGCGCAAACGGAGTCGATGCGCTAGCCGCTCCTGCAAAAATGGTTAGACTGCGAGCATCGCCTTCATCAGCGGCAGGACCGTGGAATAGTGCGTGTTGCCGCCGGTGCGGCTGAGCTGTTCACCAATGAGATCGGCATGGCTGACGACATCGGCGGGCAGAAGTTCTTCGTGGCTGTGGCCCTCACAGGTGGCGTGGGTGCGGACAAATGCGGAGGCGCCATCACGCAGAATGGCGACCTCCAGGCACGGGGCG
>CAJCCF010000364.1 GCA_903960845.1 uncultured Verrucomicrobiota bacterium | reverse complement strand
ATGCCTGGATGCCAAATCTCGGCCCGAGCGAACCTCTGCTCAAAGCCTACCAAGCTGAACGCATTGACTGGAAGGAATTCTCCCGTCGTTACAAGGCCGAGCTGTTTGAGGAAGCGCCGATGGATAAGAAGAACCCGCGCATCAAGAACTACGGCCAAAAGTTCACCCTGCGCCTGCTCAAACAACTCGCCCGCCGCCAGCCTGTGACGCTGATGTGCGGTTGCGATGAGGATGAGGAGTGCTGCCACCGCTACCTGCTCAAAGAACTCATCGAATCCAACAAAGTCTAACCTCTGAAATCATATGTCCCTCTGGCTCATCCGCGCAGGCCGCTACGGCGAATTCGAATCCAAGTTTCTCGACAAGAACCGGGTCTATGTGACCTGGGAGGGACTCTCGAATGATCTCCTCAAGCTGGAGAACAAGACGACATTGATCAGCATTCTTGAAACGCTCGACCCCGGTGCTAAGCCCAGGAAGCTTTTGAATCATGCCTCCCAGATCTGGCCCTTTGCCCACGCCATGCAGAAGGGCGACTTGGTGGTGCTGCCGCTCAAGACGCAGCAGAGCATCTACATCGGTGAGATCACCAGCGACTACCACTTTGAGCCCAAAGGCCCGAATCCCTTTCACCACTGGCGCAGCGTGAAGTGGATCGGCGAGGCGATCCCCCGCCAACGCTTCGGCCAGGACCTGCTGCACTCCTTTGGAGCCTTCCTCACCATCTGTCGCATCCAACGCAACAACGCCGAGGCCCGTGTGAAAGCCATGAAGGCCAGCGGCTGGGGAGATGATCCCGGCAAGAAGGGACTACTGCTCAAATCCAAGCCATCCGTCACCGAAACGGAGGAGGATCTACTCGACACGGAGATGATCGACCTGGAGCAGGAAGGCCTGGACCGGATCGCCATGATGATTCAGGCCAAGTTTTCCGGTCACGGCCTGACTCGTCTCGTGGAGGGCATCCTCAAGGCCCAAGGTTACACCACCTACCGCAGCCTTGAAGGAGCTGATGGCGGCGCGGACATCCTCGCTGGCATGGGCACGCTCGGCTTTGGCACGCCGCAGCTCTGTGTGGAAGTGAAGTCCGAACTCACCCCCATCGACCGCCCCACAGTGGACAAGCTGCTCGGAGCCATGAGCAAGTTTAACGCCCAACAAGGTCTCTTCGTTTCCTGGAGCGGCTTCAAGACCAACGTACAGAAAGAACTGGCCCAAAGCTTCTTCAAAGTCCGCCTCTGGACCCAAAAGGAACTCCTCGCCGCCCTCTTTACCCACTACGACCAGCTCGACCCCGACCTCAAAGCCGAGCTGCCCCTCAAACGCATCTGGACCGTGGCTGCGCAGGAGGAGGAAGTATGAGTCTGCTCACCCGTATTTCCTACAACTCATCCGGCTGGCAACGCCCCACCGGGGATGCCAGTAAGCTGGAGGTCGAAGAGTCCTTCAATGCCCAGTTTAAGTTCGGTTTCGAAGACTGGTTTTTCCGAGGTGAATGGCAGGTCGATGGCTGGCGCTATGCCTTTCTCCAAGGAGCCAATATCAAGGATCGCAAATACATTGGCAGGCCGTGGAATGTGAGCCTCTACACCATACAACCCGATAAACGAAGGCGTTGGGTTGCAGATGTGCATGAGCTAGAATGCCTGGACACCACACAGTCCGAAGAGGCAGAAGCCTTCTTTCGCGAGCAGGGATGGCTACAGCAGATGGAGGATGAAGTGCGTGCCGTAGGCGGAGATCCAGAGCAAATTCGCAACACCGAATACGCCGGGCATTTCCTCAACGTTCGCTACCGGGTGGATAATCTCCAGATGATGCCAGCCGAGACCTTCTGGCCTCAACCATTTTGGAAGAAGCTCGCTGCCTACTATAAGTTTTATCCGCTCACCGAAGCTGCCGAGGCCGAGCTTGCTGCCTTGCAACCGAGACGTGGCGGTCGTGACGTGCCCCTCCCTGAAGCTCCGATTTTCCGTCGTGCAATAGGTGCGGTGGCGTATTCGCCAGACCATCGCCGGATGCAGGCAATTCTACTGAAACAGTTGCAAGCTGAATACGGACGCGACCATGTGCGCATAGAAGTGGATGGAATCGACGCGCTCGTAGAGACAGACGCCGAATCCATTATCTATGAGATCAAGTCGGACCTGAGTCCGAAAAGCGTCATTCGCCAAGCACTCGGGCAGCTTCTCGAATATGCTTACCATCCGCCAAGGGTGT
>CAJCCF010000363.1 GCA_903960845.1 uncultured Verrucomicrobiota bacterium | reverse complement strand
GGCGGGCATTTGACGTCCATGGCCGCGACGCTTTTTGATGAGAAGCCGGAAGGTGCCACCCATGATGCCGTGGATCAGGTCAGCGCCCGGCCTGATGTGGCGGCGCCGACGTATGCCGTGATATCGATGATCGAGAACTTCGGCCACAAGGGGTCGCGTAAAAATCTGCTCGGTCCGAATGACAACGACGAACTTGCCGCGCAGGTCAGCACCGAGCGCCGGGTCACGGCAAAGACGCCGCCGGTTTTCCTTTTCCAAACGGATGAAGACGCCGTGGTGCCTGCTGAGAATGCCGTGAGTTTTTATCTCGCCTGCCGGAAGAACGGTGTGCCCGCAGAACTGCACGTTTATCGTCCGGGTCCGCATGGCGTGGGGCTTTATCTTGGCGATCCGGTTCTGGGCACCTGGAGCCAGCACTTCCGTGACTGGCTGCGCAATCAGGGTTTCCTGAAGCCCTCGAAGCGCACCGCAGTGTCAGGCAAAGTGACGGTGAATGGCGCGCCTGTGAGCTGGGGCAGCGTCGTCTTCACTTCGGCGGATTCAGCCGCCCCCGTGGCCTGTGCGCGCGTGATGCGTGGCAGTTTCAAGCTCGATGAAAAGAGTGGTCCCGTGATTGGTAAGGTCAGGCTCACGGTCAGCTACAGCGCGGCGGATGTGCCCGGTCTCGACACGCCGGACGGCACGGCCACGACGAATGAGCAAAAGCCCGGCGCGGGTGAGTGGACACTGGAAATCGGCGCGAATCAGAAGCCGCTGGAACTGCAGGTGACGCGCTGACTCCTGCCTGGAATCAGGCCATCAGGGATTGATGTCGACCGGCGTGCCGACTCTGACTTCGTGATAAAATTTCTCCGCCATGTGGCCTGGCAGGCGGATGCAGCCGTGCGAGGCCGCGTAGCCGGGGAGATAGCCCTGATGCATGCCGACACCGCGATAGACGCGCATGAAGTAATACATCTTGGCCCCCTCAAACCGCGTGCCGGGCGGGCGCGGGTCTTTGCGATTGTCGATGTTCTGGCGGATGACATTGCCCGCGAAGTCTTCGTAGTCGCCGTAGATGGAGGATTTGTGATCGATGTCTTTCTCCAGGATGCGATAGCGACCGGGCAGGGTGTTGTAGCCTTCCGCGCCGGATGAAATGGGTGAGCCGCCCACCAGGTAGCCATTCTTGAAAAGATAGACCATTTGCTCACCGAGGGAGATGACGACGCTCGGGTTGCCCTGGATTTCATCGGCATTCCAGAAGGAGCCGTCGTTGCGCGTGAGGTTCCTGATCTTTTCCGTGAGAAAGCGGCTGATGCGCGGGATGTCACCCGTGACAAACTGGTGGCCGTAACGGAAAGCGTTGTTGCTGGTGGTCTGAACGTTTGCGCAACTGGTGAGGCCAAGAGTCAGGAGAAGAAGCAGACGGAAAACCATGGCCATGGTTCGGGTCGCGCAGACCAGAATTCAAGGCTCAATAGCACGCGCTGCAATTTCCGTCTCAGGGCGTCAGACCGGGTCATGCCTGTCGATGGAGTCACGGTTCACCCGGAAGCATCACCAATGCACGTCACTCAATCAATCATTCAGGGCCGGCAGCAGGCTGCTCCAATCCTTGAATGAGCCGTTCATCTCCTGACGAACGAGGTCGCGCAGTTTCTTGCGCGCCCGGTGCAGCGCCACGCGCCGGGTGGCATCCAGAGGGCTGCTACCGTGATCCAGAAGCATTGGACCGATCTGCTTCCAGTCATGCTGGCGGATTTGAGCGCTCAGTCTGGAGACGGCGGCAGCGATGCAGTTGGCCAGCCAGACGCGATCAAAATGAGTGGCGGGTGTTTCATGGCATGGCGGCTCAGAAACAGCTCTTGCACCACATCCTCAGCATCGGCCGCCGCGCAGCCCCGCCGGCATGCAAGCGATGCCAGTGCGTACGACAGAAAGTGTCGATCGCGTGATCCTGGCTTGGGCTGGTGGAGGTCATGTTTGCTTGCGGAGAATCACCCAGTGGATGGAAAAAGTGGAAACCGGATCAATGGATGAATTGACTGGGTCTCTGAATTTGAGGCTAGCCAGCCGTGTCAAGGCACGATCAGGACCGTGGGTGAATTTTGTAAAGGCTGTGTAAAACTTCACTGCCTGCCACCGCACTTGTCGCTATCATCTCCTCCATGCCACCCGAACCCTCTGCCTTTCAAGACGGCCTGACTCACATCCTGATCATCGACGATGACCGCAAGCTGTCCGCGCTCATTCGTGATTATCTCGTGCCGCTGGGTTATTATGTCGAAGTCGTGCACACCGGCCCGGAAGGGGCTGAGCGCGCGCTCGCCACGCCATGGCATGCAATCATTCTGGATGTCATGCTGCCCGGTTGCGATGGCTTTGAAGTGCTCAAACGCATCCGTGTCAAATCATCGGTGCCCATCCTCATGCTCACCGCGCGTGGTGAGGAGGCCGACCGCATCGTTGGCCTGGAGATCGGGGCGGATGATTATCTGCCAAAGACTTTTTCGACCCGCGAACTGCTCGCTCGTGTGCGCGCCGTCACCCGCCGTTCGACTCTGGCGCAGGTGGCTCCCGCCGAGGCTCCGGTGAAGGAGATCGTGGTCGGCAGCGTGCGCTTGAATCTTGATGCCCGCGTCGCCACCCAGGATGACGTTCCGCTGGTGCTTACTCCCGTTGAGTTTGACATCCTCACCGCGCTCATTAAATCACGCGGCCGCATCAAGTCGCGGGAGGCCCTCATCGAGTCGCTGCGCGATCGCCAATACGAAGTCTTCGACCGCAGCATCGACGTGCATATCGCGGCGCTTCGCAAGAAGCTCGGTGATGATGCGCATGAGCCCCGATACATCCGCACCGTGCGCAGTGCCGGTTATATGTTCATCAACCCCGGGGCTTGAAAACGAACATCTTCTTGCATCCGCGCGCGGCGTGTTCTATCCGCCGTGATGGAAAAGACCAACAAGTCCGTACTGACCGACCTCCAGGCGTTCGACGTGGCGAGCCTTAAAGGCCGCCTGAGCGAACTCCGGAGGTATCTTTGACGTCCCGAGACTCACTGAAGAGTTGTCGGCGCTGGAGCATAAAATGACGGACACCGGTTTCTGGGACAGCCAGAATGCCGCCAAAAAAGTCATCGAGCGTGCCAATGTCATCAAGCGCCAGCTTTCGCCCCTGGGTGAGCTGGATTCGCGTGTGGAAGATTTCCCCGTGCTGATCGAACTGGCAAAGGAGCAGGGCGACACACAGAGCTACAGGGAGGTGCAAACCGAGTTTGATGCCCTGCAAAAGGCGATCGCTGATTACGAGCTGGATCTGCTGCTCAAGGGACCGTTTGATCGTGGCAATGCCTTCCTCGTCGTTCACTCCGGGGCCGGCGGCACCGAGGCCTGCGACTGGGCGGACATGCTCATGCGCATGTATGTTCGCTGGTGTGAACGCCGCAAATACAAGGTCCAGATCATCGACCATCAGGAAGGTGATGACGTGGGCACTCGTTCCGCCACGCTGGAAATCATCGGCGAGAATGCCTATGGCTTCCTACAGGCAGAGCGCGGCGTGCACCGTCTGGTGCGCATCTCCCCGTTTGATGCCGCCAAGAAGCGTCACACGTCGTTTGCCTCCATCGATGTCACCCCTGACAACGAAGAGGACATCGACATTGAAGTGCGCGAAGAGGATCTGAAAGTGGACACCTATCGTGCCGGCGGCAAGGGTGGCCAGAACGTGAACAAGGTGGAGACCGCTGTCCGTATCACGCACGTTCCGAGCGGCGTCATCGTCGCCTGTCAGGTGGAGCGCTCACAGCCCAAGAACAGGGCCAAGGCCATGGCGATGTTGAAAGCCAAACTCTACCAGATCGAGGAAGACAAACGTCAGGCCGAAATCGCCCGTCAGTATGGCGAGAAGACCGACATCGGCTGGGGCAGCCAGATTCGCAGCTACGTTTTCCAGCCTTACCAGATGGTCAAAGATCACCGCACCGGTGAAAAGACCAGCAGTGTCCAGGCGGTGATGGATGGCGACATCGACGCCTTCATGGAAGCCAAGCTGCGCGGCAAGAAAGCCGGGGCTGATGATGCGGCGGATGACATCTAACTAAAAGTATCCATGAGATTGAGGCGCTAAGCGCGGCCCGGCGGTCCATCTGCCGAGCCGCCTGAGTGCCATCCTCCTGGCGAGCCGTCCCGCGGAGTTTTCCGGATTGGCCCATGTCTAGGGGGCCTCTCTGAGGCGTGGCGGGTGATATTCCTGATCTTTTGTTAAAGATTGTTCCCTGCCTGTCGTTTGAGCGTCTGTTAGACCGGATCCCCTACCTGTTGATATGAAAAAGCTCGCCCTCCTTCTCTTGTCCGCCTGCGCCGCCCACGGCGCTGCTTTGCCTGAAGCTGCCAAGATCGACAGCCTGCTCGCGGCGGATTGGCAAAAGAACGGGCTCCAGGCCAATGCCCCTGCTACGGATGATGTGCTGGTGCGCCGTCTCTACCTCGACATTGCCGGGCGCATCCCGACGGTGGCGGAGCGCGAGGAATTCATCAGCTCAAATGATCCGCAAAAGCGCGGAAAACTCATCGACACACTTCTCAGCAGTGATGGCTACACGAGTCATCTGTTCAACTATTGGGCTGACGTTTTGCGCCTGACCGATAACACCAAGGGCAAGATCACAGCCGAGGCTTACGAGGAGTGGATGAAGAAGGAGCTGAAGGCCAACACGCCGTTCGATCAGCTCGTCAAAAAGCTGCTCACCACCGAAGGCGGTGCCTGGGACAGTGGCAGCATCGGTTTCTATCAGCGGGATGAAAACAAGCTCGATCATCTGGCCTACACCGTGCAGGTCTTCCTGGGCACCAGCATCGTCTGCGCCCAGTGCCATAACCATCCGTTCGATAAATGGACCCAGATGGACTACTACAGCATGGCGGCCTTCACCTATGGCATGGACACCAAGAATGGTGCCACGGATGCGATCAAGCTGTCCAAGCGTCCGGAAGGCGCCAAGCTGCCTGAATTCCTGGCCAAAATGCCTCCGAAAGAACGCAAGGCCTACATGAAGGATCATCCTGAGGAGATGGCCAAACTGAAGGAACAGGCAAAGACTTCGGGTGCCTCCAGCAAGGACATGCAGGAAGTGCGCAAAACGCTCGGTGATATCATGAAGCCACTGCGCTACACCTCCATCACCAATCATGATGGAAAGCTGCCTGCCCTGCCGCATGACTACAAGTATGACGATGGCAAACCCGGCCAGACCATTGAGGCCCGCGCCATTTTCGGCCATGAGGCCAAACCCAAGGAAGGCCAGACCCGCGTTCAGGCCTTTGCCGACTGGATGACCAGCCCGGACAATCCGCGTTTCACCACCGTGATCGCCAATCGCATGTGGAAGAAGGTATTCGGGCTCGGCCTGATCGAGCCTGTCGATGAAATGACCGATTCCACCGTCCCGTCGAATCCTGCGCTTATGGACTACCTGACGCAGCTCATGATTGATAAGAAGTACTCGCTCAAATCCTTCCTGCGCGTGCTTTACAACACCGACACCTACCAGCGCATGGCCGGCACTCAGGAGATTGCCTTGGGGGAAACATCCCACTTCACCGGGCCGATGCTTCGCCGCATGAGCGCCGAGCAGGTTTGGGACAGTCTGCTCACCCTGACGAGGGGCAATGTGGATGGGGAAGTGAATGATGACAATCAGCGGCTGCACCAGTATCTGGACGATCTCGCGATGTTCCTCGGCACCATGAAGGATAAAGGCCCTGAGGGCATCATTGCCGCAGCCAAGGTTGGCATGGAGCAGCGCAAGCTGAATGACCAGAAGCTCGACGAACTGCGTGCCAGGATGGCCGAACAAAAAGAAAAGGGATCATCCCCCGCCGACGCCAAGGCACTCGCCGGTGAGGCTAACAAACTGCGCCGTCAGGCCGCCAACAACCTGCTTGCCAATCTCATCGGTGAGGATCGCGCCAGGGATCTCATCCGCGGCTACAATCCGCCGAAACCTGACAAGCGCCCCGCACTCAACAAGGCTGCGATGGCCGGTCTCAGCAAAGAGCAGATCAAGGAGATGAAGCGCAGCGGCGGTGGCAGCACCATGGTGTCCCGCGCTTCCGAGCTGCCAAGTCCCGCCCGCCCTGGGCACTTCCTGAGCACCTTTGGTCAGAGCGACCGCGAAGTGATCGACAACGCCAACGATGACGCTTCCGTTCCGCAAGCACTGACCCTGCTCAATGGCCCCATTATCCAAAGTTTAACCAGTCCGGTTTCACAACTCAGCCGGCAGCTTGCTAAAGCCGGAGCCCCGGACCAAAAAGTGGCCCTGCTTTATGAGACGCTCCTCAGCCGCCGCCCCACCAGCAACGAGCGGGCAACGCTCGACAGCGTGATCCATGAGCGCGGCAATCGTGCCATCGAGGACATCACCCACGCCCTGATCACGGGCTCGCAGTTTCTTTTCATCCAATAACGGATGCCGCAAATTCTCTGAATACTTAAATCTTGTTAGTCCTGCAAAGAAAGACCGCCCACTATGAACGCCTTCATCAAAGCCGACGAACATTCCCGCCGAGACTTCGTCCTCGGTATTGCCAAATCCTGCCTCGGAGTTTCCGTGCTGCCGATGCTTGGCGGCAGGCTCAGCGCGGCGCCCTTTGAAGGGAGTTCGAAGGCCAAACAGGTGCCGACCGCGCGCAATGTCATCTATTTGTACATGTCCGGCGGCATGACTCACCTCGATACCTTTGGCGTCGTGCCGGGAGCCGACACCATGGGTGATACGAAATGCATCCCGACCAGTGCGGATGGTGTCCAACTCGGAGATGGTCTGCCCACCGTGGCCAAACACATGCATCATGGTGCCATCATCAACAGCATGAGCAGCACCCAGGGTGCGCACGAGCAGGGTAATTATTTCCAGCACACCGGCTACACGATGCGCGGAGCCACGCGCCACCCGACCATGGGAGCCTGGTTGCAGAAATTCCAGGGCAAGGGCAATCCTGATCTGCCTGGAACCGTCGTCATTTCCGGAGGCAGCAAGCACCCTGGCGGCGGTTTTTTTGAAGCCTCCTTCCAGCCCCTCATTCTAAACAATCCGAGCACCGGTCTTCAATACAGCAAGAGGATCGCCTCGCTCGATGAGAGTGATTTTGATTATCGTCTTAATCTCTCGGCAAAGCTCAACGCCGGCTTTCAAGAAACCTACAAGCACAGCGCCGTCCGCGCCTATTCCGACGTCTACAAGGACGCTGTGCGGGTCATGAAAAGTGCAGACCTCACCGCCTTTGATCTCGGTCAGGAGTCTGATGAAATTCAGACCGAGTACGGTGACGGCAGCTTTGGTCAGGGTTGCCTGCTTGCCCGCCGCCTCGTCGAGCACGGTGTGCGCTTTGTCGAAGTCAGCCTGGGTGGCTGG
>CAJCCF010000362.1 GCA_903960845.1 uncultured Verrucomicrobiota bacterium | reverse complement strand
CATTGATTCAGCAGGGCAGATATTTTGATAACGGCCCGGATATTAGACACTCCGTCCCCGACAAGCAACACAGAATCCACCGCCGCCGCCCCCTGCCGGATGAAGCCCAACCCGGTGAGCATTCCAGTGAGCGGATGCCTGGTCAGACTGGTGATCGTGCCGATGGATTTTTCTCCCGCAAACAGGCTGACCCCGGCAGGGATCGCAGCCTCACTCTCGACAGCCGTCCAAGCGATCAATTCACGCGGCATTTTACCTGTCGTCTTGATGCGGGAAAGGATCTCCTGACCGATGTAGCACCCCTTGGTGTAACTCATCGCCGTCTTTTCCAAACCTGCCTCCTGCGGAAACGTGTCCGCATTCAACTCGCCCGGATAAGCCGGCACACGCTGCAGGATTCGGAAAGCCTCGGCATCGGCAGCGGAGAGCATGTGTCGCGGTTCAGGACATTCAGAAACCGGAAGCCAGACATCCCAGCCCGGAACCCCGAATCGTTGCGATTGCACCCTGCGCCCAGCTTCGGGTTCAGTGCCAAAGAAATGCCACAAGCTCCACTCGTCGGTGATGTCCTCCAGCACCGCGTCATCGGCGATGATGTAGCGCTCCAACCGGTTGCCCAGGATTTCGCGCAGACCTTCCGGTGCATCCATGGTTAGACCATCTCCATCCGCATGGATGAAAACATCGCCCTCGATCCTGCCCTTCAGATTCGTCACACAGGCATGCATGGCCGCATCCGTTCTGACCTGGCGCACATCATTCGTGACCTGACCATTCAGGTAGCGGACACGGTCCTCTCCTGAGAGCCTCCACTTGGCACGCGCGGAGAGATCCACGCAGCCACCTTTGGCAATCAGGTTTTGATAAAGCTCAGCGTCCATGCGTGGGGTTACGCATGACGGCCTTTGAAGGTCAGTTCAGCGATGCCGGACTTGTCCAACCCGCCAAGCCCCAGCGTCACCATCTTGTCATACTGCGCCTTCGTCGCGTCATTCAGCGGCAGGCTCAGTCCCGTCTCGCGCGCAATGCCTTGGGCGATGCCGCTATCCTTGGCCGCGTGCTCGGCAGAGAACCAGCAGTCATGCTCACGCGCCACCATGTCACCGCCATCGGTCTCCAGCACGCGGCTGTTCGCCCCGGTCTGTGAGAAAATTTCTCGGATCATGTCCAGGTCATGTCCCAGCGCTGCAGCCAGCCCCAGGCCCTCGGCCAATCCGGCGGTGTTGATGTTCATCACCATGTTCACCAGCGCCTTCACCTCCGCCGCACGGCCCGGACCACCGATGAAACGGCGGTTCACGCTCATCTGCTCAATCATCGGCAGCACGCTCTGATAAACCGCCTCATCGCCGGCCAGCATCAGATACAGCTTGCCCTCACGCGCATGACTGATGCTCGATGCCATCGCCGCCTCCAGACAGTGAGCGCCAGCCGCTTCAGCCGCCGCATGGACTTCGCGGTGGATGCCTGGCGAAAGCGTCGCGCAGTTGATGAAAATCTTGCCCTGTGCCCCTTTGAGAAGGCTGTCCCCTGCCCCAAGGAAAATACCGCGCATGGAAGCATCATTCGTCACCACCGTGAAGATCACCCCGGCCGAAGCCGTCACCTCCGCCAGCGTTTCCGGAGCCGCGCAGCCCAGTTCTTCAGCCAGACTTGTGGCCGATGGACGGTGCGCGTCACAGACCGCACTGATCGTGTATCCGCAATCCTTCAGACGCCTGGCCATGTTGGCTCCCATGCGACCGACTCCGACAAAGGCAATTGTTTGGCTCATAAAATAGATGGTGTTGTTCTTGAAGAAGGCCGCCATCGTGGCAAGCCCCACCCCGGAATGCAACCCCGCAGATGCCGCATCAAAAGGCACCCGGGTCTAAGCAAGACCTTTAGATTTCAACTTCTTGGCAAACTTTATCCGTGCATCGGGTATGATAAGAAGAACATGGCGGCAGTTGCTCAATCTACTACCAAACAGGCGAGACCACTGGCACCTCAAAGATGGCTAGTGCTGTTTTTTGTTATTCAAGCTGCATTGTGGGCGGGCGTGGTGCTGTGGAATCCACCCGATCATGAGGGCCCCCTAAAGGTTGCGGTCGGATTATGGCCTGGGTCTGAGAGCCTGATAATCGCGCGGGAACGTGGAGTTTTAGATGATGAATCGGTGCGCTTGATAGAGATGAGCTGGTCTTCCGCTGCATTGCGCGCATTTGGAAATCGTGTGGTCGATGCTGCGGTGCTGACTCTCGACGAGGCTTTGAGGCTGCGAATGGATGGCCACGATATCCGGGTTGTTTGCGTATTGGATGTGTCTGTAGGAGCGGATTCATTAATGACACTTGGAGCCATTCGTGAAACGGCGATGCTGCGAGGCAAGAAAGTCGGGGTCGAACTCCGGACCGCCGGCATGTATTTGTTGGCAAAAGCACTGGAACGCGCGGGCATGACCTTGAAGGATGTGGAGATTGTTTCACTCAACCTCGCCGAGACGGAGTCAGCTTTGATGGGAGGTGAGGTGGATGCCGTCGTTACCTCGCTGCCGTGGCAATCGCGCCTGATCGGTGCCGGCGCCATCAGCCTTTTCGATTCCAAAATGATTCCGGGAGAGTTGAGCCGTTTGCTTGTGGTCCGCAGTGACGCGCTGAAATCCCATCAGGCGGCGCTACAAAGTCTTGTCGATGCTCATTTCACGATTCTTGGCGACCTCACAGAAAAGCTCGGCGCAGGCGAGAGGGCTGTCATCGCAAGGAGAGAAGGGATGAGCTGGAATGACTTTGAGGGTGTTCTGGATTTGATCAAATGGCCGTCGCGGTCCGAGGTTTTGCGAATGATGAATGGGACTCCGTCGCCTCTCGATGAAATGGCGGATCGGATGGTGGATTTCATGGTGAAGATCGAGTTGATGCCCGGGAAACCTGACAGAACCAACTGGATTGAAACTTCGATCGTTGGGATGGCGCCATGAAATTTTTCAACACACTGCATTTCAGGATTCCGGCGATTGTTCTCCTGGTAGGCTTGACGCTCATCGGTCTTGGTTATGTTCGCAATGTGAGGTGGCGTGTGGAGCGGCGACTCGATTTCGTGCGCGATAATGCGCATGAAGAGGGGACCAGACTGTCCGGGATCGCCCAGCACCTCTTTCGCAAGAAATTACTGCACACGGCTGATCTGGAACTCAGCTACGCATCGACCACCCCCGAGCTTGAGCTTGGACTGATCTGTGATGGCACCAACCTGGTGTGCCACGCCACCCGCATGCAATGGAAAGGTGTCCAACTGGATGAGACCCCCCTGCGTTCCGTCCGGCCCTGGCTTGAGGAAGCGAGAAAATCAATGAGCGGCCGGGTGCAAGTGACCGAATCGGGAAAAAACTTGCTGGCGGTTTTTCCCTTTCGCAATGGAATGGAGAATTCGGTCGGCATGGTGTTGTTAAGTTATGATCTGAGGGGTCCAATCAAAGAAGCAACCCAGTTCGCCATGTATGAGACGGTTTCTCAGGCATTGGCGCTGCTTGCGGGTTGCATGCTAATCTGGGGAATCCTGCATTTGCTGGTCACTCGGCGGGTCGACGATCTTCTGGCCTACGCACGTTCGGTCTCGGCAGGCGAGTCGCCGCATATTCCACTGCTTGGAGATGATGAGCTTGGAGTGATCGGACGCGGGATCGGCGACGCTGTGGAGAAAATGATCCGCACCGAGTCGCGACTATTTGATGCTGGTGAACAAGAAAGGCTCAGGATCGGACGCGATCTTCACGACGACGTCTGCCAGCGGATCACCGCATTGCAGTTGAGGGTCGGCATCATGGGCGCAGCGCTAACGGCGGAAGGCTCACCTCTTGCTGGTGCGGCGGGCGAAATCGAAGCTGAGCTGAGCAGCACGGCGCAAATCGCACGGGGTTTTGCCCGCGGGCTCGCACCCGCCACGCTGGATGTGCAAGGGCTTGACACTGCGTTCATGGAACTGGCGCAATTTCTGGAGCGATCATTCGGAATCCGTTGCGATATCTTTTGCGAAGAGGGAACCGAGTCACTGGACTCTGAAATGAAATCGCACCTTTATCGAATCGCTCAGGAATTGGCAACGAATGCAGCGAAGCATGCGAAAGGCAGTTTTGTGGAGATCCGGCTCAAAGATGGACGAACAGGCATCCAGCTGGAGGTGGAGAATGACGGAACCGATTTTATAAATTTCAGCGGGAGCGGACTTGGATGGCAATTTGTCAGGCAAAGAGTGAGAGCTCTCGGGGGCAGCATCAAAATCAAACAGCGAATCAGCGGCGAATCAGGCTCGCTGATCGTTTGTGAAGTGCCTGCTCATGCAACCACCAAAAAATCACCCTTAAATACATTCACATGAATCCACTCAACCCGGTGGAAAACTCTGCAGAAAATGCGCAACCGGTCTGCCGGGTTGGGATTGTCGAAGATCACACACTCATGCGTGAGGGCATG
>CAJCCF010000361.1 GCA_903960845.1 uncultured Verrucomicrobiota bacterium | reverse complement strand
CTGGGCCAGGAAAACACGCCTGGAGTCTAACAAGTGATTTTTCTGTCAGGAGTGAATCAGATGGAATGGCGTCCCCGCTCCATTGACCGAATTATTCTTAAGCCGTGCGGAATTTTTATTCATTTAGCGCCAGCCAGGCAATAAAAAACCTGTAACACTTGAGGGCAAATTTGGTAGAAGATCAGGAATAGATACCCGTATGAACGTCCCACGAAAAACGCAGACGATTTTCACCCTCGTCATTCTTGCTTCAGTAGCTGGATGGTTTTTGGGCCGTTCATACGACAAGCGAATCGAACCGGCAACGAGCGGGCAGACGCATCATCAAAAACCGGCTTCAAACTCACCATTCCCTGCAACTGCCCCAGTTGCTTCAACTCAGGTTCTGACGCCAAATCTGGAGACTCCCAAATTTGAGCCCGTGCCAGCCAATGGATTGCAGTTTGAAGATTTCACCCGGAGTGGGCAATTGATCAGCCGTGAAGTCCGGACTTTTGAAATGCAGGCCTGGGAACCGGATCTTGGCAGGGCTTTCGATTTAAAGCGTGGAGAAACCTTGGTTAGGCATACCGGGGCCTATCGCGTGGATGACTTCCCGTTCGGCACGATCCGGGTGGACACGGTGCAGCTGGCCTCAGGCAGCCGTTCAGGCCGGCAAGCAGCCGCCACGGCAGGCTCGGGCAAGGCACCGGTGTGGCAGAATGCCATGATCGCCGATCATGTGATGGTGCAGGTGCATGAAGGTGTGACCGGGGAGCAATTGAAATCATCACTGCCGCCGGGATACGAAGTGCGGAAGCAGATCAGCGGCAGTGAGGTCTATCTGGTGGCGGTTCCGATGACCGGAGATCAGGCGATCGAGCGCGCGATTCAAGTCCTCGATCGCCGGAATGACGTGATCAAGCTCGCCGAGCCTGACTTTGTTTCCTTTGGCGCAAGCACCGAGCCTGATGATCCCTTGTTCGGCATCAATACCGACTCGCAGCAGTGGCATTTTGGAAAAATCAAAGCGCCAGTGGCCTGGGATGTGATCAAAGCGCCGATTGCAGGAAAGATCGGCGGCGTGGCCAAAACGGCTGATCAAATCGAGGCCTCAGTCGTGGTGGCGGTGCTGGACACCGGGGTGGACTACAATCACCCGGATCTCGTGTCCAACATGTGGGCCAATCCCAATGAGAGCGCCAACAGCAAGGATGACGATGCCAACACGAAAATCGATGATATGCGCGGCTGGGACTTCATCGGCCAGAACCCCGCGAAAGGCACCATCACCGAGGACAATGACCCTATGGATGACGTAGGCCACGGAACCCATGTGGCTGGCATCATCGGTGCAGTGGGGAACAACACGCAAGGTGTCAGCGGTGTGTGCTGGAAAGTTAAAATCCTGCCGCTGCGCATCATTAAAAAATTCGGCGCGGGCACTTACGGCACCTACAGCACCGCGCTGGGAGCACTCAACTACCTCAAGACACTGAACCGGAACGGGCGGGTGGTCGCTGTGGCGAATCACTCCTGGGGCGGCGCGGGTTACAGCAAGCTGATACTCGATGCCATCAACAATCCCGTGCCGACGGGTGATCCGATTCCAACAGCCTTGAAGGGCACGGTAGCGCTCAAATCCAAGGATGTGCTGCTGACCGGCACGGGTGCCGAGTTTCAGAAAATCCGCACCGGCATGACCGTCTCAGGTGCGGGTATTCCAGCGGGCACGCTGGTAACGATTGTGCGCGGAGACCGTTTCATCATGAGCGATTTCCCCACCAAGGCCTTGAGCAAAACAGCCCTGGTCTTCAGCAATCCGAACCGCCCGAAACCCTATGGCGTCATCCATGTCGCGGCGGCGGGGAATCTGGGAAAGGACAATGATCTCACTCCCACCTACCCGGCCTGCACCCCCAGCGGTTTCATCATCAGTGTCGGTGCCAGCGACCCGCTTGACGCGGCGGCGGGTTTCTCAAATTTCGGCGCGCAAACCGTGGACTTGTTTGCTCCGGGTTCCCGCATCTGGAGCACCTATTGGAAGGCTACCCTAGCCACCGTTGATCAGTTTATTCCGGATTCAGGCAGCCTCAATCACGGCTACTTTCAACTCAGCGGCACCAGCATGGCCGCACCCATGGTGTCAGGCGCTGCGGCACTGCTGACGATGTGGCAGCCGAACGTCGAAGATCCGCGCCACATCCGTCAGATCATTCTCGACAACGTGAATCCAACGAATGGACTCTCCGGCAAGTGCGCGAGCGGCGGGCGGCTCGATTTGGCGCGCATGCTCGATAAACTTTACCAGCCTTTGCTGGTGGAATCCGGCGGCAGCACTGGTGGGGGCACGGGTGCGACAACCGGAGCGCTGAGCATCGGCCTCAGTCTGTCCGGTCAGGTGGCCAAAGGGGATGCCTTCACCCTGGCGATCAAGGGAGGCAGCGTCAAAGCCTGGGGCTGGGGTTACTACGGCCAGGTGCCGGGTGTCGAAAACAATGCTGCGCAAGGCTATTCAAGTTCAACGCCGGTGGATGTTCCAGATTCGGAGAACGCCGTCATGGTCGCTGCCACGGGGAGCACCGCTTTCATGCTCAAGAATGATGGCACCGTCTGGGCCTGGGGCGGCAACAGTGATGGCCTGCTCGCCACCGGCGGCACCGATCTCGACGCGCATCCCGAACCAGTGCAAGTGACCGGGCTTTGGACTGATGAATCGCCCGGCCCGCAGGCCGCCTGGATCTCTGCCGGTGGCCTGCCCGGCAGTGCGCATGTCACCGTGGTGAATGTCGACGGCACGGTCTGGACCTGGGGTCGCAATGAGCGTGGTCAGCTCGGTGACGGCACGCAGGATGATCAATTCACTCCGGTGAACGTGATTGATTCCATCAGCGACGTGGTGACCGACGTTGTGATGACCGCCGCCGGCAGCCGCTACACGCTGGCATTGAAGAGTGACGGCACCGTCTGGCAGTGGGGACACCGCATCGGGCTCGCTGAAACCGCCGCGCCGAATCTCACTCCGGTGCAGGTGACTGACCTAACCAATATCAGTCACATCGCCGCCGGTTATCAAACCGCGTATGCCGTGCTGGGGAACGGGGCCGTCAAATGGTGGGGTAACTTTGATGGTGATGAGACCCAGACCGGCTACCCGGCCACCACCGCAACACCCCTTGCCTACAGTGAGCTTTCAGCGATGACGGCCATCTCGGCAGGCAATGGTTTCGCCATCGGTGTGGATATCATCGGCCGCTTGTTCAGCTGGGGCCGCAATGATCTCGGCCAGCTCGGCACGGGAGTTCAGTACCTCTCCAACCGCCCGCAGGAAATCCCCGGCCTGGGTGAAGATGGCGTCGGTGCCATGGCCACCGGGCGCGAGTCCAGCATCGTGCTGCTCAGTTCCGGCGACATCCTCGCCTGGGGCAGAAACCAGCGCGGTGAACTTGGTGGCGGACGTCTCGACGAGTCACTCCTGCCGGTGCAGGTGCCCGGCGTTTCGGGAGCGACCATTGCACGTTCCGGTCAGGCCCTTTCCGCAGCAGTCAAACAGCAGACGGGCACCTGGCTGGCCTGGGGATTCACCGGTGCCACTCAGCTCTCTCAACTGCCAGCCGCCTATGCCGCTGCAAATGGTCTGTCGGATTTGCAGGTTTCAGCAAACCGGAACTTCGTGCTCGCCCTCAAGCCTGCGGGAACACTCGTCGCCTGGGGTGCGGACAATGCATGGGGTGAGTTTGGCAATGGCACCATCGGCATCCCCGCCGGCACAACGGCGCCCGGACCGGTCAATGCCATCCCGGTGCTGAACGTGGCTGGCGTGCTGTCCTTTTCCGTCAGCCCCGGCATCCACTCGCCGGCACCCGGCAGTTCGGACGGGCCCTATGAAGCCTCGCTCCACTGCCTGGCCGTGAATGCCGACGGCACCGTGCGCGCCTGGGGTCGCAATCATCGCGGCCAGCTCGGTGATGGCACGACAACCACGCGCTCCAAGGCCGTCACCGTGCCGGGTTTATCAGGCATCGTCATGGTCGCTGCCGGTGGTGCACACAGTCTGGCGCTGCGCAATGACGGCACCGTCTGGGCCTGGGGCGCCAATCACTATGCACAGCTCGGCAATGGCAACACGGCCGACCAGCTCACGCGCGTTCAGGTCAGCGGCCTCTCGGAGATCATCCAAATCCGCTCAGGCGGTGAAGCCAACGCCGCCCTGAAGGCCGATGGCAGCGTCTGGGTCTGGGGGCTCGGCGGCGGCATCACCAGCCCGGTCGCCGCCGGTCCCGTTGTTCTCACACCGACCCGGGTTCCCGGGACTCCGGCTCTGCGCCGGATCGAGCTCAGCGGTGATGTCGTCATGGGGCTGGATGCTGATGGCAACGTCTGGGGTTGGAGTCTTTATTCGGGACTGCTTGGACGCTTTTCAAACAGCGAGCTGAGTGCCTCGACCCCGGCGCAGGTGGATGGCATTTCACAAATCATTGATCTCTCAGTCGGTGCGGGAGGAATCCTGGCCGTGCGTGTGGACGGCACCCTCTGGGCTTGGGGCAATGGTGAAAACGGCTTCCTGGGCGATGGCAGTGCGTGGTCCATCACGCCGCAGTTCGTGCTCGGGTTCGGGGCCACCACCACCAACCTGTTGTCCACACTCGGATCCGGCAGTTCGGCAAACTCCTGGCTGCTCAATAACTTCCCCAACCCAGCCGAGTTGCGTGATCCAAAAATCAGTGATGATACGGCGGATCCTGACCATGACCGCTTTGCCAACCTGATTGAATATGCGCTGGATCTTGATCCAAAAGTCTTCTCGACCGAAGATGTACCGACGCCCTCAATCGAGCTGATTTCCGCTGAAGCAGGCGTGAATTCCGGGAGCGGTCAGATCGGGCTCTTTGCCACCTCGACCAGTGATTTGGTGCAGGACAAAAACTACCTCGGCCTCTCCGTGCCGCGCAAAGGCATCCGTCGTGATGTGCAGTACATCGTCGAAGTCTCCACCGATCTCGTGTCCTGGCGCAGTGGCGAGGCCGACATCGTCGTTGTCGCCAACACCGCAGGACTCCTGAAAGTCTTTTCCACCGCCTCGGTCGATGATGTGCCGGTGCAATACATCCGGCTCAGGGTTCAGCGCATCGGGGCTGGCGGAGTTTCAGTCACCAGCCCGGCTTTTGGTTCTGACTTGCAGCCGGTCAAGCAGGTCTCCTTCGCACTCAACGCTTCGATCGCCTCGGAGGGTGACGGCATCGTGAAGGTGCGCGCCATCCTTGATCCACCACCGGTGGCTGCGGTCACGATCCCCATCACCATCGGCGGCACGGCAGCCAATGGTCTCGGTAAAGACTACACCACCGGTCTGGCCAACGTGACCTTTGCCGCCGGCCAGGATCAGGCGGATTTTTCAATCAACATCCTCCAGGACACCATCGCCGAGGTGACGAAAAACATCACGCTCACCCTGAACAAACCCGCCGCCATCTCAGTCGCTCTCGGCCTCCCATCGACTCACGTCATGACCCTGCTTGATGACGAGTTCAAGCCCCGCGTGACTCAGCAGCCAGTGTCCCGGATGCTCGCGCGCGGTGCCGCCCTGACGCTCACTTCAAACTTCTTCGCCTCACCGCAACCTGCGCTGCAATGGCTCAAGAATGGCGTGCCCGTCGGCGCCGCCACCAAAAACATCTACACGCTGCCCAAGGCTGACATCATCAACGGCGGCAGTTACAATCTGCGCGCCACCAACACCCTGGGCATCGTTTTCAGCGAGCCCGCAGAGGTGGGCATCGTGGACACGGTTTCAAAGACGCTGGACTTCAAAACCAATTCCACCACCACCATCACCGTGGCCACCGCCGGGCCGAATCTGGTTCATCGCTGGTTCAAGGACGGCACACCTAAATCGGATGGCGGCCGCTTCTCAGGCACTGGCACGCCTGCCTTGAAAATCACCGGCATGACGGCTGACGATTCCGGCTATTACAAGTGTGTCGTGACCATGGGTGCACTGACCATGGACAGCGG
>CAJCCF010000360.1 GCA_903960845.1 uncultured Verrucomicrobiota bacterium | reverse complement strand
TTTGCGGCGCTGCGTGAGAAAGTGCTGGGACAGCCTCCCGTGAAAAAAGACTGGCGCAGCACCGTGGGCTCGCTGCCGGATGACGCCATGACCCGCCGCGCCTTCAAGCTCGGAGCGCAATGGCGCAAAACAGCCAAAAGCGCCTGATCCTCATGTTGGTGCTCGACACAGATCACCTGAGTGAGCTGGAGGTGCGCTCCCCGGCCGGGCTGCGCCTCCTGAGCCGTCTGGAACAAAGCCGCGAGGATGCCGTGCTCACCGCCGTGACGTGCGAGGAGCAACTGCGCGGATGGCTGGCGGAGATTCAGCGCCAAAAGCGCCCTCGCGACCAGATCACCGCCTACGCCCGCCTGATACGCACCATTGAAAACCTCGCACGATGGACCATTCTCCCGCTGGATGAGGAGTCGGACGCCACGTTTGAGAGCCTCACCAAGCAACGTGTGCGCATCGGCACAAACGACCTCAAAATCGCCGCGATCACACTCGCGCATGATGCCAGGCTGCTGACCCGCAACACGGGAGATTTCACCAAAGTGCCCGGACTGAAGTTCGAGAACTGGCTGGAATAGGAGGGGAGGCGGGGGTTTTCAAGCCAGCGCGGAACCAAGGGAAGGACACAGGATCGCTCCAGCGGACAGCCGTGCTGCCCTGTAGGACGAGTGTGGCCATGGCCCGCTCGTCTCTCAGCGTCTCGCCGACACCAAGCCACCACGATATGACCTCAAGCGTCATCTCGCGCCCCTTCCCCGCGCTCCACCGACGGCATCGCAACTCTGAGGAGCGCGGACTTTCAGTCCGCAGCACTCCGCCTCACCCACAACACCGCACGTTCTCCCCAACTTCATTGCTCCGACGACTCGCTGCGGACTAAAGTCCGCGCTCCATTTGATGCCGCGCCCACTTCGATGAATGCGAAGGGTCAGACACATGATCACTCCAGCGGACAGCCGTGCTGTCCTCGTAGGACGAGTGTGGCCTTGGCCCGCTCGTCTATCAGCGGCCCGCCGACGCCAAGTCATCACGATCTTGACACCAAGCATCATCTCGCGCCCCTTCCCCGCGCTCCACCGACGGCATCGCAGCTCTGAGGAGCGCGGACTTTCAATCCGCAGCACTCCGCCTCCCCCACAACACCGCACGTTCTTCCCAACTTCATTCCTCCAACGACCCGCTGCGGACTAAAGTCCGCGCTCCATTTGATGCAGCGCCCACTTCGATGAATGCGAAGGGACAGACACATGATCACTCCAGCGGCCAAGTGTTTAAAGCCGGGGTGATCCTCCTGCGCAAGCTCTGCGGGATGGCTGCGCTTGAGTGATGCCGCTCATCGCGGCAAGGCAGTGTTCAACCAGAGGGGCATTTGCTGGCTCGTTCCTCGCAGCAATGCACCCTTTAATGTCAAGCGACGTTGGTTTGTTGTGGCTTCATCGTCTGAGGACGGCAAGAGTCTTCATACGGGTGATCCAAGTGGAAACAGACTCACTATCCCGCAAAACTCTAATCCATGAGTCGTTCAGCGGCGTGGCTCTGACATGAACGACAATCCGAAGGCTGTCACGATCTCCTCTCGGAAGTGCTGCGCTCACCTGCTGACTCAACTCACCTCCGGCTGAGTAATGGAGTAGAATGCCGTCAAGCACCTGCTTCGTGTCCACGCCGTTCAGCCTCGCAGGCTTTCCGAGCTTCTCGGACGCTCCAAATGCCCCATACTCAAGTAGAGCTACGCCATCGGCTCCCTTCGTGAGTCTGATGCCATTCTGAATCGTGCCAACACAATCGCAGCCTGCGGCAATAGAAAATGTGATCTCAGTCCACTCACCAACGAGCAGAGTCTTGAGTGACCTAAGGTCTGCAGGCTCTGCTGCCCTCAAGAAGTTCACCAATAACAGCAACACTATGAAGACGGTTCGCATGGCGATGGACATTGGCGGTTGGCCGAACATTGAAGATCATTCACAGATCGTGAGGTTTGTCAGCAGCCTTATATCCGATGGTTTTGCCGGAATATCACGGACTTTGGCGGTCATGGCTGTTGGTTTACACGCATCTGGCGGTAATGGGCGAGCAAAATGTGGGTTTGCGCGCACCTGCGCAGTGCATCGTCACTGCCCATGAAAAAAGCTGGAGCAATTCTCTTTCGGCTGCTAGCCTCTCCGCATGAGCAAAGCATCCGCCAAACGCCCCACGGTCAGCAAACGGCTTGCCACGCTGGAGTCGGAATTTGCGGCGCTGCGTGAGAAAGTGCTGGGACAGCCTCCCGTGAAAAAAGACTGGCGCAGCACCGTGGGCTCGCTGCCGGATGACGCCATGACCCGCCGCGCCTTCAAGCTCGGAGCGCAATGGCGCAAAACAGCCAAAAGC
>CAJCCF010000359.1 GCA_903960845.1 uncultured Verrucomicrobiota bacterium | reverse complement strand
GAAAGAAAAAACGCGTGGGTGACTGCCCACGCGTGAAGCTCAAACCAGACCCATGTCAGCGAACACCTACGGACCGCGAAGGACCTCACGGGTCCTCTTCGCCAAGGCGATCATTTCGTCGGCGCGCTTCCTCTCCGTGTCTGGGTGTCCAGACACATCCTTAATTAAACCCGAGGCCTTGAAGCGGGGGTTCTTCAACGCCCGCGAGAAGTAATCCTCCCGTTTCAAAAGCACATCACCGACTGGAATCCGGCCACTCCCTCGGCGGATTATTCTCTTTGGCTTAACGACCAAACCCTCACCGGCATTCTTCTTTTTTGACCTCGTGATTTCAGCGAAACATTGGCTGGCATCCTCGTTAATCAGTCGCCCAATTTCCGCAACAGCCTGAAGTGCTTGGGGACTGAACTCGAAGCTGCGAATCAAACTGAGGCGGGAAACATTCAAGTCACCGAAATAACTCAAGAACAACGCACCGATTTGTCCACGGCGAAGCTCCCGCTGAACAAAGTGAAACCGCCACAGGGGAGATGGAAATCTACGCCTGATCTTCCCCCCCTGCACCGCGCCAGACCGCGCATCCTTGCTGGGCTTTATAGTCTCTCCCCGCAAGTCCTCCTCCTCGTCTACAGCGGTCGATTTCCGCTGAACCAGGTAGCGAGGTGAAACTAGCAAGGAGAGAAGTTTCCGGCCGGCAGGAGTCTTGGCGCGCAGCTCGCACCAAGTCCGGATTTCAAAACAGCCGGGGAGTCGGATGTTGTGTTTCTGGCGGCAAAAATCCAGCGCAGCTCCTGAGCCTTCGCGATCCAACAGGTTTTGGAAATCCCAGCGAAGCAGCAAGTGCCACCAGTTGGCCTCGAGCTCGGACTGCAATGCAGCCTGCGCCTTCTTTTCAAGAGCGATGTCCTCCTCAAGAAGGACGTGAGAATCGCGCTGATCGAAGCAGTCTGGAAATACCTCTTCGAGGACCGCCCTATTGGCGACCCCTCTCGATCTAAGGTCGGCCGCAATCCTGCACAACCGCTGCGTCGATTTCCGAAGAGGAGTCTTCTTGAACGCCTTCTCCAGCCAAAGCTGCCGCTGACAAAGGACCATGTTGAGCTCCTCAACCAGGTCGCGCGCTGTGCCATTAGAAATCCAACCCCTACCCTTCTGGAGTTGCTTGTCGATCTGGGAGCGCAGGCCAGGACTGAGTTGCAACCACAGAAAACTACCGCTGGGCAAGGCGGGCTGCTTCAGGCGCTCGACCAAACGGTCCACGGACACATCCAAAGAATGAAGAATTCCTGATGGCTGAACCGCCGCACGAAGCCGTTCGCGGACTGGGGTGTCATTGTCTTGACTGAGTTTTTCAATCCACTCTTTGGTATTCATAGGTAGCACGAACCAGCCGAAAAGATTCCAGCCGCAATCCACCATAAAGTTGGGCCGAAGTATCTAAGGTGACTAAGGATTAAAGATAAGCCGCAACCCACGAGTTCAAATCAAGCCCAATAACAGTCGATACCCCACCCACCGCGCCAACCGGGGCCTAAACCCAGTACCAGCCCGTGTGGGAGCCCTCGTCGCTGTACCCAGCGCACGTCCCCACGGGCTGGGGGATGCCTTCACCGGTCGCAGTGGGTTAAAGATTGGACGCCAGAGACGCCATTGGCTCCCAGTCACCCCAACCAACAGTCAAGCCTGACCTTTAAAAACACGCCGGAGATACCCCGGCGGCCTTCACGGCAGCATGGGTAATTGTCAGTACCAACCCCATCCCAGGCTCATTTCAGCCCGCCGCCCAGCCGCCTCGCCCCCTCGGGCCGCCAGCTCCTTCGTCGCAGCCGTCACTCGGCTCTTGGCACCCAGGCAGCAGGCTTTAATTCGCCCCATCGTAGGCATGGGCCTCTATCACAGTGGGCCAAAGGGGCCGGCAAAAATCTTAAAGAAGGGGTGCTGGCTGATTATAACTATAAAATTTATTAATAATAAAATATTAAAATAATCAGTCAGATATAAATGAAAGGATCTATCTCTGGCGACCCACCACCCCACACCCACGGGAATCAACGCTGCCGTTGACAATTCAGGCCGAGCTTTTTCACTAATCACCATGCCGCGATACTCCGCACTGCGTGATGCACTGGTTACGACTCCTCCGATCGGCTGGGATCTTGAGCCAACGATCCAAGGAGGTATTCATCTTTGGCCTGATCAGGCCAAGAAACGTTCGGAGATTTCGTCGATGTATGGCGTTCGCCAATATGTTGGCTTGTACGAAATCCATGTCCTCGAAAGCGGTAAGGCACGGTTGCTTCTAAGGCTGCGTCACAGTCCAGAACACCGTGAACGGTTTAACGCCTTAGGCACATCTGCCCGTGAATTCGGATGTCCTGCGCCAACCCATGGTATACCCGATGAAACTGGGTCGGTAGCAATGTGGCAGATTGAACCCAACACGAATTTCGCCAACCTTTCCGACAACGCCGTTGCAAATCTTTTGGCGGAGGCCATCCGTCAGTTTCTCCTCAATCCTCCAGAAAACTTCACTCAGATGCGTGACCATGTGGTCAGATACTTCGGCAACGAGGCCAACTGGTGACGGAGCCTCTGCGGGTCTTCGCTGGGTTGAAAGAATTCCTAGCCGAGCTTTTATTGCCCACCCCTAACCAGGTGCGCACCAGCCTCCTCGAAGTGAGATCTAAACGCTGGTGCGACGGCACCCCTGTTGAACTGGTACTCCGGATCACCCATCAGCCCCCAGAGGAAGTCGCTCATCTGGATGGCAGGCAGGTGTTGCTGGAAATAGCTGGCCGTGGCTTCAAGGTAGAACCGGACAAACTCTGGCAGCAGCGGCAGCACCACGTTGGGCTGAATGGCCCCCTCTCGCTCAGGTGCCCAAAGCAGGATGAACGGGTTTTCATGATGGGGGCCGTACCCGGACCAGCCAAACTTGGGAAAGCCAGTCCCAGCACGCCACATCTCGTAGTGGTTGCGGAAGTACGTGTAGATGACCTGCTCCGTCAGGGTGACCATGAAGATGCTGAGGACAAATCTCCCACGGTTCTCGAACGGCACTTTTGCCAGATCGGCTTCTACGCTTTCCCAATCAAGCCCACCGAAAAAGATGGCCGAGGGATCACGCATGATTTCATCCCGGACAATGGGGTTGGGCTCCTGCTTCTTGATCCGCCGCAAGTCAGATGGGAAGCGGGTGTAGAAGTACTCGGCGAAGGAGCCGGGCTCAAACGGCGGCAGTGGTTGTTGAGGCTGAGGAGGCACAGGTGGAACGGGGCCACCATTACCACCGCCAACCGCCGTCCCGTCACCACATGCTTGGCGGCTGCTCATGAGGAGCGGTTGGCCGCAGGCCTCAGCCTCCCTTGCCAGAATACGTTCAACCTCTGGGTGCGGGTCACAAGATACAGTCAGGGAATTCCCTAGAACTTCGACCGTTGTGAATGCCGACAAGGAAATGAACCAAAGGCTCAGCGTCCGGCCTTGGAGCGGTCCAGTCATAATTCGATGCCACAACGCCACCGTTGGGTCGGCGTCTTCAGCATAGCCCGGGTACAGGCATTCATAGCCCCGCATCCGCTTCCTTAAGCCGCCCTTCCCATTGGTCAACCCAACCTTTTGGATCTGGGTGTCGTTGTGGCTCAGCAGGAAGTAAACGCCACGCTGTTCAGTCAGTGGAGGCCTTGTCGGCACCACCGTGAATCGATGACCGTCGCCGGATTGCCCGTAGGTCAGGTTAGCGACATGCGCGGCGTGAGATTTGATGCGGTCAATTAAAGGCATGGAATTGGCGGGTCTCAGCTGGGGCTAACGCTCATGTGCAAGGCCGTCAAACCAAATCATTCCGCATCCGGAATATCTGCCTCGGCAATGTGCCTGGGTGCGCAAAGGTATGGATCAGCGTGTGGCCGAGTTTCTCCAGCGGAGGAGAGGCTCTGAGTCCTACGCATCCTTTGGCCGCAAAGTTGGACTGTCTGCCTCCACTCTTTTCCGGCTGGAAAACTGCCAACAGAGCATCACGGTCCAAAAGCTTGAGCAGGTACTGGCTAAGCTGAAGTGCACTGCCATGGATGTTTTCTCGCCAGGAAGTTGACGGCTTCATCTGGCCACCTAAAAGAAGCGCCCGGTGACATCCAGGCGCGCCGATTGGCTGCCCGGCTGGTTGGCGCACGGCCAGTCATCATCTGGCATCTCCAGGCCACCATGGTTCGGCTTTGGATGACCCGTGGGAGGGCCTGGCCACTGCGAGAAAATGGCCGGCAGAAATGACGCCAGCGCATCCGGTCTGCTGCTGGCTCAGAAAAATTTCACGCGAGATCACCTTCGAAAATGCGCCCCGGCGTGAGGTTTCTCATACCGTGGTTACTCGTCGTCAGGCCGAGAGAAAAAAAGCGTGTCCGACGCGTGTAAACAAGCTGTAAGGGCTCTCCGGCATGAACGCCGAATTTACCAACTCCACCGAAGAGACCGAGGACACGTCCATGGTCGAAAACGCCACTGATGAATCCGCACCTGAGGCACCCGCCAAAGTACGGGAATCACCAGTTACCTACGAGGTCAAGAAAGCTGGAAAATCAGCCTACACCCTCATCATTGATGACCAACCTGTGGCAACCACAGTCACCAGGAAGGACGCTGACATCTTAGTCCAGCTACTGAAACACCTAACACGCTTCAGCGGGCGAAAGTATATCCGGTCCGGCCTGGAGGTTGTTCTCGCCCAGCCAGAAGCCGCCGAAGGGGAGTCTGTCACCGAAGAGCCGCAGGGTGACCCCATGAATAACTGAAGGGTCAGCCAGCCAATGTCCCACCCAGGGGTTCATGGTTTCAGCCATGAACCCTTTTTGGCTTAATCATGGGGTGGGACAAAACCAAGATCAGACACATCCCCATTGAGGTTGATCCTCCTCTGACCGTCTGGTAAGCACCCTTTGAAGCCCCGCCATAGCCACCACGTCTGGAATACTCGAACGAACACGTATGTCACGGACCCTTCGAAATTTGCCCAAACATTGGTGCCGTACGGCTCCTCACACCCAGCAGGAGCGCCGTCTATACCACGCCACCCTGGACCAAGAGATGCCGGTTCACGTCCGAGCCCATCGACGTCCCAACCACTTGCCAGACAGCTGGGCTGAACTCCATGCATCCAGCTACACGCAGTTTGTCTGCATCACCAGGTGGCTGTGGAAACAGGTCGGAAAACCGTGGGACGAAGTCTTCAAGGCGGCCGTCTCAATGCCCACCTTCAAACCAGCCCATGGGAATCGGCAGGCCGTGCTCAATGAAGTGCACACGCAGACATACATGAGAGACGGTGAGGTCTGGGCGGTTCACCCTGATGGCAGCCATATCCGGTCAGGCCTTGGCTTCTTGGTTGATCCAGCAACTGGACGACTGACTCACCACCCGTGACATTTGGACCAAGCTGCTGGCCAGTGGTCTGGATTCTGACCATCGGCGATTTGCCTGCGAAAAGCCGTGTCATTGGTTCATCGCCGGGTGGTAGAAGT
>CAJCCF010000358.1 GCA_903960845.1 uncultured Verrucomicrobiota bacterium | reverse complement strand
CAGCGACACGCACCACGGCCCCACGCACCACAACAACGAGGCCGAGAAGGTCCGCAAAGTCGCCGCGATCACGAAGTTCAACATCGACCAGTTCGCCTACATGGTGAAGAAGATGGCCAGCCTGCGTGAAGGCGACGGCACCCTGCTGGACAACTGCATCATGATGTGGGGCAGCGGACTCGAGGACGGCAACAAACATACCCGCGAGAACCTTCCTTTCATCATTGCCGGCAAAGGCGGCGGCTCCATCAACACCGGCCGCTTCATCAACAGCGTCAAAGGCAATCAAGGCGACCTGCTCACGACACTGCTCACCTGCGCCGGTGTTCCGCTCGACCGCCCCATCGGCATCGCGACGAAGCAGCTGTCAGAGATGATGAAAGTCTGAGCCGGTCAGTGATTCACTCACGCCGCCAGGTGGAAGTAGCCGTGGATGTGCGGCACGCCGCGGAAGTACCAGACCATGTCCGGCCCTTCGATCTGCCAGGTGTCCCAGACCTTGTCGTTGCCGATGTCGAAAGCACCGCCGTAGCAGGAGATGAAGACCCGTTCGACGACCTTCTTGTCCTCGATGGTCTTCATCGTGGCGGCGACATCATCAGGCCTGAAGCATGCGAGCATGCGCCGCATGGTTTCGAGAAGCTTGGCCTGCTGGTCCTTGCTTAGGTCCGCGCCGCTGATGCCGGGGAGATCGGTCTTGCGCTTCTGGATGACGGTGGCGGGATCTTCCTTGCGTGGCTCGCGACCGACGAGCGCCTTCTCCTGCTGCTTGCCGTCCAGGGCGCTGTAGAACTCGTTGAAGAGGAGCCCCTGATACCAGAAAGGGTTGCCCTCATGATCCTTGGTCTCGCGAAACGCTTTGGCAAAGTTGCCGTAGAAGATGGGTTCGCCGAGGAATCCCATGCCTTTGTCCGTGTGGGCATTGCAGCGGCGCGTGACGTGATGCCCGGTGTAGATGAACTCGAAATCCTTGTCCGCCGGAGTGCCGAAGAAACCGACGGAGGGCGTGTTCTTGATCTGGCCCATGAGATCCTTTTGCACCTGCCAGGTCATCTTTTCGCGATGCTCCGGAGCATGCAGTGATTCGAAGATCTGCTTCACCAGGTCCTGCTGGTCCTTGGTGTAAAACGTGTGCAGCCGCTGATCGGGACAGATATACCACCAGTTGCTCACATACTGGCGCTTCGGATGATCCACCGGCAGGACGATCTTGGCGTGCTGCTCCACGCTGAGACTTTTAAAGAACTGCATGGGCAGGGAATCCTTGTCCGCAGTGGCCGCGCGCAAACCTGGAAAAGCGGCAAGAACGGCCGAGGCACCGAAACCGCGAAGGATCTCACGGCGGTTGAGAAATTTCATGTCGGTGTGGTGCAAGAAGGCATTCATAAGTTCAAGTTCTCAGGGATCCGTAAAAAAAGCGAGCCTGAATTCGAGGCTGCGTTGTACGACGATAACGAACTTTCGGAAGTGAGTCGGCGTGGGCTGAAGGATTCTTCGCCAATTCTCACTTCCCTTCCCACAGCTTGATATCATCGATCAGGCATCCGCCGAAATCGACGGCCTTGAAATCGATCTGCGCCTGCCCTGTCATGTCGATGTTCTTGCTTTCGAAGACATGCTTCTTGCCATCGATGGTTAGAATGAGCGTGCCCTTCTTCAGCTCGATGGCAATATCGTGCCATTGATTGAGCGTGAAGAGCGGCGACTCGACCGCGAGCGTTTCGACATTCTTTTTGATCGTTAGTTTCGTGGCTTTTTCGCTGAAACTGAGGGTGTGAATGTGATGCCCCAGATCAAGCAGAGGGAAACCTTTCTGGTAAGCCTTTGCGTCATAACGAACACGCATCGTGCAGACGAAATTCTCCGGCACCTTCTTGAGCCAGATCACGGGCTTCAACCCGGCATGGGAGGGATCATCGCTCGCCTTCTTCTTGTCCTGAAACTCTTTTGAGGACGGGCTGCCGGTGAGAATGCCGTCTTTGATTGCCCAGGTGGTGTTCTGCCTGATCTCCCAGAAGTCAGTGTTCAGCGATCCGTCGAAGCTGTCCTCATAGACAAGCCTGGTCGTCGTAAACAACTCCGGCTTATAAACCGGAGTGCCAGCGTGAAGCACAGGAGTCAGCAAAAGAGCCAGCAGGCCAAGGGAGAGGCAATTGAGACGTGGAGAAAATTTCATGAGGGCCCTGGGAACGTGACCTTTGGCAGCGTCTTGCGGCGCAGCGTGATGAAAGGCGCGTGGACCGCTCCTGTCTGTCATTTCAGAAATACTTTCCGAGACACACTTAGTCGCCGCAATGGAGCAGAGAGGCAGCTGAGACGCTTCAGGCCTTCTTTGCAAAAGCCTCCCAGAACTTCTTCTCGCTCGCCTTTTGCCGCCACTTGGCTTCACGGAGAAACGGAGCAAGCGTGCTGAGGTTCATCAGCCAGCTGTTGAAGACATTCATGGGCCAGCGCAGCGGGCGGGCGAAATCGATGAACAGCACCACGCGGTAACCGTCCGTGTCGTTCCAGACCTCATGGTTGTAGGTGTCGTCGAAGATGAGACAGCGACCTTCCTGCCAGGGATGGATTTGATTGGCGATGCGGATCCGGCACTGCCGCGCGGGCTCAGGCACCAGCAGACCGAGATGCAGACGCAGCACACCGGCCCAGGGACCGCGATGCTCAGGGATATGCTTATGCGGCGAGAGGATGCAAAAGAAAGCCGTGGTGCATCCGGGAATCTTCTCCAACACCTTCATCGTCTCCGGACAGCGGCGCGCATTTTCCTCACAATCCATGCCGACACTGCGGAGAAAAAAGGTCTTCCACTGGTCATCATTCTGAATGGCACTGACCTCTTTGACGATGTCCTGAAAGCTGGGCATCGCATCGCGATACTGCATGATCGTGTCCAACTCGGCGCGGACCTTCCTCCAGTCAGCCTCAACCCCCTCCACCCAGGGGAAGTTCTTCACCTCAAAGACCGGCAGATCACCGACTGCTGAGAACTTCATCAAAATGCCCTCAACGATGTTCTGCAAAAAGTTCAGCGCCCGCGTGAGCCGAGTGTCATTGAACGTGTGATGTGTGCGTTCATAAGACTCCAGCGGCTTCATTTGAAAACCTTCCGGTGCAGTGGCCGCAAAGTCTCCCGTGGCTGTGTCGATCGTCGAATAAGATACGTTTGGCATGGTTAGGCAAAAAGGTTTCTTCGATTGGAAAGGATGATGCCAAGCCTTTTCAAGGATTCCACATCTGAATGCGCCAGACAGTTCATGCGCAGAGACAGCCACTGGAGCAGCAAACCCCGCCCTGATGCAGGCGCGTTGAGGGGTGCGAGATGACGCTTGAGGTCAAGATCGTGGTGGCTTGGTGTCGGCGAGACGCTGAGTGACGAGCGGGCCAAAGCCACACTCGTCCTACGAGGGCAGCACAGCTGTCCGCTGGAGTGATGAAGTGTCCGTCCTTTCGCATTCGTCAAAGTGGGCACGGCGTCAAAGGGAGCACGGACTTTAGTCCGCAGCGGGTCGTTAGCCCAAACTGAACGATGCGCACAGTCCTTACACTTGCCACCATAGCGCTTATCTCATCGGTCTCTGCGTCCGACACTTTGGAGCTTGCAAATGGGCAATCACCGAATGGTAACTTTTCTGTTCGCGTCAGGGCACCGGTGGACTCTGGTGCAATGCCGCGATTGGAAATCATCAGTGTAGCAGCGAAGACTGTCGTGGGCACGACCGATACTGGAGGCTATGCCCATTATCCCGCTGTCGCAGGGGACACCTCGACATCTGTTCTTTGGTCGCCAGACTCAAAGCAACTGGCCGTGATGACACGAGGCACCAAGCGCTCGACCGAGTTGCGGCTTTATCGAGTCACGGCCTCCGGTTTGACAGAGGT
>CAJCCF010000357.1 GCA_903960845.1 uncultured Verrucomicrobiota bacterium | reverse complement strand
GTGATGCCGGGTCTGGCGACACGCGGCAAGTCGCGGGAATCGCGGCCCGGGGAGGTTGAATGCTTGGAAACAGGGGTCAATTGCATGGTGTTTGTCAGGATGGTTGTGTTTTGCTTTTGTTTGCCGAGGGCGGCATGCCCTCGTAAAATTCCAGCGCGGCACGGCTGACGAACACGCCGTTGAACCACGCCTTTAGATTGAGGCCTGCGAGTGTGCGCAAACGCGAGAGTGCCACGTAGGCCTGACCGGGTTCGCGTGCGGCTCTCACGTCGATGTAGGCGCTGTCGAGTGTGAGGCCTTGGGCTTTGTGAATGGTGAGCGAAAAAGCCAATCGAAGCGGGATCTGCACAAAGGTGGCGCTGTGCTTGTCACGTGCATCAAAGCGCCATTCATAGGGTGCGACACGGATCGGCATTCCATCACAATCGACGAGCACTTCGTCACGCCCGCAAACGACGACCGTGCCGGTCTGACCATTCACAAAACCCAGATCGGGTTTGTTCACGGTGAACATGACGCGGGCACCCGGCTTGAGCACGAGACGCTCAGGCGTGAGCAGATTGTTGCGCAGAAACTGGATCTGATGATCGGGACCGTGCGTGCTTGCTTGATACACGGTTTCAGCCGTGTCGATGCAGGAGAGCCGGTAGGCGTTCCATTTGTCCACCTGCGTGTTGTGGGTGAACAGCCGTGGTGTGTCGGCATTCGGGAAGTGAACCACGCGGGAGGCGAGCAGCGCCGCACTGGCTGGAGAGATTTTGCCTTTGCGAAACTCACCCAGAGCTTGCAGGAAATCCGGTTCGTCCTGCCGATGCACTTTGGTGAGATGCAGCGTGGCAAAGTCAGCTCGCTTCCATGCCTGCGTGAGGAAAGCCCAATCGTAGGGTTCACTGGGATTGATCCGCACCGGCGGCAGTTGCAGGTAGTCCCTGTGGCAATGATCTGGATGCCGCCAAAGGGCGCAGGGTCACGCCGCACGGTGCGACACAGCAGATCGAAAAACTCCAGCGTGATGCCGGAAAGCATCGACACCTCATCGAGGACCAGCAGACGACAGTTGCGGATGCGGTCCATGCCGGCACGCACCGACTGGCGCTTGTCACGCATGAGTTCGCGGAGGTGATCGCGCGGATCTTCGCCACGTTTCGGGCCCAGCATCATGCCACTCCAGCGGTGGATGGTGCTGCCGCCAATGTTGAGCGCCGCGATGCCTGTTGAGGCAGTGATCGCTACCTCCTCGTCGTCAGCGTCGATCTCGTTGCGCAACAAGGTGCTCTTGCCTGTCCCCGCCTGACCGGTGAGCAGGACATTGCGGCCCTGCTTCACCAGCCGGTGGAACCTCTCGGCGGTTGGATCGTAGCTCATGAAAGGTGATGATGAAGGAGCCAGCCAAGGGAGATTCCGATCAGGAGGATGATCCATGGTTGTGACCAGTGCGGACGGCGGCGATTCCTGGGGGAGAGCGGCCGCCGCTCATCGAGCAGTGTCATCAGCGTGGGCATGGGTTTGGCGGGTGAAAGGTTCATGCGCTGAGCACCG
>CAJCCF010000356.1 GCA_903960845.1 uncultured Verrucomicrobiota bacterium | reverse complement strand
CGACTGGAGGACTACAAGCGTCTGAGTGCCGGCTACGAGGCGCCTGATGAACTGCTGGCGGACGAGAAGGTCTGCCTATCCACGGACGGGCCGCTGGATGAGGTTTTCGCCTCGCTTTTGAGTGAACTGGTCACGCGGTAGAAGCTTTCACACTCAGCCTCGCGTCCGCGAATGATGCGGTGGCCCCGAAGCGTGCCAAAGGCGGAGGTGATGACCGTGCACTGGCGCTCCGTGCCGTCGCCATCATAGAAGATGACAACCCAGTCGCGGGTCTTGCCCAGTTCATGGGCGTGCGCGGTATTTGAGAAGAGCGCGGTGTAGTGCCGCTGGCCGCGCATGGTGTGCAGCACCGGCAGCCAGGATTCACCCGTGGGATTGAACCGTTTCGGGGCGATGCATTTAATTTTTCCAGAGCTGGCGTCTTCGCGATATTGGCGATCCACGTCCAGAATCTCCGCAATGGACGGCTCAAGGGCTGGTGAAGCCGCGGACACTGGTTTTGGCAGGCGGCCAAGGCGCTGGGCGAGCGTGTCACGAATGCCTGCGAGACGCTTGGGACCGATGCCGCCGAGTTTGGCCAAGCGGCCATCATGCGCGGCGGCTTCAAGTTCCTGCAGGGATTCGATGCCAAGCTCCTCATGCAATTTCCAGGCGGTGTTTTTGCCGATGCCTGGAACAGAGGCAAGCTGGGAAACCGGATCGCTGTCGCCGCGCAGACGCTCGAGCATGCCGGAGCGTCCGTGCAGCACCAGGTCGCGAATGACATGGGCAATGGTGTCACCAACGCCGGGTATCTGTTCCAGCCCGTTCAATCCCTCGCGCGCCAGCAGCGCGGAGGCCGGTTCTTCAAGCATTCGCAGCGCATCGGCCGCATGCCGGTAGGCCAGCACGCGGAAGTGACCGGCACCGTGCTCGGCAAGGATGTGTGAGATCTCTTCAAGACATCCCGCGATCTGTTGATTCTCTGTCATGTCGCGGATTTCATCATGCGGCGCTGCACCGCCTTGCGCAATTCCTCAAGGACGAACATGCCAAGCGCCAGACCGGCGGCCAGCAGCCAGACGGTGAAGGGGATGGGCGCCGTGCCGAACATTTGGTTGCCCACGGACGTGTAGTCGATGAGCAAAATGAGAATCAATTCGGACAGGATGCCGGCAAAGATCAGCGGATTGGAAAGGAAGCGACTGCGGAAGAAAGACTCGCTCGGATGACGGCAGAGGAACAGATTGGTGATCTGCATGGCGACAATGGTTGTTAGGCAGGCGGTGGTGGCCTGAAGGTAAAGCGGATCCTTGTTTCCGAGCATCTGTCCGGGGCTCCATCCGCCGCCCTTGAGCACAAAAAAGAACGCCGTCATCGCTCCGGCGGCCTGCATCAGACCGAGCCAGAGGTAGGCGCGAAGCATCAGTCTCCAGTCCAGCAGGCGCTCATGCCTCCGGCGCGGCGGCAGGCGCATGGTGTCCGGTCGCGATGGCTCCGCGCCGAGCGCCAGCGCGGGCAGCATGTCCGTGCCGAGATCGACGGCGAGGATCTGGATGATCGTGAGCGGCAGGGGTATTTTAAACAGGACAAAGCAGACGTAGGGAACCAGTTCCGGAATGTTTGAGGTGAGGATGTAAGTCAGGAACTTGCGGATGTTGGCAAAGACGGCACGTCCCTCTTCGATGGCGGCGACGATGCTGGCAAAATTATCGTCGAGCAGCACAATGTCGGCCGCTTCACGCGCCACATCCGTGCCGTTGCGGCCCATGGCGATGCCGATGTCGGCCTTTTTCAAAGCGGGTGCATCATTCACGCCGTCGCCTGTCACCGCGACGATGTGGCGCTTGCGTTTCAGTGCCGCGACGATGCGTGTCTTCTGATCAGCCGAAACGCGGGCAAACAAAATCTCCGGAGCATCGAGCGCAAGTTGGAGCTGGGTGTTCGAGAGATGCCGCAGTTCATCACCAATGATCACGCTGGGATTCGTTCCCAGGATCATGCCGGTTTCACGGGCGATGCCCAGCGCGGTGAGCGGATGATCGCCGGTGATCATGATGACCTTGATGCCAGCCAGCCTGCATGCGGCCATTGCCGCGGGCACTTCAGGCCGTGGCGGATCCTCCAGACCGATGAGGCCATGGCATTGCAGATCGCATTCATCCGCCTCGGTGATTTCCACCTTTGAAACTGCTTTTGAAGTCAGCGCCAGAACACGCAAGCCGCGTCCGGCCATGGTGGTGTGGATCCGGATGAGTTCAGCGCGTTCAACGTCACTCAAGAGACAGTGTTTCAGCACGACCTCCGGTGCACCCTTGAGCAGCAGTCTCGTGTCTTCGCCGATGCGCTGAACGCAGGACATGCGCTTGCGCTGCGCATCAAAAGGCACCTCGCCAAGCTTTGGCAACCATGGACTGCCGGGTCGCACCAGCCTTGTCAATTCGACCAGGGCGACCTCCATCGGGTCGCCGCTCATGACCTTGCGGCCATTGACCGTGGATTCCTTGAGGTCATGGCAGTGCAACGCCACGTCAAAGAACAGCGGGCACTGCGTGGCGGCCTGCTGCAGGGCTGCATGATCGCGCGGATCAATGATCTGATCTGCAATAAAAACCTCGCGTACGGTCATCTCATTGAGCGTCAGTGTTCCGGTCTTGTCGGTGCAGATCACCGTTGCCGAACCGAGCGTCTCCACGGCGGGCAGGTGACGGATGAGTGCGTTCCGCCGCGCCATGCGTTGCGATCCAAGAGCCAGGGCCAGGGTCACGGTCGGCAGCAAACCTTCCGGCACATTGGCGGCGATGATGCCGATGGCGAACATCAGGTTGTCAAACGTGGACAGGCCGGAACTGCGACCGATGAAGTAAAAGACCACGCCGAACAAAAAGGCTAGTGCAGCCACCAGACGGCTGAGCCTCACGATCTCGATCTGCAATGGCGACAAGCGTTCGCGCACTGCCTGGGTTTGTCTGGCGATCTCACCGAAAGCCGAGTGTGCGCCCGTGGCAAACACCAGGGCCTGCGCATTGCCAGACACCACCTGCGTGCCGGCGAGCAGGATGTTTTTGCTGTTGAGATAGTCATCCTCCTGCTGAGGCTCCGCCGTGCGGCTCTGCGGCAATGATTCGCCGGTGATGGTGGCGTTATTGATGCGCAGGCCAAAGGCACCCACCACGCGCGCATCCGCCGGGATGCTGTCGCCCTCCTGCAGCGAGATCACATCCCCCGGCACCAGTTCGCGCGCGGGCACCAGTGTCGCCACGCCGTCGCGCATGACCTTGACCTGATGCGGCATCAGTTTGCGCAGAGCATTGAGCGCGTGTTCTGCGCGGTATTCCTGCCAGAAGGAGAAAAGGCCGTTG
>CAJCCF010000355.1 GCA_903960845.1 uncultured Verrucomicrobiota bacterium | reverse complement strand
GGCAGTGGCATCACGGGTGACAAGGCCGCCGAAGGTGCCGACGAAGTTTGGATTGAGAGGCTCGATGATCAGGCGTGTGGTGAGCATGGGGCTGGAGCCTGCGGTGTTTGAGGCGCGGACCTGGATGTTGAAGACGCCTGCGGCTTCGGGAATGCCGCTGATCACGCCAGTGGCGGGAACGGACTTCATGCCCTTCGGCAAACCACTGATGGCAAAGGTCTTGGGATAGTTTTGCGCTGAGACGGTATAACCAAAGGTGGTGCCAATGGGGATCACCGGGAAATTGACCGGATCAACGACGGGCGGCAGGAAAGAGGCCGAGACTGGCAGGGTGAACTGTCTGCTGACGGAGAAACTGGCGGCGTCTGTGAGACGCAGCGTGAAGGAGGAACTGCCTGCACTTGTCGGAGTGCCGGAGAGCACGCCGGCACTGCTGAGAGTGATGCCAGAGGGCAGGGTGCCCGTGCTCACCGACCAGGCGTGGGGCGCATTGCCACCACTGCCATTGAGTTGGTGAATGAAGGGTACCGATTTAACCGCCGTTGGAAGTGTTGTCGTGACGACGCGGAGGTCACTGATGCTCAGGCTGAAGGCCTTTGTGCCGGTGGTTGTTTTGGAGTCCTCGACCTGCAGTGTGAAGTTGCTGGTGTTGGTGCCTGCCACTGTCGGAGTGCCGGAGAGGATCCCGGCACTGCTCAGACTCAGACCGGCGGGCAGCGTCCCGCTGCTCAGAGTCCAGGTGTAGGGAGAGGTGCCGCCGACGGCCTCCAGACTGACATTGTAACTGGTGCCGGCGGCTCCTGTCGCCAATGGTGAGGCCGTGACAATGACGGGAGTCACGGGAGGCGTCGCGGTAACTTCTGCGGTGTCGGAGTTCGCACCGGTGGGATTGACGGAGTTGGTGACTTTGACCCAATAACTTGTCGTGACAAAAAGTACGGGGCTGGTGAAGGAGGCGGAGTTGGTCCCCACGGGCGTCGTGGTCACACCGCTGGTGCCCTGATACCACTGATAGCTCAGCGGAGCCTCGCCACTGGCGACCACGGAGAGCGTCGTGGTTTCGCCGCTGTTGATCGTGGTTGAAGCCGGCTGGGTGACGATGGCTGCGGGCTGTCGAACCGTGACAACCGCCGCTGCCGAGTCCGCGCCGGTAGGATTCAACGAGTTGGTGACTCTGACCCAATAACTTGTCGTGGCGGTCAGCACGGGGGTGGTGAATGAGGCGGAGTCGGTTCCCACGGGCGTCGTGATCACACCGCTGGTGCCCTGATACCACTGGTAGCTCAGCGGAGCAAAACCACTGGCCACCACGGAGAGCGTCGTGGTTTGCCCGCTGTTGATCGTGGTTGAGGCGGGGTGGGTGGCGATGGCTGCGGGCTGGCGCACCGTGACGGTTGCGGTGGTCGATTTCGCTCCGGTGAGATTCCCCGGGTTGGTGACCTTGACCCAATAACTTGTCGTGGTGGTCAGGGCCGGCGTGGTGAATGAAGCAGAGTTGGTCCCCACGGGAGTCGTGGTGGTGCCGCTGGCCCCCTGAAACCATTCATAGGTCAGTGGCGCATCTCCGGTCGCTGTGACGGTGAGTGTGGTGGTTTGGCCGCTGTTGATCGTGGTCGAAACCGGGGAACTGCTGATCGCCGCTGGCACGGACGCAGCGGGGCTGACACGGATGGTGAATTGTTTCGATACAACGGGTCCTTTGAAGTTAGGAAATTCCCACGCACTTACCGTGACTACTTTATCGCCCACCTCCGTGGTTGTTCCCGTCAAGGTCGTCGTTGAGCCGGGGGCGTTAGCCAGAGTCAGGCCAGCCGGCAGGGTGCCAACAGAGACGGCCCATGACTCCGGCTGGCTGGGGCTTCCGGTGACTTGAAAAAGCGCTCCCAAAGCTACACCCGAAGTCACGGGCACGATCAATGAGCCGCGGGATGGGGCCTCCTGGGCTAGTGCTGTCGCCCCCGCCACGCTGTCATAGGCTCCCAATCCAACCACGGTCGCGATGACAAAGCTCGACGAGTTCATCGCGGCAGACGAGGCCAGTAGATTCGCCTCCGGGAAAAGCATCTGAACCAGTGGTGAACGCTGGAACAGCAGGAGGAGCGAGCTGTAGCCTGACAGGACCTTTTTGAGCTTCTGGATCATGGGAAGATTTTTCATCGCGGTGTTTGGAAAAGCAAATTTAGTTAGTTGCAGCCACATCCGCCGCCGCCCACGCCGCCGCCGCCAAAGCTGGCTTCACGTGAAAAATAAGCATGAGACGTCATCGCCAGAAGCAGCAGGTCACGATCAGGACTCATCAGGGAATTGGCCAGGTTGCCGCGCTCGTAGGGTTTCACTCGGACAAGATGTCCTGAGCAACTGCTCAATGTGAGCGCCATGATGGCGGCCAGGGAGAGAATCAAAGGTTTCATGGTGCAGGCGGGTTCGTTGAATTCACTGGCCGAGCAGTTCCTCGATCTCCTTCGTGTACTCGGCCTCGGTCTTCGCGCCTTTGAATCCCTTGTGGATGTGGCGGATCTTGCCGCTGCGATCGACGAGGTAGCTGCTGGGCATGGTCGGAGGGTTGAAAAAGGCCGCCGCCCGCTGCTTGGAATCATGGGCAAGGGTGAACCCCACCGGATGCTTGGCCGCAAAGGCCTGGAAATCCTTCGCCGTCTCGTCCACGCCGATGCCGATGATCACGAGGCCCCTGGAGGCATACTTCTGATGCAGCCGGGCCATGGTGACGAACGAGGCTTTGCATGGCGCGCACCAGGATGCCCAGAAGTCCACCAGGATGACCTTTCCGGAGGTCTTGGGCAGGCTGGCTCCGGGCAGCAGGGTGCTGAGGCTGGGCAGGCTGGCTCCCACGGCGGGCTCCGCCGCTGAAGCCGGGGTGAAGCTGAGACAGATGGCACTGAAGAGGGTGGCGAGGATGCGTTTCATAAAATTTAGTTAGGCGTGTTTCGAAGATTCATGCGGCTTTGACCTGGCGTTTGATGAAATCCCGGGTGCTTGCGATTCCCTGATCGCTCTGCACGCAAGCCTCGATGCCGGGGGCGCTTTCAGCGAATTGCAGCCCCTCCTTCCAGCCCAGGACGAACACGCAGGTGGAGTAGAGCCCGGCCACGAGGCAGGTGGGGGCCAGCACCGTCACCTCGCGCAGGCCATGACTGACCGGCCAGCCGGTCCGGCGATCCAGAATGTGTCCATAGCGGACGCCGTGGTGCTCAAAGCGGCGCGCATAGTCACCTGAAGCACAGACCGCGTAATTGGAAACGGCCAGCCCGCCGACACAGCGGTCCGTTTGAATGCCATCCTGCATGCCCACGTGCCAGAAGGGATGAATGCCATTCCCGCCGATGGCGAAAATGTCACGGCCGAGATCGACCAGGGCATCCTGAATGCCGTGCCTGCGGGCGATGGCGATGATCTGATCCACCGCATGCTCTTTGCCGAATCCGCCAAAGTCCAAACCCATGCCGGCTCGCGGCAGGAAGATTTTCCCCGGCTTGCGCTCCACCTCTTTCCAGTTGGACAGGTCCAGAGCCTGCCGGATTTCCTCATCCGTTGGCAGACGCTCATGCACCACCTTCCAGTCCCAAACCCGGATCAGAGGCAGCATCGCGGGATCAAGCAGCCCGTCAGTCAGGCAGTACATGGCATCCCCCATGTCGAGCATCTGCTCCATCTCGCGGTCAATCGTCACCCATCGCTGCCCGGCCGCCTGATTGATCCGTGAGAGCATGGAGTCCGGGCGGAAGCGCGAAAATTTGGCCTCAAAATTGCCCAGCCATCCCAGAGCATCGGCCAGGAACTTCAGCGAAGTCTTCTGGTCCTCACAACGAAACTGAATGGCACACGGCGTGCCGAGCGCCCGGAACGACACACTGCGGACGCCGCGGCTGTCAGGCTCGATGGGGACTTGGATCGCGGGGCTGGCCATGGTGAATTAAAACTGAATCGTGGCGCCAAAGGTCCACATGCTGGCCGTCGGATAAGCCGCGGCAGGCGCCGGGTTGGAGCCGGTGCCCTTCATGTCATAGAGTTCGTAAGCTGCGGTAAACGCCACGTTTTCGCTCACCCGATAACGCGTCTTCAATCCGAGGCTCGAGGTACACATCGAGGAAAGACGGTAGTCCGCCGAATAGTTGGGCCCTGATCCGTTCGGGTATTTGGCCGGCGTTTTGACGGGTACTTTGTCCAGCGTCTGGTGGTAAAAACTTGCCGCATTTTGCCGGTAATAGCGGACAAACGGGGTCAGTTCAAACTTGTCGCCAAGACCCTGCCGCCACTCGACCTGCGCAGTCTGGGAGAACACGCCATAATCATCATTGGATAGGCGCACCGTCGAGTCCAGGGCGGCGTGATACTTGCTGAAAAAATGCGTCCCCTGAAGTTGCAGGACCTGGCGCAACCGGCTGGAGGGACGGTTCTCACGATAAATGTTGGTTACCGGAATGCCTGGAAAGCCGGGGATGGTAATGATGTCCGTGCGCTGAATGAACTTGTACTGATCATTCAGATAACCCTCGCTGTAGCCGAGCGTGAAGTTGGCGGACAACACCGTGTTTTTATCCAGCAGTTGAGTGATCCCGGTGAAAAGGTCGTAGTTCTTTTTGCTCTGATCCGTGGTTCCAATGACCTCGATGGTATCCGTGACATAATTGAGACCCATGGACAGCGTCGTGTTTTTCTGATTGAGCTCCCATTTGTCATTCAATGAAAAACCTTTGGAGAGATAATCG
>CAJCCF010000354.1 GCA_903960845.1 uncultured Verrucomicrobiota bacterium | reverse complement strand
TTACGACCCGTGGCCAGTTTGGTTTGCCGCAGTGGGGCGGAGAAACAGAGAGGGTGGAGATTTCTAACGCTGCTGCATCTGCCACTCTGTTTCTTTGCGGCATGAAGAATGGCTGACCTCATCTCATGGCCAATCAGAGCTGAAAACGGCAAGGCTGTACCGCTTACCGAATTCGGTGAGGGTGTGTCCGGTTTCTGCGGTTGATCCGGACGCTGGGCGCTGCCGATTCCGCGAGCGCCTTTAATGCATGTCCCCCGGAACATTTAGGGCGTTGAAGCGTGGTGTCGAAGGAATGACTGACGGGCAGAATGCCTGACATCTATTTCCTTCACCCTTGAATCTATTGAAAACTGGAAGCGCACAACATGAAGCGCCTGGCTGGTTCAGAGACATCCCGGATAGGGTATTAGCTTGCAGATCACGGAGAGTAAAGCAGGCTGACCGCGCCTGATTGCACCAATGTGCGAATCGATCGCCTCAACACCATGGTCTATCTCCTCATTGCTCTCAAACTCATCGTTGCGCTCGGCATTCTAAACGTCTGGCTTCTGCGTCGCGGCAAATCGACCGCTTATCGGGGCAAAGATGCTCAAACGCTGCGCGAGGAGTTCGCCGTCTATGGGTTGCCGTTCCCGGTCTTCTGTCTCATCGGCATTCTCAAAGTGGGTTTAGCTCTGGCGCTTCTCGTCTCGATCTGGATTCCAGGCGCGGCGCAACCTGCGGCGATCGGCATGGGAGCTCTCATGCTGGGAGCCTTTGTCATGCACCTCAAAGTGAAAGATCCGGTCAGCAAGGCGGTGCCGTCTCTCGTGGTGCTTGCGATTTGCGTCGCCATTGCGCTCCTCTAGGCGGCTTGCAGTTCAGAATCCCGCCAGCAGGAGATAGGTGTTCAGCACCAGATAGAGCAGCGCCGGAATCGTTTGCAGCATGCTGTCCTTGATTTGGATGCGGACCACGACGGCGACCAGCATCATCATGGCCAGTCCGCCTGCGGCCACCTGCCCCATCCAGGGAACACTCATGCCCGCCAACAGGCCGGTGCCTGCGCACCATTGCAAAAGGCCCACCAACACGCGCAGCGATCCGAGCCGGTAGCGGAGAAACTCCCGCTTCATGGAGTTTGAAAAAAAGCACGCCATTCCATAACCGATGAAGGAGAGGGCGGAAAAGAGGATGAGGGCCAAATTCAAGACAGCAACGATGGAGCAGCGGGACACAGATGTCTCACGTTGATTGCTACCTCTGTCAGCAACAGATCGTTGAAAAGCGTTCCGTCCGGACCGCGAAACGAGACAAGGGAACTCAAAACCGCACTGCCTGCCCCATTTTGTAGCTCCGAAGCCCCATCTCGGCGGAGCGGGATGGCTGCTTTGCTTCATCCTTGGTTAGATCAGCTTTCACAACTCCTGATTGCCAAGACAGCCCTGTCCAGACACCCTCAGGCATCGCTGCCCAACCATGAATTCTGATCCAAACTCCGCCTCCTGCCCTGCGAACGGAGAAATGACTGATCTGGCCACGCTCATCGTGGCCAGCCCCGTGGAATCCCGGACGCAGAGCGAGACCACCGGCTTGTCGGTTCTCGGAGCCAATCCAGCCGCAGCCGTGCCGTTCATCTTCGGTCGTCGCATCGCGCAAGGCGGCATGGGAGCCATTCTTGAAGCCAGCGATTGCAAGCTCGGCCGCACCATTGCCGTGAAAGTATGCTCTCGGAGGCTGGATTCAGTGAGGAACAGAAGCAGCGCTTCATTCAGGAAGCCGCGGTGCTCGGACGACTGGAACATCCCAACATCGTGCCCATCCACGACCTCGGCCTGGATTCCGACGGCCAGCTTTACTACACCATGAAGCTGGTGAAGGGCGTCACCTTGCAGGACATCCTCAACGATCTGCGCAAGCAGAAGCCGGAGGTCCTGGCGCACTACACGCTCGACCGCCTGCTCACCATCTTCCGCAAAGTGGGCGATGCTCTGGCCTTTGCCCATGCGCAGCAGATCATCCACCGCGACCTGAAACCCGAGAACATCATGGTCGGTGAGTTTGGTGAGGTGCTGGTCATGGACTGGGGCATTGCAAAGCTGCTCGGCACCAGCACTGACGCCACGCTGTCACAGCGTGAAATCAGAATGCCCCATGACAAACCCTCCGGGTCAGCGGCTCTCCATTCCACATTCAACGCGTCCACGCTCAATGCCACCATGGAAGGTGCCGTCATGGGCACGCCGCAGTACATGTCTCCCGAACAAGCGATGGGACAAGTCGCCGACATGGATGCGCGTTCGGACATCTTTTCCCTCGGTGGCATTCTCTACAGCATCCTAACCCTGCGCCCGCCGGTCGAGGGCACCACGCTCGACGAGGTGCTGCAAAAAGTCATCAGTCGCAATATCACGCCCCCTTCGGCCTTCGGCGCCGTCACTGGCCAAGCCACGCCGACCACGAAGCGCGCCGTGCTTGAGGCCAAAAAGATCAGCCCCCTGCCGCACCTGCCCGGTGGCCGTGTGCCGCCGGCCTTGTCAGCCGTGGTCATGAAGGCGCTCATGCTGGACAAAGCCCGGCGCTATCAAGACGTGGCCGCCTTCTGCGCGGACATCGAGGCCTATCAGGGCGGCTTTGCCACCAGCGCGGAAAAGGCAGGCGCGTGGAAGCAGTTCACGCTTCTGGTTAAACGTAACAAAGCGGCCTCCATCGGCAGTGCGGCGGTGCTGCTCGTCGGCGTCACCTTTGGCACGCACGCCTTTCTTCAGGGCAGGCGCGCCGAGCAGACCCTGGGCGAACTGCGCGGCACCGCACCGACGTTCGATGCGCAGGCGCGCTCCCTCGTCGCCGAGGGAAAGCTTGAGGAAGCCATCGCCAAGATCGGCTACGCCCTCAATCTAGCGCCGGAGAGTGTGGACTACCAACTCACCCGCGCGCACCTGCTCCAGTCCACGCAGCAACTCACCGGGGCAGCGGTGGCCTACGAGCAGGTCCTGGCCCTACGACCCCGGGA
>CAJCCF010000353.1 GCA_903960845.1 uncultured Verrucomicrobiota bacterium | reverse complement strand
GGAACACCGGTAGCAATCGCCGTGCATAGAGGTTGTAATAGCCCTCTGGATCAAGCTGTCCATCCGCTTGGGTCACCTCTACCCAATCGGCAGGTTGCTGCCCCAGGCCATTGCGTAGCAAAGCGCCCGGGGTGAATACCAAGGTGCCCGTGAAAGGTTCCGCGTGGGGAATCGGAGCCGTGTGATGACCGTTGTCAAAGATTGTCACTGGCACCGCAATGGAAATGTCACCGAGAATCCCCAGTTCCGTGAGATTCCAGTCCGAGCCGTCACCCGCCACCGCGCTCTCCGCAAAAATCTGCGGGGATTTGGTGTTGATCAACGCGCCGAGAAATTCCGCTTTTGTCAGGGTCGCCAGCTCGGTGCCTGCCAGGTTGTCTTTCAGGCGTTTTCCTGCGCATCCCCTGCCCTTCCGCAGCGACTCCAGGTAATCCTCAAGCTTCGTGTGGCTTTCATCGGGAATGAGGAGCGTGTGTGGCATGATCGTTGACGAATACTACGGAGCAGTGGTTGACTTCCAATGCCGGATCTAACCATTCCGCATCCGCGATTGCGGAGATTCCGGATGGAAATGGCTGATGAGAAAGCCTGTGACCATGCAGGCTGCCGTTGTGAACAGTCGTTCACAGATTACCTGCAACTCCATCTTGCAGGCCCGCCAATTCATCAAGCGAGTGAATCAGAGGGGCTTGCCTCTTTTCTTTAGCAGTTGGGATGACTGCGATTGCTGGAGAACTCAGGCTGTTGCATCATCAGTTCAAATGCCGCAGTGGATCTACAACCGCCCTCCAGACAAGTGTGACGAGACCGAGATCCGGTTGGCGAAATTGCTCAATGACCAACTTGGTGACGAATGGATTGTTCGCTGGGGATATTGGTACCACGACAACAGTGGCATGCAGAGAGAGGGGGATTTTCTAATTCTTGGTCCCACGGGAGGCGTTCTGCTTCTGGAGGTGAAATCTTCGCTTCATCACATGGCAGCCACCGGCGAATGGAGTGAAGGCGATGGTGATAATCCAGTAACCCAATTGATGGCGCAACACTCTGGAGTCATTCGTAGAATGAATGAGATCGCCAACGGCAGACGCCTTCCATGGATTGCCAAGTCTCTGGCGCTGCCTTCCATCGAAATTGCCACGACTCTAAACGAATATCGTTCTGTGCCCCGCTCGCTCATTCTAGCTGGCAATGATTTGAGAGATTTACCCAATCTATGGCGGCGACTGTTTTCAGCGAGTCGCGAACACGCGGCGGAGCAGCGCGAGGTGTTTCTTGAATCCTATGGTGAAGCAGTTTTGCCCAGGAATGTGAAAGCCTTCGTTTCCGAGACCGACAAACTGATTCTGCGTCAGGCCACGGCGGATTATAGATTCCTCGACATGCTCTCCGGGAATCTCCAGTTGCTGATAGAAGGCGGGGTCGGGACTGGCAAGTCATGGTATGCCATTGAACAGGCCCGGCGCTTAGCCGAGAACGATGCCGGTTCCGCAGGACGGGATGTTTTGATGGTCGCTTACAATCTAGCGCTCTGTGAGCGTCTGCGGTTCAACGTGGGCAAGTTGCACTTGAAGCGAGGAAGCATCACGGTCCGCAGTTCTGAACAATTGGCAGCCGATATTCTTAAAGCCTGCGGCATTGCTCATGTAATTCCAACATCCAAGGAAGAGGCGCAGATCTACTTCGACGAAACGCTCCCCCAACTGGCTATGGAAGCTCTCTGCACCGAGTCCGATAAAATGCAGGATTTCATGGGCAGGTTTGACGCTCTCGTGGTGGACGAGGCTCAGGATCATGACACCCGACTTCAGAACAGTCCTGCTTCCGATGAGCAATGTGGGTGGTGGAGTCTTTACGCATTGATGCTGAAGAGCGGGTGGAACTCTCCGATGGCCATTTTCGGTGACGTGGCTCAACGACCGCCATTCAGGGCAGCCGACCGATTTAATTTTGAAGCGTTGCGCTGCAGGCTAACTCAACATGCGCACCTTCGGCTTGATACAGCGCTAAGATACACACGTCAGATTCTGCGGTTTCTTAAAAGCCTGGAAGCTGAAGGCACCATGCATTTGGTCCGTGGATTGAGAACCGAGCAGCGACTGCTGGACGGGCCGGAAGTCGTCTTGATGGAATGTGCATCTGATCAAACAGCCAAGGCCGTTGAGACGGTGCTTGATGAGTGGCAGACATCAGGGCTCTGCTCGCCATCCAAAGTCTTGATTCTCTATGATCGCAGCACCATCGACCGAAGTGTCCTGGCTGGTTTGCAAAGCCTGCATGAGCATGACCTCAAGCCGTTTCTGGAAGTTGTGGACAGTCCGAATCAAGAAGCCATCGGGCACACGTCCATTCACAAAGCCAAGGGCCTGGATTCATTGGCTGTCATACTTGTAGGATTGCGCCCCTTCCGACAGCTCACCCAGCCCTACGATCATTTCACTTACTTCATGGGTGCCAGCCGAGCCCGGCAGATGCTTGCGTGCATTCATGTCAGCGAGCCATCAGAATCCTGATCACTGCTGGTTTCGACACATGTATCAGAGGCTTGGTCCGCTGAAAATCTGCCACATCCGAACCATGCCAAAGGTGTCCAGTTCGCAGTATTTAAGGAGTTGTTGTTGGACTTCCTGTTTCCGCTCCGCGCTGGTTTCGGTGGCGATGGCCTCCTTGAAAGCCTCGACGGCCATCTCTCCATCCTGAACGCCATCCAGTTCAGCATAGGAAAGTTCCGGGCAAAGAGCGGGCAGGACAGCCTTGATGCTCCAACTGCCGTGCTGGCTGGGGTGGTAATAGCGATTCCGTGCGATGGGCAAAAGATCCACGACTCGCAGGATGATGGAGCTCAGTGCCGGTTCCAATTCAGGGAATCGCTCGGCTAGGTCACTCATTCGGGTGTTTTCAAATGCGGCGTTGTAGACGAATACAGGACCTTCGTCGCCGCATTGTTCGATCAACGATTGAGCAAAGTTTCTGGAAGGATCTGCGCCGGTGAGATCCAGAAAAGCGCTATGAACCACAGTGCCCGATTCTTCGACACGATGTAGGCTGAACTGAAAAGGAATCTGCTGATAAGGTCGCGTGCCCTTCCAGATAGGCACAGCAAAATTGACGGTCTCAAAATCGAGGAAATAGGCGGGGAAACCAAAGGGGGCGAGGTCGGTTGCTGCGCCGGCAGCATCGAAGAAAGCCTGCCCGGAAATTGAGCACTGCTTCACCCGTTGCTGGATTTCATTGAGCAACTCATCCGGCACATCCCGCATATCCTCGTACCCCTCCGCTTCAAGGTGCTCACGCTTGCGGTAATGAAGTCTTGGTAAAGAATCCAGAGGATACTCCGGCGACACTTTGTCACGATTGCAATAGTCGCAAAAACCGCAGGTGAATGGTGTGAAACATTGCGGACCAGTATCGATCACAGGTTCTTCCTCTAGAGCAGCAACACCTTGTGCGCCGGCAATCCATTCCTGCACCTCGTCAAAGCGAGAAAGCACTTCGTTGGTCATGTCCACCTCATGAAGCAATCCCTTGTAGTCACCTTCCCCCTGGTAGACAAAACTATTGTCGATATGCGCCAAAGACACGGAGGACAGGCGGACTCCGGAGGATACGGCAATATGGGACTGCACGGCGATGTCATCCTGATAATAGGCTTTCACACCCGTTGAAGATTTCACTTCCACCATCCGCCACCGCAGGGTGCCGTCGGACAGATCCGGCAGCATCACGTCTGCGTAAGCCAGAGCACCCGCAATGCTCAGGCCTGCTTCGAATATCGGTGCACTTCCCTGAGCCAACAGTTCGGCGCTGAGAGCGAGCGCTTTACTATGACCAAGTTCCTCAATGTCGATCGTGACTCCAGTGCCATCAGGATCGTAGATGGTTCTGGCGATATTGCCGACCTGATATCCAATTTGAAAAACCGTCTCAGAGGCCGAATCATCGCGGAGTTCGGGCTTGTGAAGCTCCAGCCATAGACGCTTCGGACATTGCCTGAAGGCGATGATTTTTGACTTGGAGATGTTTTTCATGGTGGCGGCTTATTGAGCCAATGGTTAAGCAAAGATTAAAAGCTACGCAGCAGTGACTCAATCATTGGTGCCTGAATGAATGGCACGTGATAAGCGGTCTATTTGATTTTTGCTGGAAGGTTTC
>CAJCCF010000352.1 GCA_903960845.1 uncultured Verrucomicrobiota bacterium | reverse complement strand
GCCCGCTGCCCTCTGGACGACCCGACGCAAACTCGCCGAGGAGCAGTGTGCACGGCTCGCGGCGCAGCCTGATGATGAGGCGGCCGCAGCGGAAATTCTCCGCTGCGCTGGCGATTCAAAATGGGAGGTGCGAAAGGTGGTCGCCGAGAATATGGCCTCGTTTCCAGAGAAAGTGTTCCGAGGGCTCTCCACGCTTTTTGCATCTGATCGCAATGCTCTGGTGGTGGCCGCGTTCCAGCGCTCACTCTCGCGCCGCAGTCCAATCGCCGAGATCGCGCCGGCCCATACCGACCTGGTGCAGGGTGAGTTTGAGAGGCTGGACCGCAAGTTCGGCCCAGAGGCGGCTGACGCGGCTTTGAAGTTCGCCGAGCAATGCACGTTCCTGCACATCCGGGCGGCGGTTCACGACATTAAGAACATCCTCACGTATCTGAAGCTCGATCCGGAGGCCATCATCCAGGAACCAGACGACCCGAAGCACCGCAGCAAGATTCAGCGCTTCAAAAAGGGGCGCGAGTATCTTCACCGTCTCCTGGAGATGATGGACGCCTACTCCAGTCCCCTCGACATCCGGTTGCAGGCTGAGGACCTGGTTGAGATGGTCCATGAATCCATCTCCGCCGCGCGTGACCAGATTGAAAAAGAGGGCGTGGATTCAGAACCGGTGGAGTGCGCCGTGGAGGCAGTCGATCCGGTCATCATCCAGGTGTCGCGCTTCCACATCGCGATGGTGCTGACCAACCTCGTGAAGAATGGCATTCAAGCCCACGCGGTCTCCGACAGGCGGCTTGGCGAAGGCAGGGTGGTAATCGGCATTGAGCGCGGCGAGGACGGCGTGAAAATCAAAATTTCCGACAAGGGGCGCGGTGTGGCTCCAGGTGATTTGCAAAAGCTGGTGCAGTTCATTCCAGGAGGAACTTCCAAGCGCGGTGGATCAGGCTACGGCCTGCCGATCTGCCGCAGGTATGTGCAGGCGCATGACGGACGCATGCAGATTGAAAGCGAGGAGAACGCTGGAACCACTGTCACCATCAACCTTCCCTGCAACGGGCAGCAAGCTGACTCATGAAACGCATACTCATCATCGACGACCAGGAAGATGTCCGCGCCGAACTGCGCGACCGGATTGAATCCATGAATCATGAGTCCGAGGAGGCGGCCTCCCAAGATGAGGCGATCCGAAAGCTGGAGGATCTGGCGTATGATTGTGTGCTGCTCGATCTTTCGATTCCCCTGAAAAACGACGGCGTCACTCGCATCGACCATGGACGCAACCTGCTCCAGCGAATCGTGGCGATGCCATCAGCACCTCCGGTGATCGTCATCACATCGCATGGTCTCAACGGCCACAAACTCGCTGTCGAGATGATCAACCTCGGAGCTGCCACGTTTGTGGGCAAGCCCTTCGAGGATGATCCGGTGGAACCGAAAATTCAGATGGTGCTCGACCGGAAGGGGGACAACGGAGCGACCGCTCAGAAGTCCGACAAGGCGTTTTCGTGCGGTGTGCTGGTTCTCAACGACGACGGCATAGAGTTGTGTGGCGTCACTGTGGGAGGTGTGCGCGGCAACGCGATCATTCGCCGTGTTGTAGAAATGCTGGCTCAGAGGACCAACGGGAAGTTCCGCAAAGCCTCTGCTCAGACGCTGGCTGATGCGCTGCCAACGAGCGTCACGCCGCCCACTGTGACCAGCGCCATCAACGAGTTTCGCAGCCAGTGCACCGAGAAGCTAGCTGCGGCGCATATCAAGTGCGGTAAGAACGATGTGATTCTGACCGTGAAGGGCGGAGGCTACCAGTTCGCGCCAGGGATTGAGGTGCGTGTCGGGAACGAGGAGACACCAGCATCGCAGGTTGATCAGGACTGCGAGTTGCTTCTAAAGCAGTTCCGCCGGCGCAACAAGATGACGGTCAAGCAGGTGCGCGACTCGGTGGAAATTCCTGCCACCAGGGTGAAGACAGCCCTCGCGTCGCTGGCGGGACGAAAGGCTATTGAAATAGTGAGTGGCAGCGGGAGCACCACGACTTACATGCTCATCAAAGCCGAGATGCCAGCCCAGAAAGAAATGAAGACGAAATGAAGACGAAACCGCTCGCCCTGATTGTAGATGACAATTTTCGCGTTCGCGAGACGGTGGAGGACCGCGTTGCCGAACTTGAGCATGACTTTCATTCCGTGGGATCACAGCGTGAAGCGTGCGAACACCTGGACCTTCACACCTACGACTACATCTTGCTGGACCTGGAACTGCCGAGGAGCTTTGGCAGACCGCCACTCGCCGAAGTGGGGAGAAAACTTCTTCGTCAAATCAAGGAGCATCCGAGGAACCACGCTGCGCCAGTGCTCTCCATGAGCGCGCACTTCGGCCCCGACTCAGAACTCGGAGATGAGATGATCGAACTCGGGGCGGCCGCATGGATTGGCAAGCCTTTTGACGATCTT
>CAJCCF010000351.1 GCA_903960845.1 uncultured Verrucomicrobiota bacterium | reverse complement strand
TGAGACAAAGCTCACCGGCATCCGCGAAGTCGGTGTCACGCGCCTGAGCCTTGGGGTGGAGAACTTTGACGATCACATCCTGGAAACCAACGGACGCGCACACCGCAGCGGCGAGATTGACAAGGCTTACCATTTCGCCCGCACGCTCGGTTTTGAGCACATCAACATCGACCTCATCTCCGGCATGATGAACGAGACCGAGGCGAACTGGAAAGACACCGTGGCCAAGGGCATCGCCCTCGGTCCTGACGCGGTCACGATCTATCAGATGGAGGTGCCCTACAACACGACCATGTATCAGCAGATGAAGGCTGAAGGCAAGGTCACCGCGCCGGTGGCCGACTGGCAGACGAAGCGCGACTGGGTCAGCTACGCCTTTGATGAATTTGTCAAAGCTGGTTATACGGTGACCAGCGCCTACACGGTGGTGAAAGACCCGCAGCGCATCAAGTTTGTGTATCGCGACGCGCTTTGGGAAGGTGCCGATCTGCTCAGCTGCGGTGTGGCCTCCTTCGGTCATCTCGGTGGCGTGCATTACCAGAACCAGTCCGATGTCGGTCCCTACATGCAGGCGATTGATGCGGGTCAGCGGCCGATCTTCCGCGCCTACCAAACCAATGCGGAGGAGCGCTTTGTGCGCGAGTTCATCCTGAAACTGAAGCTTGGCCACAGCAGCTTCGATTACTACCAGAAGAAGTTCGGTCAGAATCCGCGTCAGTTCTTTGCCCCCCAGTTGGAGTATCTCGCGAAGGAGGGCTTTGCCTCACTGACCAACCACGATGTGACCCTCAGCCGCGACGGACTGCTTCAGGTGGACCGGTTGCTGCATGATTTCTTCCTGCCCCAGCATCGCCAGTATGCCCGCTACACGTGATTGAAATGACCAAGGCGATGAATGAGGCACCCCGGCAGGACGAGGACATTCTGGCTCCTCTCATTTTCTTTTATGGCATCGGCAGCACGCGTCCGCGCGTGACCTTTGTCGAGCCTGAAACCATGGCTGAGCAGGAGCGGCATCTGCTGGTTCATGATCGCGACATGACACCGCACCTGCGGGACTTCCATGGTTGTGAGATTGATCTCGACGTGGCCGCCCGTGCCCGGATTGGCAACTACCTCGTCCGTGCAAGCGTGCTGCACCGGCGCAGCGATGGCAAACCCATCGAGTTTGGAGCCATCGGCATTCATCTCGACCTTCTGCCTGAAGAAGCGCAGCATCTCGTGCTTGAGGGACGTGTTCCATTCGGTGCCATTCTGGAGCAATACCAGGTGCCTCACAGCAGTCATCCGCGCGGCTACTTCCGGATCGCGGTGGATGCCCGGCTGGCGGAACTCCTTGGAGCCACCAGCGGCCAGATCCTCTTTGGCCGCTGCAACGAACTCCGCCACGGCAGTGGTCGCGTCCTTGCTGATGTGGTTGAGGTTTTGCCGAGAGGTGTGTAATCTGCGCTTTGGTCGCCGCCAGCGACCTGCCAATCACCCCTCCATGGTAGTTTGGGAAGAGGTATAAGAGGTATAAGAGGTCTAAGAGGTCTAAGAGGTATAAGAGGTCTAAGAGGTCATCGCCAAAGCTGTCTGGGACATGCTGTGTACTTCGATGCTGAGGATTCCGCGATGACAAATTGCTCTGCCCCGTCATCATGCGGCGTGGATTTCGGCGAACCTTTTTTTGATCATCTCATCCTGCATCTCGACGGTGCCCATTCCGGGTCGCTGAACATGGCGGTGGATCAGGCGTGGTTGGAGCAGGGCGGGTTGCCGGTGCTGCGCGTTTACGCCTGGGATCAGCCGACCGTGAC
>CAJCCF010000350.1 GCA_903960845.1 uncultured Verrucomicrobiota bacterium | reverse complement strand
GGATTGGAAGACCCGCGTGGCATAGTCTTCAAGACTGGAATCAGTCTGCATCTTGGGATAGATGGCGACGACGAGCTGGTTGGAGCTGTCCCTCTCGTATTGGGCGAGCTGCTCATTGAGCCGGTCGCCCACTTCGCGCGGCACGACGGCTGCGGCGTCATTGAAATAGCGCGCGAGTTTCGGCGGCATCACCTCAGCGGCACGGAGGGCGATGGAACCGCCCAGCAGGCTGATCGCGAGGCAACCGAGGATGGAGAGGCGCTTGATCACGTATGCTTAGGGCTTGGTTTTACCGCCGCCGGTGTTGAACTCCACGACCGGCGGTTCATCAGCGCCGGGCTTGGATTGGAAATAGGGTTTCTCCTTGAAGCCGAGCGCTGCCGCGTAAAAGACGGCAGGCAGGCTCTTGATTTTTGTATTGTAGGTTTGGGCGGCGTCATTGAACCGGCCGCGCTCCACGCTGATGCGATTTTCCGTGCCTTCGAGCTGGGACTGCAGAGCTTGAAATCCGGCGTTGGACTTGAGGTCGGGGTAGCGCTCCACCACGACCATGAGCCTGCCAAGTGCGCCGCCGAGGGCATTCTGACTCTTTTCAAATTCGGCGAGCTGCGCTGGATCGGTGGGCGCATTGTTGAGTTGAACCTTCCCCACGGAGGCGCGGGCTTCGGTGATTTGGGTCAGTGTTGAGCGCTCAAAATTGGCCGCGCCTTCCACGGTTTTAACGAGGTTGGGAATCAGGTCTGCACGGCGCTGATACACGTTCTGCACCTGCGCCCATTGAGCCTCCACCGCCTGATTGCTGGAGACGAGTCCGTTGTAACCGCTGGCGATGACAAGACCGAGAATAACAAGGATGCCGACAAAAATAAGAAGTGGTTTCATACGCAGGCATGTTAGGGGTCGCGGACAGGCTTTGGCGAATGGAAAATCGGCCAGATGATTGGAAGGTGCCGGCACTTCGGAAGAGGCTGACGATCCATGTGACAAATCAACACCTCAGGCTAAGCTTGGCACATTCATGGAAGATCTCCCCGTTACGCCCATTGTTTATCGCCCGAACGTCGCCGCCATTCTTCTCAATGCGCAGGATCAGATCTTTGTGGCCGAGCGGATCAACATCAAAGGCGCATGGCAGTTTCCCCAGGGTGGCATTGATGAGGGAGAGGATGCTGAAACCGCGCTGTTCCGGGAACTGGCTGAAGAGATCGGGGTGACGCGCGACAAGCTCAAGGTGTTGCAGCAGCGCAGTGGCTACCGCTATGCCTTCAGCAAAAGCCGGCTGAAGTACGGCATTTATGGCGGGCAGGAGCAGACCTATTTTTTATGCCGCTTTTTGGGGACGGATGCTGACATCGACCTGGCGGCCACACATCAGGAATTTGCGACCTGGAAGTGGATTTTCCCGCATGAATTCCACATCAGCTGGGTGCCAAAATTCAAGCGGACTGTTTATCGGCAGGTCTTCGCGGACTTTTTTCAGGTAACCCTGGAGATGCCGCGTGACTGAAAGCATGGCGTCCGGTTAAGCTGAGACAGATGACTCCCCACCGCGATGAACCCAAGACTCCGACGCAGAAGTCGGCGGGTTGGACATCGCCCTGGAACTTTGATGACCAATGGGAGATCGATCATCTGCGGCGCACGCCTCCGTCGGCAGAGTTTGAGGCGCTGGCAAAACCACAGGAGCTCCCGTCCGCGCCTTTGGCGCCGGCTGCTTACAACCGTGGCAACCCGGCCCGGACATCCTGGGTCATGCGATTGATGGTGTGCCTCGGCCTGCTTGGTCTTGTTCTGCTGGCGTGGACTTACCTGACTGACGCGCCTCTGCAGCCGGATGCGGATTTGCATCTCCAGATGCCCGCGGATCGGGCGGCCAAGGTCCGTGTGCCGGAGCAGTTGAAGCTCTTTCTCGGCACGGTCAGGAAGATCGAAAACATGGAGCTTGCCGGCAAGCCCGCCTGGAGCTGGGACACACCATCCCTATCTAATTATGTGGAATCCAATGGCGTGGCTTTTGACAATCTGCGCGATCTTCTGGAAGACTTCGACTGGCATCCGAATCATGCCGCCTGGCGCGCGGAGGATCTGGGTGAGCATCCGGCCTGGCCTCATGTTCGCATTTTGCTTCAGGCGCAGGCCGCCTACCTGATCCGCCTCGGCAATGAGGAGGCAGCTTTCACCACGGCCATCGACATTGCCGAAATGAGCCGTCGCATGCAGGAACTCTGGGCGTGGCCCTCGTTCATGCAGCGTGCCCAGGAACTGCATGCGGCCGCCGTTCAGACGACGGCGGAGCTTCTCAAACAAACACGGCTTGGCAGCCAGAGCCTCGAGCATTTTCAGAACGAATTCATGCAGTGTGAGCCGTCCGACAAGCTTCTCCAGGGCGGTCTCAGCATGTTTTACCAGCTTGAAAAAAATCGGCTGCTTGGTGAAAAAATCTTGGCTCATCCGGACACTCTCCCGGCCGGCGCAATCAGGCAGCGGTCGACCCGGCTGTTCTTTAAAAATCATGAGACACTCAATCTTTTCTCCGACGCGTTCCGCCATCTGGTCAAGGAGTCCGTGTCGTCTCCTTACGCGGCACGCGGAAAGCCATCACAATCCTCCCGCATGGCTAGCCTGCAGAAGCCGGTTTTCTACCAGCCAAACGGCGTTGGAGAGGCCTATTTCGCAGCTCATGTGGAACCCTATCTGTTGCTGCCGGAGCAGCACCATCTGGCAAAGGCGCGCCACAGCCTCGTGCTCAGCCTCTTTGCCATTCGCCGTTATGTCGCAGATCATCAGAAGCTGCCCGCCAGCCTCACCGAGTTATATCCAAAGTATTTGTTAGGCTTGCCCCTGGATCCTTTTTCAGATGAGCCCCTGCAGTATGATCCTTTGAAGGGTGTCCTGTTTTCCGCAGGGGTGAATTTCCTCAAGGAAGGCGGCCGGATCACCCAGCCGCCTCTGCTCGATGCCGCCGAGCCCACCGTTGATCTCGGAATCGCCGTCGCCACTCCAGTCAGGACCCCAAAATAGACCGCAGCCATGAAGTACACCTACCGTGAACTCGCCAAGATGATCGACCATGCCCTGCTGCATCCGACCCTGACCGATGCCGAGGCCGAAGCGGGCTGCCGCATGGCGGTGGCCTACGACATTGCCAGCGTCTGTGTGAAACCCTACTGGGTGCCGCGTGCGGCGGAGCTCCTGAATGGCACGGACGTGATCGTGTGCTGCGTTGTCGGGTTTCCCGCCGGCAACAGCGCCATCGAGGTGAAACGCTACGAAACCGAGATCGCCTGCCGGGCTGGCGCGCTTGAGATCGACATGGTGATCAATGTCGCCAAGGCGATTGAAGGCGACTGGGATTATCTGGAGCAGGAGATCAGGACCCTTGCGGGGGAAGCGCACAAGCACGGGGCCAGGCTCAAAGTCATCTTTGAAACGGATTACCTAACCAAAGATGAAACCAAGATCAAACTTTGTGAGATCAGCGGGCGGGCCGGGGCGGACTGGGTGAAAACTTCGACCGGTTTCGGTTTTGTAAGACAGCCTGATGGCAGTCTGCTCAGCCGGGGGGCCACCGAGCATGATCTCAGGCTCATGCGGCGGCACAGCCCGGCCCATGTGCAGGTGAAAGCCAGCGGCGGCATCCGCGATCTCGATGGCCTCATCCTCGTCCGCGACCTGGGCTGCACCCGGCTCGGCGCCAGTGCCACCAAGGCCATTCTGGATGAATATCACAAACGCTCCGCCTCAGGTGAAGGCGGCGGCAGTGTGGCGGAACTCGGTGCCGGTGGTTACTGAACAATCTGAATCGCCGGACGCATCTCCGGGGAATGGCCCGAAGCTGCCGTGTCGCCACGAAATGGATTTATGCTGAGATTTTTTGTCAGAAATGAGCAGTCTCTGACAAAGGGAGGTGAAACCATTGCCAATGTCCGACCACGATCAATTTCTACCCCTCTTCTTCGCCGCGCAGTCTGATCTGCGGGCGTTCATCGGGGCAGCGGTGCGGGATTCGGCGACGCGGGAGGATGTGTTCCAGGAAGTCGCCATGATCCTTTGGAAAAAGTTCGGACTGTATGATCCCGCCCGGCCGTTTGGAGCCTGGGCGCGGGGGATTGCCTCCCGGAAGATTCTGGAAGACCGCCGCATGCAGGGGAAGCTGCCGGAGTCCTGCACTGCGGAGACGCTGGAGGCTCTTTCACACGGGTTCGCGGCGGATGAGGCGGAGTCCCCCTGGCAGGACCGGGAACATGCGCTGAATCACTGCCTCGACACGCTGCCTGAGCGCAGCGCCCGGTTGATTCGCGACCGCTACACTCACAGCCAGCCCATTGAGACCATCGCCGCCGAGTCAGGGCTGAGCGTGGAGGCACTTTATCAAACTTTAAGCCGCCTTCGCCGCCAATTGCGCGACTGCGTGCAGCGCCGCCTGGGGCTCACCCTGGATTGAACCGCATGCCCCTCTCCGCCGACAGTTCCGAGTTTGCCGATCTGGTCACCCGCTGGCTGGATGAGACCGCCACGGCGGATGAGGCGGCACAGCTTTGGCTCTGTGTCTCGAAGTGCCCCGATTGTGCCCGCGAGCTTGCGTCGGCGACACGCTTCGAGGCAATGCTTGGCGAAACATTGAAAGCGCGGAATATCGAGGCCGATGCACGCAAGCAGCTCACCCCTGCGCCGCGCGGAACAAAGACGGAATCACTCAGGAAGCCGGTCGTGGCAGAGCCCAGATCGCTGTCGATGACGTGGCTTGCGCTCGCCGCAGCCCTGGTGGTTTTGGGACTGATCGCCGCGCTGCTCTGGCCGGAAGACGCCCCGATGGCTCCGAAAGTCGCGCAAGAGACGGCACCGCGGACTTCACCGCCGCCCCGGAAGTTGCCGGACTCGCCACGGATCGCCGGCAGCACGCTGACAAAGATGGATCTGCCGGACCCACCTGCCGGTGCCGGCGGTGGTGAGGTGCTGCTGACAGACCGTCTGGACCGCTTCTTCCTGAGTGGAGTGGCGCTGGATCAAATACCACTGAATCAGGCGCTTGGTCTGCTGCAGGGGCAGTTGCAGCAGATGGACTATGAAAAGACGCTGGATCTGGCCAAGCTCCGCCTCATCGTCCCGGCCGGGGCCTCCGCGCGGCGGGTCACTTTTCACAGTGGTTACATTCCTTTCCTCAAAGCCGTGCGCGCGCTGGCGGCGCTGGCGGGCTGTGATGTGGAGGTGAGCGAGTCGACGATCACCCTCATCATGCATCCGGGCATTTATCCGCAACTGGCGGAGAAGCGAACCTTGAGCGACATGCTGGCGGGCCGGCTGAATGCAGACGGTACGGCGATGGTGGAGGACGCGGACCGTCTCGCCGGACTGTGGGAGGATGCCATGACGCTCGGCATCGCGGTCAATGAGGATGGCACGGCAGCCCTCTCGCGCGGTCAATGGGAGGCCTTGCGCATGATGAGTGATTCGCGTGATCAGGTGGGTCGTATCCCGGTCCCGGCCTTTGCCATGTATGTGGTTCCGACAGCTTCCGTGCCACAGAACCGTGCGCTGACTCCAGAGGAGCTGGCAGCCTTTCAGCTGGCTGCCCAGCAGCAGGGAGCCCAGCCGCTCTCCACCTTCACCCCACAGCTCGCCGGGCCGAATAATCAGGATCCCGTGGCGCTCCATCCCAGTGGTGACGATATCGAACTGACCCTGCAACCCGGCAGCGCAGGCAACAGCCAGCCGGTGCAGAATTCATCGCCAAAGCCAACGGCCACTCAAACAGCGAGCACCTCGCTCGCCGTGTATAGGTCGAGTGCTCAACTCAATACCGTTTCCGGCGCGATGATGACGCTCTCTGCAGACCAGGCGGCCTCCATGGCGGTGGTCAGCAGCGCCACCAATGGAGCCGCAGCGGTCACGGTCGTGGTCATTCCGGTCACGACCCAGCCGCCGGTCACGACCCCACCTTAAAGCCCCCGTCTATTTCAATCTTGCCAAACCAACCCGCATTTCGTAAAATTTCCGCCCCCAAATTCAGCATGATCGTTCAGCCAATTATTTTGATCACCGCCCTGCTTGCCAGCCTGAGTGTTTTGATCCAGCCGGCAGTTGCCCAGTCCGTATCTTCGGCACCGGTGCCTTTGCGATTCAATGTGAGGAATCGGGTGACCACCGTGGCGGTGGAGCGCGGGGTGGAGCAGATCGTCTTGGAGCGGAAATCCGGTGCCGGTTGGAAGCCACTGGCGGTGTCCTATCCGCGTGCCGCAGGTTGGGGTTCTGTCCACGTCGCCTCTTTCAATCTGCCTTCGGCCATCCCGGCTTCGGAACTGCGTGCCCAGGGCTATCGCGGCGTGAAATTCCCGGCCCGCTTCCTCAAAGGCAAGCGCAGCTTTGACCGCAAGGATCTGAATGGCAATGGCGGCCAGATCATGGCGGGTGGCGGCGTGATGATGAGCGTGGCCAATAACAATGCGGTCCTGACGGACAAAAGGGCGACCACCAGCACCGTCGCGGTCGAGTCGGACATCTGGCAGATCGTGGGCAATCAGGTCTACTTCTTCAATCAATACCGCGGCCTGCAAATTCTGGATCTGACAGATCCCACGCTGCCGGTGCGTGTCGGCAGTCTGCGTCTACCGGCGAGTGGTGAGCAGATGTTTGTGCTCGACGACACAGGCTCCACAGTGGCACTGCTGGGCCGCTCAAATGACAAGGCCCGTCAGGGAGCCGCCACGATCTGGCTGATTCGTGTGACAGATGGCATGCCTGCCCTGATCGGTGAAGTGCCGCTGGATGGCAGCATCACTGACAGCCGGTTGATTGGCAGCACGCTGCATGTGCTGTGCAGTGTTTGGTCACAGAATGGCACGGCTGGCAGTTGGAACAGTGAGGCGGTGCTGACCAGCATTGATCTGGCGGATCTGAGCGCTCCGCAAAAACTCGGAAGCCTGCGTTTCCCATCCTACAATTCCGTGCTTCAGGCTTCTGAGGGATACCTGCTTGTCGGCACGAACAACTACGCCAGCAACACCCAACCACGCGGGCTCCATGTGATCAATGTCGATGCCGCTCCGGTGCTCATCAAGACCCTGACGCCGCGTGGCCAGATTCAGGACAAATTCAAGATGAGCATCGTCAATGGCGCAGTCGTCGCCGTCTCCGTCGACTGGCAGAACTGGTCGAACCGCCAAACCTGGGTGGAAACTTTTCCTCTGGCGGGCAGCGATGTCGCCCCGCTCTCCGCCCTGGAGCTTGTCAGTGCCCGCAATGAGCAACTACACGCCACGCGCTTTGACGGCGACCGCCTCTATGTGGTGACCTTTCGCAACACGGATCCGCTCTTCATCGTGGACCTTGCTGATCCCGCCGCACCGGTGCTTTCGGGCGAGTTGGAAGTGCCCGGTTGGAGTACTTATCTGGAGCCGCTTGGTGATCGATTGCTGGCTGTCGGTGTGGAGGCCGGGCGTGTCACCGTCTCCCTCTTTGATGTGACAGATGTCACTGCGCCGACATTACTGTCGCGCCTGCCACTGGGCGCTGAGGGCACTTACAGTTGGAGTGAGGCGAACTATGATGAAAAAGCCGTCGAGTATCTGCCCGCTCAGGGTGTGGTCATGGTGCCCTTTCAAACCTGGAGCTGGGGCGCTGGTGGTGGTCAAAAAGCCATCCAGATCGTGAATGTGGGCGCGGACTCGCTTACCGCCGGGGACACGATCAATCACAGCTTCAGCCCTCGCCGCGGCAGTTGGATTGCCGGGCATTTCGTCAGCATTTCAGGTCAGGAACTGCTGGTGCATAGCACGGGCACCGCAGCGGCTGGAGATACCGAAGTCACGCTGTCCCTCGCCTGGCGCACAGACCGCGTGGTGCCCTTTGGCGATTACCTCGTTCAGATCGAGGACGGCAGCACGGGCTGGTATGGCGGTTACTTCCTCCGCGCGATCGGCTCCACGGGTGGCACCAATGCCAAGATTCGCATCTCTCCGGCGAGTGATCCCGATTCACTTCTGAATGTCACGGATCTTGGCGCGGGTCGCATCGTTGGCATCACCCAAAAAGACAGCCGCTTGTATCTGGCCCAGTGGGTGCCCGCCACCGCCGCCACCCCGCAGAGTCTCCGGACACTGGCTCTGGAACTCGGATCACCTCCGACAGTGACTGAACTCGGCCGGGTCGAGCATGATCTCACCGGACTGAATGAGTATCAGATGAATCTCGACGCGCTCCAACCCCTCTGGACGGGTGCCGAGACACTCGTCTGGTACATTCCCATGCAGAGTCAGCGCTGGTGGTGGGGTGGGCCGGTATATAATGTCTTCGCGCTGCCTGTGACCACTCTGCCCATCTTGAACATCACATCAGGCGGCATAGCCAAGGCCAATACAACCGTCCAGCCTGTCACCAATCCTGCAGCCGTGCTCTGCCCGGTCAATGTCACCAAGTCCGGCATCACCGCAGGTCTGGCGCAGACGGTGTCTGTCAAAGGCAGCTTGCGCGGTGCGAGCAGCGCGTTCGTTGAAAGCGGCTTCATTTTCTTCAGCTATGACACGGCCGTGGAGCAGGCCCCTCCGACCACCAAAGTCGCACCCCCGGTCAATATCCTCAGGACTTCTACCGTGACGTCAGGTGCCCGGATATCCATCCCCTACCTGCCCTATGAATGGCGTGTTGCCTCATGGCTTCAGGTGGTGGACTGGCGCGCGGCCTCCCCTGTGCTGCGTGATCCTGTTTCCATCCCCGGTCAGCTCTTGAGTGTGGCGCAGGCGGATGCGCAGGGTGCAGTGATTCTCACCAACAGCGACCAGCAGATCAGCACCACCGCCGCTGCCACACGCGTGATTCAGGCCAGCGCTTACGATGGCGTCAGCGCCTGGCAGCTCGACAGTTACATCACGGCCACACCTTTCTACACCGCCAGCGCCACCGACGGCACACATCTATATCTGGCCCGTGAAGCCGGAGCCAAAGGCGTGGTCGGTGTCGGCTACAATACCACCACGGGCCGCCTCACCCAAATCAACACCTGGACCACTTCAGAAGTGCCCTCCATGCTCAATGTCACCAGCGGCCATCTTCTGGCCAGCAGTTACGGCAATCTCGAAGTCGCCAGCCTCGCAGCAGCCACCGGCGTGATGACCCCAGTCGCCTCCTTCGACACTCCCACGAATCTCTGGCTCCAGGTCAACCGCGCCGCCTTCACCCAGACGCTTGATCTCTGGATTCCAGCCGCCGATTACGGCGTGGAGTATCTCCAGCATGCCACGCTGAAGTGAGGCGGGCTATCGCGGTTTTGCTTCGCTGATCACTCCACAATTTCTGTCGGACAATCCGGCAGACTGGCGAGGAAAGCACGGCCGTAGGGTTTGGTGAGGATGCGGTTGTCAAGGATGGCGACCATACCCTTGTCCTTTTGAGTGCGGATGAGGCGGCCAACACCCTGGCGAAGTTTGAGGATGGCCTCGGGGACGCTGTATTCGCTGAAGCTGTTGAGCCCCTGCTCTTCGAGATATTCCAGGCGGCTGGCGGTCAGGGGATGATCCGGCACGGCGAAGGGGAGCCGGGTGATGATGACGTTGCTGAGAGCCTCGCCCGGGACATCAACTCCAGTCCAGAAACTGTCGGTGCCGAACAAAATGCTGTGTACGTCTTTTTTGAATTCAGCAAGCATCTGATGCCTCGGCATGCCGCGGCCCTGAACGAGGAGACGCCAGCCATGGTCGAGGCAGAAGTCCTCCAGGCGGTCTGCCATGGCGGTCATCTGGCTGTAACTGGTGAAGAGGACAAAGGCGCGGCCTTTCGACAGGCCGAGGAAGTGGGCAATCTTGTCCTGCAGCGCGTCTTCAAATCCGGGCGTGCCGGGCTGGGGCATCTGTTTCACCAGGTAGAGACGCATCTGCTTCTTGAAATCAAACGGGCTGTGAATGCAGGCGGCCTGGGCCTTTTGCCCGCCGACGCGTTTGCGGAAGTAGTGAAGTTTTTCGTCATCGCCCACACCGAGTGTGGCGCTGGTGAAGACGCAGGCCTTGCCGCCACTGAAAAAGATCTCTTCGAGCTTGGGCGAAACGTCGATGGGTGCGCTGTGCAGAGCCAGATTGCGGTTGTCGCCCGTGCCGCGTTCGGCCCAATAAACATGACCATCCTCAGTCTGATCAAGGAAGGCGCTGAGATTCACGCGGACTGCGGTGAGACGCTTGGCGATGTCGAGCAGTTCGAGTTTTTGGCCTTCACTTTTCGCGGCGTCGCCGGCCTTGATGGCGCAGGTGGCGATGCGTTGCAGCGGCAGGGCGAGAGCGTTTTCCACGAGCCCGGGCTCGCGGATGCGAAACTCTTTGGCATACGCTCCGGTGAACTTGCACCTGGACTCGGCATCCCGGAAGAAAGACTCCGTCACCGAGATGGCCTGCACCACGTCGCGGATGGCATCGCTGTCACCGACACTTGAGAAAAAGCCTTTGCGCGTCTTTGGATTGTAGAGGCGGCCGAGTTCGAAACGGATGCTGGACTCGCTGACATGGATGCCAAAGGCCTGGGCTGCGATGTTTTCGATGGTGTGCGCTTCGTCGAGAATCACGAAGTCGCGCGGGAAGATGAAGTTCGCATCCTCCGCCAGGGTTTCTTCGGCCGAAGCGAGCAGGGTGAAGAAGAGCGTGTGATTGAGAACCAGTACATCCGCTGCCGCCATGCGGCGGCGAACGTCCTGATAAACACAACCACTGCCGGGCGGGCAGCGGCGTGGAGTGCAGGCATGGGGCTCGCTGCGGATCATGGACCAGAGCCGCGCGCCCGGCGTGAAGTCCATCTCGCTGAGCGTGGCGGTGGGATTTTCGCGCCGCCATTCCTCGACGAGTTGAAGCTCGGCGGCCTCGCTGCTGCTGAAGAGATCGCCAGTCTGAGAGAAGGCGCTCTTCAGGCGTGTGGGGCAGAGGTAGTTGTTGCGGCCCTTGAGCAGCTCAGCATGAAAATTGCCGACGAGCTGTTTCACGATGGGGATGTCTTTGTGAATGAGCTGCTCCTGCAAGTTGATCGTGTGCGTGCAGATGATGGCCTTGCGTTTTTGCTCCAGCGCAAAGGTGGCGGCGGGCAGCAGGTAAGCCAGTGATTTGCCGACACCCGTGGCGGCTTCGACGATGAGCGCGCGATTCTTTTCCAAAGCACCCGCCACAAGCTCCGCCATGTGCTGCTGCTGGGGGCGGTACTCAAACTGCGGTGAGGCAGCGAGCTTGCCGCTCGTGGAGAAGGCAACATGCATCCTCTCAGCAAGCGTGGGACCGCCAGAGCTGCCTTCAGAGGGATCGAGGATGCTGATCATGAGTCGCGCATGATGCCGGGGCCGCGAGGTGGTGCAATGGAGGGAATGGCGAATGTCATTCGCTGATCCAAACCGGCGTGCCGACGGGTGTCAGATCGAAGAGCTCAATGACGGCGGCATTTTTCATGCGGATGCAGCCGTGGCTCGCGGCGCGGCCGATGCCTGCTTCGTCATTGGTGCCGTGGATGTAGATGTAGCGGTCAAAGGTGTTGGCATTGTGCGACTGCGTGCCGTGCAGCCAAAGGATGCGGGTGAGCACGAGATCACTCTGAGTCTCCATGCCGGGCTGCCACTGGCCCACGGGCTGACGTGATTTGAAAATCGTTCCGGCAGGCGCGGCATCGCCGTGCTTCTCCTGCACGATGAAGCGGCCCAGTGGTGTCCTGTTGCTCCCGGATTCGGTGCCGATGCCGAATTTGGAGGTCGAGCAGGGCCACTCGTGCACGAGCTTTGATCCGCTCCACAGGCGGAGACGCTGGGTGCCGATGCTGACTTCAATGCGTGAAGCGGAGGGAGACATGATCAAAGATTACGCGGCAACGCCGAAGGCTGTGACTTCGTTTTTGTTGGCGCAGAGTCGCGTGAGGCGGAAGTCGGAGCACATCTGCGGCGCTTCAGCCTTGAGCTGGTCGAGCAGGTGATACTCGTCGGTGCCTTTGAATTTGAGTGTGACGATGAAGCGCCTCATCTGCTTTTCACGCAGCCATTCCAGAAGCAGATCAATGCTGCGCTGAGGTGCCGCAATGATGTCGCAGATGAGCCAGTCCACCGGAGCATCGGGCTTGAACTTGAAGGCGTCTGCCTGAACAAACTTGAGCCGTGCATTGCGCATGAGGTCATCACGCAAAGGCGAGCGGTCAATGGCTGTGACATGGGCACCGCGCTGGATGGCGACGTAGCTCCAACTTCCCGGCGAGGCGCCGAGATCGACACAGGTCTGGCCGCGTTCGATGTATTGCCCGAGCCGCAACTCCGCCTCGATGACTTTGGCAAAGGCACGCGAGGGTGCGGCCTTGTCCTCGGCGTGGGGAATATCACCTGCGGCGAAGGGCGAGAGGATGCCGCGCAGTTCATGAACCACCGACACCGAGGCTGCCGAAACCAATCCGGCATCGGGCGCGGTCAGGACTGCCTGGACCAAAGCGATGCCCGCAGTGGCGTCATCCTGAACCCATGAGCGGAACAGGCTGCGGCGGCGTTTTTTCAAACGTTCGGTTAGGGCGGCATGGATCAGTTCGCAGCGATGCTGCCCGGCCTTGCCCTCGCCGTAAGCGGGCCAGAGATGGAGATGCCACGGAGCATCAGCGGCCAGTGTGGCTAGCATGGACTCGATGATCTGATCGGCCCAGCCATTGATGGAGGCGTCCCGCAGTTCACGCGCATCGGGCAGCGTTTGACGGGCGAAGGCGAGCAGAGCTGGCGCGGGCAGGGTTTCTGCCAGGATGAAGGGCTCGGAGGCCCGTGGATCGATCTGCTGGCGCTTCAACTCGTCCATGAGGAACTCTGCACAGCCGTCTGCCGGGAGGAACGCATGCATGGCTCAGATGAAGAGCGGAAGAAGCGGAGCCAGCTCGGGGGCTTCCTCGCAGACCGTCGCTAGATTTAGCACGCCCGCCGGGATGTGCTCCTCGAAGTAGGTTTTGCCAAGATTGTGACTGAGGTTGGCATAGGCTCCGAGAGCCTGCATGAGGCGCTGGGCGGCGCAGAGATGGAAGATTTTAACAAGCTCCGGAAGATCCAGTCCGCGCAGCCCTGCATAGTAGCCGAGAAGTTCATGCCTCTCGCTGCGGCTGATTTTGACATAAGGATCAAACAGCAGCGAGGCGAGATCATATTCGGCAAGCCCGGGGCGCAGTCCCTGATAATCCACGAGCCAGGCGGTGCCATCACGCATGATCACGTTTTGACTCTGAAAGTCACGGTGCACGAGGCAGCGCGGGAGTTTTGCCAGACGCTGACGGAGCTGGGCGAGCGCTGCAAAGGCTTCACTCTCATCAGCGACCTCACGACGCAGGTGACCGCGGACAAAGTGCTCGAGGAAGTAGTTTTGCTCCCACTCATACATGCCTTCATTGAAGGCGGGCTCCATGCCTGCGATATCATCTTCGGTTAGGCTGGCCTCGGTGACGGAATGGATCTTTGCCGCTTCGCGGAGGGTGGCTTCATAGAGGGGACGGCGGACGGACCAGTCCTCATTGCGGTAGCTGTGAAGGTCATCGCGGCCCAGGTCCTGAAGCCAGACGCACAGGCGCTGGTCGCAGAAGGCATAGATCGCTGGCACATTCACGCCGAGCGCGGCCAGGCGATGGGTGCAGGGGACGAACTTGGGATTGTCGCGCCGAGCCAGGGTGTAAACCATGAGCACCATCGGCGGGTGGGCATTGTTATCCCAGGTGAATCGGTAGAAGTGACGGTCGGAGCCGCCTTTGAGTATGGGCTCCACCAGGCACGGCAAGTCTCCCAGCGTGGGAAATTGCTGGCGGGTCAGGATGAGTAGGGCCTCGAGTTCAGGGGACATGAAAAGCGCACTCTAAAGGGTAAAAGAGGAGTCAGAAAGACTTTCCTCACAAGTCAGCCGATTCATGGCTGCCGCTGGCGGTGATGCCGGCGCGGACAATGCAACGTTTTAAACGTGCGTCAGCCTTGATTCGGGCGCCGGGCCAGAGGATGCAGTCTTCGAGTTCCGCACCGCTTTCCACCACAGCAGCATCCCCGATGACATTGAGTCCGCGCAAGACGGCTCCGGATTCAACACGTGCTTTGGCGGAGATGGCGGGCGCTGTTTCT
>CAJCCF010000349.1 GCA_903960845.1 uncultured Verrucomicrobiota bacterium | reverse complement strand
GGAGGGAAACCTCCGGCCCTTTTATTTTTGGGGTTTGAAAACTTTTTTTACTTTTCTTTGAACCACTTTCAAAGGACCCGGTCTGACTGAACTGTCGCTTTTCAAATTCGTCCTGAGACATCTGCTTCCGTTTGCCGGGAGCTTAAGGAGGCAGAACTCAAGATAACCATGACGGGCCGGGAGGAAACTTCCGGCCCGTCATTTTTTTTGGGAGGGATGGGTTTCCAGCCTGAACTCAGGGTCTGAGCCTCCGGCTTACCCGCCCTGAGCGTAAAGCCGCTCAATCAGACCGATGGATTTTGAGCCAGGCAGAGCACCGACTTCCATTTGGTTCATGACATAGGCGAAGGCGAGACCATTTTCCGGATCGGCGAAGGCGAGGCAGCCCCCAGCACCAGGGTGACCGAAGGCTTTCAAGGATGGACCGTAGTGCTGACGCAGCTTGCCCGGAGGTAGTCCGGGATCGGTATTCAGCGGGTCCTGCATGACACCTGCGGCAAAAGCGATGGGGGTGCAAAGGACACCGTCTTCCGCCTGCGACCTGGTTTGACTGAGCAGTGGCAGGATCCCGGCAGGCACGATCACCCGCCCATTCCAGATGCCGCCTTGGGCAAGCATGGCGTAAAATTGACTCAATCCGCGTGCGCTTCCGACGCCGCCCATGCTGGCATAGCCGCGCGCCCAGGTTTCCGGCAGATTGAAGTCACTGACAGCATTCAGACCCAAGGGTGAACTGAAGGTGCGCTGGGTCAGGCTGCCCGCCGTGTTGAAGGCTTTCAGAAACGTCTGGTGATTTCCCGCAGTGCTGATTCTGCCCGGATAGATCGAAGCCACGCGAGGGTGCTCTGCGCTCGGCAGGCCGATCCAGAAATCAAGGCCCAACGGGCCGCCGATGGTCTCGCGGAAGAATGCGCCCAGTGAGTCCGCACCGGTGATGCGGCGGACGATCTCATCCATGAGGAAACCAAAAGTGCGCGCGTGGTAGCCCTGCTTCGTGCCTGGTTCCCATAGAGGCCGCTGATGCTCGATAGCCGCGATGACAGCCTCGTAATTCAAGATCGACACTGGTTCATCAAGGGCACAAAGGCCGGCAGTGTGGGACAGCAGGTGGGCGAAACTCACCCCCTCTTTGCCACCTGCAGCAAATTCCGGCCACACCTCGGAAACAGGGCAGTCGATGGGAAGCCGGGCAGCATGCAGCGCCATCAGGCAACAGACGGCGGCAGGGCCCTTGGTTGCCGACCAGACAGGCGCAAGCGTCGCAACATCCCAGCTGCGGCTTTGGCCACGGTCCGAGTACCCTTGGGCCAGGCTGAGGATTTCGACACCGTTTTGCCAGATGGAAACTGCGGCTCCAAGTTCGCCGCGTGCTTGGAAATTATCTTCAAACCAGGCAGTGACGGCGGCGAGTGCGGATGGCGCGGGCTGGTACATCAGATCTTTTCGAGCTTCTGGCGCAGACTGGCGAGGTCGGGATCTTTGCGCGCATGGCTGCGCAGACTGCCATCCATTTCAAAGGATTGTTCCAGCAGTTTGAGCGCCTTTTCATCCTGACCCAGGCAGGCCAGGTAGCAGCCGACATTGTAATAATAGACCGGCTTGGTCTGGAGCACGGATGGCCCGCGTGAGAGCAGGTCCAGCGCCTCATGGGTTTGACCCAATTCATGCAGGCAGTAGGCGGCATGGATGTAACCGCCGGGCTCTTTTGGCTCCAGTTCACGGAGTTTCTGCGTCAGTGCCAGCCCTTCGGCCCAGCGTTTTTCACCCATCAAGCAGAGCACCACCAGCTCGATCACATCGGCGCGATTCTGGGATTCGGGGGACAGGTGCGAAAGCTCCTCGCGGGCCTCACTGTGGAGACCGAGTTCTATGTAGCCTTCTGCGGCCAGGATGCGTCGTTCCAGTTCTGTCATGATGCGTGATTGGCTATGTGAACATCAAAGCAGCGGCGCAAACAAGGCATTTGTCACCCGCTGCTTGCTTCCACGGCGCTCTCAGCTACTCTCCGCGCTCCCTCTATGGCCACCGCGAAAGCCCTCCCCGCCGCCCAGCACCCCATCAATAAAAAGCTTACCGCTGACGATAAGATCGAGCTGTATCGCAAAATGGTCCGCATTCGCCGGTTCGAGCAGGTCTCGCTCCAGCACTATCAGGCCGGTCGCATGGGTGGCTTCCTGCATCTTTACATCGGCCAGGAATCCGTGGCTGTGGGCTGCGTCTCCCTCATGGGTGAAAATGATCACGTCATCACCGCTTATCGTGACCACGCGCACGCCCTCGGAGTCGGCATGACGATGAATGAGTGCATGGCGGAACTGTTTGGCAAGGCTACTGGCTGCTCAAAGGGCAAGGGCGGCTCAATGCACTACTTTGCGCCGGACAAAAATTATTGGGGTGGTCACGGCATCGTCGCCGGTCAGACCCCGCTTGGTCTTGGTCTTGCCTACGGCCTCAAGTATCGTGGACTCAAAGGCGCCGCGATGTGCTTCCTCGGTGATGGCGCCGTGAATCAGGGCGCATTCCATGAATCGCTCAATCTCGCCGCCCTGTGGAATCTGCCTGTGATCTATGTGATCGAAAACAACGGCTACTCGATGGGCACGAGCCAGGAGCGCTCTTCTGCTTTCGACGGATGCCTCGCCAAGCGCGCGGAAGGTTATGGCATGGCTTGGGATCAGTTCATTGGCGAGGATGTCTTTGAAGTCCGCGCCCGTGTGCAGAAAGCCATCGACCGCGCCCACAACGAGAGCAAACCCACGCTCCTCGAAATCGCGACCTATCGCTGGGAAGGACACTCCGTCGCTGATGCCAACAAGCTGAAATATCGCACCAAGGAAGAGGTGGAGTTGTATCAGAAGGAGCATGACCCCATCCAAGTCTTGAAGCGCAATTTGATCGCCGCAGGCGTGGCCACTGAGGACCAGCTCAAGCAGATCGACCGCGACGCCCAGGCTGAAGCTGAAGCCTCCGCCGAGTTTGCCAAAGCCAGCCCGTATCCTGAGCCCGAGTCCATCTTTGAAGATGTGTACTGGGAAGTGGACAACAAGACTGAAGCCGGCGCGACGGGTCGTCACTTCTTCAACGACTGAGGCACGGGCTTGAAGCAGCCTGAACCGCCATGATTCTCAAGGCTGTCATCGACCATCTCAACAGCACGCTGCGCATCGCGGAGCTGCCGGACTACTCAAACGCCGTCAACGGCCTGCAGCTCGACAACCGATCCGGCAACGTGACCCGCGTCGTCGCGGCGGTGGATGCCACGCTGCCCGTCGTCAAAAAGGCCATCGCTGAGGGAGCTGACTTGCTCATCGTGCATCACGGCATGTTCTGGAGCGGACTCCAGCCGTGGACGGGTGCGACCTTTGAGCGCATGAGCCTCGCTCTGGAAAACAACCTCGCCATCTACAGCGCCCATCTGCCGCTGGATGTGCATCCCGCGCTTGGCAACAACGCCTGCATCGCCCGCGCCATGCAGCTCACGCCGAGCGGTGGTTTTTTGGATTACAAAGGCCTGTCGGTCGGTGTCACCTGCGATGCGGCGCTGAGTCTCGATGACGTGCTCGCCCGATTCACCACGGCTCTTGATGGCGGCCGCGTCCATGTCTGCGCTGGCGGTCCCGGGACCACGCGCAAAATCGGCATTTCCTCCGGTGGCTCCGGCTCCGAAATCGCCGCCGCAGCAAAGGCGGGCGTGGATACCTTCATCACTGGAGAGGGGCCGCACTGGAGCTACACG
>CAJCCF010000348.1 GCA_903960845.1 uncultured Verrucomicrobiota bacterium | reverse complement strand
GGCGGGCCATTTGGTCCGCCGTTTTTGCTGTCGCGTTTCCCCTGATCGGGAGTGAGCCGCTAGATTACACCTTCTGTGCCTACAACCTGAAGAACTGGCTTTCGATGGAGCGTTTCGACAGCGGAACGCCGAACGAGGCGACTCCAAAACCGCTGAATGAAAGAAAGCGTGTCATTGAATTTTTGACTGACATCCGTCCGGATGTGCTTGGGGTCTGCGAAGTGGGCACGGACACGGACGTGGCGGATCTGCAAAAACGCTTAAAATCTGCCGGAGTTGATCTTCCCCATATCGAGCGCTCCAATGGCGGTGACCCTACGCGCAGCCTCGCTCTGCTGTCCCGTTTTCCCATCACGGCTAGCCATTCGAAAAAAGATCTCAAGTACCAGATCGGCGACCAGACATTCCCAATGCAGCGCGGCATCCTGGATGCCACGGTTGAGTTGGCGCCGGGGCTTCAAGTGCGCTTTGTTGGTGTTCATCTGAAATCGAAACGTGCCATTCCCGGTGTGGATGAATCCATCATGCGCCGCAATGAGGCTCACCTGCTGCGCTCGCACATTGATTCCATCTTTGTTCAGGATGAGAAGGTGAAGTTGCTCTGCTACGGCGATTTCAACGAGCATCGCAATGAACCTGCAATCGCTGAAATCATTGGCAGCCGTGCCGCGGAAAACTACATGATCGATCTTTCCCTGCATGATGCCGACGGACTTGTGTGGACCCATTTCTGGGACTCGGCGGATGTCTATTCGCGACTCGATTTCCTCTTCAGCAGCCGCGCCCTGCGTCCCCTGATCGATCTTAGGAAAGCCCGCATCTACAGCGCGCGCGACTTTGACAAAGCCAGCGATCATCGCCCGCTGGTTCTTAAGATCACGCCAAGATGATCACCGCCTGGTGCGTTGGGGGAGGGCATGTTTGCCGGATTACCGGCCATTAGGTCTTGCCGCCTGAACATGGCGCAATAATTGGCACAAAAACGCCTGTTTACGCAGAGTTGGTTGGGTGTTTCTACTTCAAATTATAATCGTAACTTGATGTTAGGAATCTGTTTCTTTGATCATTCATCTTGCCTTGCATGACATGAAAGCAATCTTAGGCCTCGCCACCTCCTGCGTGATCTTGAGTGTTTTGTTTCCGCTATCTGCCTGCGGTCAGGCGACCACGGCACAGAAATGGCAGGAAAAGCCCGCCGGATCGGCCAGCGGCACTGGCATGAGCAAGGATGTCAATGGTGTGCCGGGCGCACCGGCCATTGCTCATCGTGTTGCTGATGGAAGCGTGTACATGGCCTGGGCGGCCCAGCCGACCGCCTTGGGCAGTTCGGAGATTTATGTGAAACGCTGGAATGGCGTGGCATGGGTGGCTCTTGGCAGTTCAGCCACCGGTGGTGGCATCAGCCAGACCCCGGATGTGGACAGTCAACTGCCGACGATCACTGTTCGCGAATCGGACGGCCATGTGTTTGTGGCCTGGCAGGAAAATGATGGTGTTGGCCATACGGGCATCTATGCCTCGGAGTTTGATCCGGGGACCAGTCAATGGCAGCGACTGGGTGCCGGTAATGGCAATGTCAGCAACCTGCCGAATCTGCACTCGACTGAGCCATCCATCCTGCTCATGCCGAATAACAGCTATCTGCCAGTCGTTGCCTGGGAGCAGACGGAGTACAATGGGGGGAGTTCCTTCCAGGCCATCTACGTTCGGCGCTGGTCGGGTCTGACTTGGACGGAGATGGGTACTGGTTCGGCGAGCACTTACACCAATCCTCGTTATGGAGCGCCCATCAGGGCTGGGGGAATCAATGCCGATGATGCCGTGGCGATTGGTGGCGATCACCATGTGGCTTCCTTAAAGCCGAAGCTTGTCGCCGAGCCTTTGGGCAACATGGCTGTCGTCTTCATCAATGGCCTGATGAGGGATGGCAACGTCGAATACCTGCATGGCATGCACATCCGGCGCTTCATGGGTGACTACGGTTCCAATGCCTACGATGCATGGGAGGAGATCGGTCGCAGCATCGGGGGCGACCCACTGGCGGACGAAGGACTGCAGGCTCGGCACTTGGCTGTGGCCGGACAGGCCACCGGTCTGGGTCTCTACATTGCGGCAGATTTGAATGAGGTCGGCTCCCGCGACTTTCAGTTGCGCTGTTATCAGTGGACAGGTGCCGGATGGACGGAAAGGGGCACCGCCGGTCTTTTCAGTGCCACCTCGCCCCTGGGGACAGGTCAGATTCCTCTCTTCAGTCCCTCGCTGGGATTGGATTCTTCCGGGCAGCTAATGATGGCCTGGACTCAGCCGCTGAATGGCTCTTCGGAGATCTATCTGCGCCGCACAGCCATGGGTGCGGGCGGGCAGGTGCTGTGGCAGGAGTTCGGCACGGGATCGGCCACCGGCGGCGGGGTCAGTGCCAGTGCCGGGCTTTCCGGGTATCCGGCCCTAACCACCTTTTTGCAGGGCGGCAGCAATGCCTACTGGCTGGCCTGGCAGGATGGTGCCAGTGCTTTGAATAGCGTCCCGCAGATCTATGTTCGCGCCACAGGTGGAATCCCGGCCCCGGAAATTGTCGTCGAGGAACCTGCCGGCACGGATCTGCCGGATGGAGGCAGCCGTGATTTTGGCACCGTGCTTTCGAGTGCTCCGGTCAGCCGCACTTTCACTGTCCGTAACACCGGCAGCGCCAACCTGACCGGCCTAACTATCAGTAAAAACGGCACTCATGCAGCTCAGTTCACCGTGACCAAAAGTCCAACAGCACCGGTGGTGCCCGGAGGTAGCACGACCTTCATTGTGCGCTTTGC
>CAJCCF010000347.1 GCA_903960845.1 uncultured Verrucomicrobiota bacterium | reverse complement strand
CGAGGAGCTTCGCGACGAGCTGGGCTGGCGGCTTGAAGGGGAAGATACTTTTGCCAGTCAGTTGCCTGACGGCCCTCTTTAAAGTTCAGCATTTCCAAACACCACTGTCTTTCCGTCAATTTGCCACTGTAGGCCGCTAATGAGTCCTACTGAGTCGAACAACTCTTGATATGTCCAGTTTCCAATAATGTTGAGTGTGTTCACCTTTGCTTTTGCATCTGGATTAATTTTCACCCGGAAGGGTGAATCACTTTTTTCATGGAATAAATGCCAAGAGGTTTGGAATTTGACGTTGAGAAATTTTTCCAACGTATCGCCATCAGGTTCGCGCATCATGACAGAAGTGGGAATTACAGCGCGAACCATTGTGTCCAAATCGACTGAGTTACCCACGCTCTTCTTTTGGAATGCCTTGCGAACAGGGATTCCTATTTTGGGCATGATGGTAACATGGTTGTCTGATACTGTTAGATATTCCAGACGCCTTTTTGCGATCTCGCCCAGCACATCAATGATTGCTGTTCCTTCAACCAAGTTCAGGGAAAATATTAGCTGGTCAGCTTCAGGATTACTCTTCCAGGCTAAATTTACATCTTCAGAAGTCAAACCGGGCAGCTTCAAATGAACTGTTCCTTCATCGTCGAATAAGTGAGCCACTGCTGGATATATGTCTGGGCCGTTGGTCAGACGAAGCGCTATCTTTAGACGACTCTCGGCTAAGATTTGGCTCGGTGTGAGCAAATGGTCATCAATGCCACTACACGACACGCATGGCATGAATTGCGTTAACAATATGGAAGCTAATAGACGCATCATGTTCATTTGGGTTTCGATTCGCTATCGGTCTTCTTTACTTCGGGCTTTGGTGTAACTGTCGGCGCTGGCTCCCCTTTCTTGACTTCCTGATAAGATCCGTCAGGCATTTTATATCTGTTCATGCCTTTACTTGTTCCAACCCATTCAGGCGCTGTTAATGGTGGTCGTCCTATTGTTTTTTCAGGACCGAATGTGCCACTGTTTGCGTTGTACTCAGTGACAACCCCTGTCTCTTGCTGTTGCTCCTTCGCACCCTTTGTTGGTGAGTATTTTTTAATTATAACTTGGTTGGGGTCATATGGATTTGTTGTCACCAATCCAATAGGTTTACCTTCTTTGTTCGCCCACTCTTGGTCACCATCACCGCCACCTGTGGCGTTACCACGCCGAGAGAACATCTGACGAACCATACTGGTGTTTCCTCCTGGGTGGGACTCTGGATGATTATGTGTGAAGCCTTCAAAAGAGGCATCTTTTGGCAAGCCCGCTTTTCTGGCATTCACCGCTGCAGGTTTACCATCGCCATATGGTTTGGTGTAACTGTACTTTCCTTCAGCAGTCTTGTAAATGCTTGAGCCATACTCCACTTCTTTCGGCGACCTCTCACCTTTACTGGGTTGATAGGACCAGACATCTGTTGAAGCGCTAACTAAAGCAGCATCGAATGTCTGATAAGGTTCGCCAGCTGCTAACCCAAGAGGGTCGAACTTGGACCATGGGTTCTGCATGACATAGGCATACAGATTTGGGCCATCCACAAAACCCGCCGGGTCACGTGACAGCCACACGCCGGTCTCGATGTCACGATACCTGAACCCTTCGTTCAGCAAGCCGAAGAGGTTGTCTTCTTCCTTGCTGTTGGCGCGCTGCTTGTCCTGGTTGGTGCCGGTCTCCTTGGTGCGCTTGCCATAGGCCTCGTAGCTCGCCGTCCAGGTCAGGGCTCCGTTGCTGCCGCTCTGCGCGACAATGTCGCCACGTCCGTTGCTCAGGTTGAACTTGGGCGTTGTGCCTCGCATGGAATACAGCAGGCCACCGACGCCGCCGCCCATGTCGGGACCACGGGTGTACTCCACAGTGGGCGGGGCAGTAACGACGGGCTGCGTGCCTGTTGACTCCCATTCGGCCACGCTCAAGCCGCCGCTGAAGGAGATTTTTGAATAATCTATCGGCTGACTGCCAGTTCTTGCATACGTCGTGACACGGCGGCAGCGGTAATCATAGCTGTCAGTATGGAAGATGTTGTCACCGCCATCCTGATAGCAGGTATTAAGGCGGTTTTCTGCGGTCCAAAGATAAACTGTGTCCGTGATGAACTCGGCCACATCGCTGACGGTCTGACTCGTGCGGTTGCCGTTGGCATCATAGTTGAGCAGGGCGTTTGTCAGCAGCTCACCGCCCTCTTCATCGTGCTTCTGCCAGGTGCGCAGTTGGTTGGCGACGTTGTAGTTGTAGTCCCAGAACCCAGGCTTATCTCCACCCAGGACCGTTTTGGTCTGCCGGTTGTGAGCGGCATCATAGGTGTAGGTGGTGTGGATGAGTTGCAGCTCGGAGTGACTCACGATCTCCGTGTGCAGCCGATTCGAGCCGTCATAGGTCATCGTCGTCACCCGCCAGCCCTGTGACCGCAGCGGTGAGCCTGGCCAGTTTTCGAGGTGAGAGAGCACATTGCCCAGCGCATCGTAATCCCAGTCGAGTTCGGTAAGTTCTACCTGGGCGGTGGCGTCTGCATACAGGGTGCGCTTTTTCAAACGACCCAGCACATCATGGACGTTCCAGGAGAAGTTGCCGTTGCCGGTGAGCAGGCTCACCGCACGACCGGCAAGATCATAACCATAGTTCGTGGTGCGCCCGCCTTCCGTGATCGTCAGGGGTCGGTTCAAGTCATCGTAGGCAGTGCTTACCGTACGCCCTGTGCCATAGGCCGCGTGGATTCGGCTGCCAACGAGGTCGTAACCATAACTGTGGAGCAGCCCGGACGAAGTTTCCGAGGTGAGCCAGCCTAGCGCGTTATAGGTCAGGGAGACGCTGAGCTGCCCGCTCTGGGTGACGGTCTTGAGCCGCCCGGCCTTGTCATAGGTATAAATGCGGCTGATGTATGAATCTGAAGAATCCGTTGAGGTGCGCAGCCGGTCACGGGCATCGTACCCATAGGTCAGGGTGATCCCATCATGCTTGATTTCAGAGGTCTTTTGGACATTGTTGTAGTTGAAGGTCGTGGTGTCCGTGTTGGCAAAGACCTGGGTCCGCAACCGGTTCTGCGCGTCATAGGTGAAGACGGTTTCCTGGTTCAGTCCGTCCTTTACCGAGATGCGGTTGCCTGCGAGGTCATAACCAAAGAGGTTGGTGATTTGGCCGTGATCCGTCGTCTGCACCAGCCTGCCCAGAGCATCATACACATTCGTCACGACTTGTTCCTTGGCGTCGATGACTTGCAGGATATTGCCGCCAGGGTCCATCTTGTTGCGCGTGATGTGCGTCTGCGCTCCCGTCTGGGGTGCGATGACCCGGTAGGCGCGGCCTGCTCGGTCAAAGTGGGTGTGGGTCTCCGCCCCGAGAGGATCAATCACCGTGATGACCCGCCCGGCGGCATCATACCGCTTCTCCATGACCGGCTGCACCATCACAGGTGCCACCGTAGGGCTCACCACATTCAGCACTGCTGGCGCGATGACGAAGCGCGGGCGGTTCCTCACATCGTACTGGGTTTCCGTGACCCGCCCGAGCGGATCATGAACGTGGGTGGGGTT
>CAJCCF010000346.1 GCA_903960845.1 uncultured Verrucomicrobiota bacterium | reverse complement strand
CGGCGAGCTTGGCCTCGACGCGTTTGCGCCTCTCATCCGTCTTCAAGTGTGGACAGCGCACAGCCACGGAGAAGTCCAAATTTTCCTGCACCTTCAGCAGCGGATCAAAAGCATCCTCCTGCGGAATGTAGGCCACATAGGGGGTAAGGCTTGGCAGGTTGCTGTAGAGCGAAAGGCCGTTCATGAGCACCTCGCCGCCACGCGCCTTCAACTGACCGCCGAGCACACGCAACAGGGTGCTTTTACCACAGCCACTCGGACCCATGACGCAGATCATTTCACCCCGCCGCGCAAGGAAGCTGATGCCATCAAGCGCCGTGTCCTTGTTGTCGAACCGGTGCACAAGTTCGCGCACCTCCATCTGGCGGATGGTGTTTTTCTCCTCCTCGATGATCCGGTCGCTGAAATGACAGCGGAGGAACTGACCCTCACCGAGAGTGATCGTGTCGCCATCATTCAGAGCAATCCGGTCGCGCACAGGCACTTCACCGATGTAGATGGGCCTGGAGGAGCGCAGCACCTCGACCGAACCGGTCTTCTGCGAGTAGTTGCACTCGATGCGCAGCAGGATCTCACCTTCGGTATCCTCAGAGAGCAGGATGTCGCCATCGTCGAGCAGTTCAGGCTTGTTTGAAACGAGGTAGGTGTTGCGGCTGCCTTCCAGTCGAAACTGCCCACCGAACTCGTGGGCACGCACGCGCAGATCGCGGAGGGAGATTTCGATCTCTCCATGCGCAACGATGCTGTCCTCGATGGATGCCTCAACGCGCACACCTTCCCGCAGGGCGATGCCTGTCAGCGTGGCGTCCGTGTTCTTTAGCGCCTCAACCGTAACGCCGAGGCCGAAGCTCACCCGCAGATTGGTGCCGCGTGCGCGTTGCTGGGAGATCTCCGCATCACCCGTGTCCGTGAGCGTGAGATAAAGCTGCGCGCCCGTAACTGTTTTCTTCGCGTTGAAGTAGGCGATGAGGTCATTGTAATCGAGCGTGACGTCTTCCAGGACCACACGCTCGCCAGGATAAAGTCGCGAAAAATCACCCGGCGGCAGGCGGCGGCTGCGCACGAGGATGGGCGCATTGCCCGTGTTCTTCAGCAGCACGAGGTTTTGATACCTAAATGCCACCACCTCACACCCGGCAGGCAGCGAGCGCAGCAAAACATCACTCGTGACGGATGAACCAACACGCAGCGTCTCCAACGGCTGACCCGTCTTGGTGGTGAATTCTTCCTCGGCCGGACGATCCCCGGCATTGAGCTGGTAAACAATGTCAATGGCCTGGGCGGCGATACCCAGATTCGTCATGAACAGGTAAAACTCCACCATCTGCCTCTGATTAGAAGCCGAGCGCGAGATCAGCAGATAGAGTTGCACGCCCAGCAGGATCTTTTGCTCCAGCGTGAGTTCATTGCTCAGTTCCTTAGCCCTCTGACCCAGGTCCTGCGGCTGTTGCAATGCCTCAAAGTACAGCCGGCGCATGTCCGCATAGATCGCGCCGGAGTAATCATAACGCAGGTAGCCAAGAGAGGACTCAATGTCCTCCTCCTCCACATCACCATCCAGCTTTGAAAATCCGGCAAAGACCTCGATCAGCACCGGCAGCATGGCATTACGCGTGGCTCCGAGTTGCAGACCTTCCTGCGGCTTGCCCAATAGCTTATGCCACCAGCTTCGTGCCGTCGCCACCGGGCCGGAGGTTTCCGGTTTGCGGTTAATCAGGGGTTTCGGCATCTGAGAAGTACTCATGTGGCGCTTACGCGGGGCGAGTATGGCGGGCGCAGGTGCAATGACAACCGCCGTGTGAGTTTGTGGTAAAAGTCGCTCCGCTTCTTGCCAGTGCTCAAACACCGCTTAGCCTCCGCACCCATGAGCCAGTCTGCCCTGCTTCAAGCTTGTCTCTTTCTCGTGCTCGGTTGCCTCGCCGCCGCCGGACGTGAGTGGCGTAGCGCCGATGGATCAAAGACCGTCGAAGCCAGTTTTGGCGGACTCAAGGACGAGCGGGTGCTGCTCATCGGCAAGGACAACAAACCAAGCATGCTGGCTTTAAACGCCCTCTCTGCCGCTGATCAGGATTTCGCCAAACTGGCCCAAGTATCCCTGCATGGAGCCCGGGTGCTCGGCCCGCAAACCCTCGAAATCACCACGGTCGTGGACAGCGGTTACATCGCACGCCTCGGCCTGCAGCTTGCCGGCCCCAAATCGCCCTGGGTTTTTAGTGGTGAAACTTTCTTTCTGCCCAAAGGAAAGCGCACCCTCGAACAAGGTGACCGCCTGGAGTCCACCCAGCTTTTCTACGCAGGCAATCGCACTTTCCAGCCATTGGAGGGCGATGCCTCAATCATCCGCGCCTTCGACCTCACGCTCGATGAAGCGGTGAATACCGATCTCCGAGTCCGTGCATCAGCCGGTGGCGATCCCGCGAAGCTGGCACCCATCGTCGCCGAACCGCTCATCGAGATCGTCAGCACACGCGGGCTCGCGTTGTCGCTTGGCAAAGGCTTCTATGTCACTGAAGCCGACCTCGTCAAAGACGTCGCCACACTCGTGCTGCATGAGGATGGCAAAGACGTGCCTGCCAGGATCATCAAGTCCGACAGCAAGCTGGGACTGGCACTGCTCTCCTGCGCCGTGGACTTGGAGCCGATGCGGCTGCTTGCCCGCAAGCCCGCCGAACTCGGACAAAACATTTACACCATCACGCTCTCCCTCACCAGCACCCGGAAGAACCTCGGCTCGCCAAGCCTCACGCGTGGCATCATCAGCAAAGCCTCCAGCACGACCACCTTTGAACACGATGCTGCCATCGCTGAAAACGCAGTCGGAGGCTTCGTGCTAAGCGACAAATGGGAACCCCTGGGTGTCTTTTTCCGCTCGCAATCACGCAGCGAAAGCAAGCGACCCAAAAAGTCTGCCAGCGACCCCGCCCCGCCACCTCCGGCCCAGAGTCTGAGCCTCCGCAGCGAAGCCCTGACCAAGCTGCTCATCGAAGGGGAAAAGGACAAGGCCAAGACCATTCCAGGCATCCCCGGATTGAAAGCCGGAAACCTCGGCGATGCTGCCACCGCTGTGATTGACGTGCTGCGCAAAAGCACCGCGCTCGTCATCGTCACCCGTGAAATCAAACACGACCCGCCTGCTCCCAGAACCGCGGCAGGCGCAACTCCTCCCGCTGCCGGTCAACCTCAATTCAGTCTCAGCGGCTCCGGCACCCGCCACAATTTCCGCTGCCGTTATTTTAATGCCGCCAAGCTCTGCCAACCCACTGAAGGCAAAGTGTGCAAAATCTGTGGAGGCTGAAAACTCCACCACTCCCACGCCCCTCTTATAAACACGAACACTTCGTGGAACAGGTACAGGCTTGTCAAAAATGAGCATTCCCGCTAACACATGGCCCCATGTTCAATGATTTGCTGACCTTTGCCTCCGGCGCACAGTTATACTGGGCGGTCGCTATTTTCGCTTCCGTTCTGCAGGTGCTCCTGCTTGTCGGCGCCTTCATTGGTGGCGGACATGATTTCGACCATGGCGCCGAGTCGCATGATGGCAGCACCACGGATGCGGTGAAGATTCTGTCGCTGCGCATCCTCACCGCTTTCTTCGTCGGCTTCGGTTGGGCGGGCGTCATGGGCCATCGCAATGGTATGTCTGCCGCCAGCACCGGCATCGCCGCCATCATCACCGGCATACTCTTCATGCTATTGCTTTTCTTTACGCTCCGCTTTCTCATGTCGCTGAAGGATGACGGCTCATTGCGTTATGAAAATGCCATCGGTCTCCGCGGGCAGGTCTATGTCACCATCCCTGCTGCACGCGCTGGTCACGGCCAGATCGAGGTCATGCTCCAGGGCCGACTCATCACCGCCGGCGCCGTCACCGATGCGGATCATGATTTGCCACCGCAGCACGGCATCGAAATCACTGCGCTGACGCCGCCTAACACCTTTGTCGTCAAACCCATCTCCTAAACACCAACACCACCATGCTCGACAACCTCATGATTCCCATCCTCGCCAGCATCGCTGCTGTTCTGGTCTTCGCCACGCTCGCATTTTTTGCCGCTCGGTACAAACGCTGCCCCTCTGACCGCATCCTCGTCCTCTTTGGCAAGATCGGCGGCAATAAATCCGCCCGCTGCGTCCATGGCGGAGCCTCCTTCGTCTGGCCCGTCATTCAGGATTATGCCTTCCTCAGCCTCACGCCGATGCCCATCGACATCCAACTGCGCGGCGCACTCTCGCAGCAGAACATCCGCGTCAATACCCCTTCCACCTTCACCGTCGGCATCAGCACCGAACCCGGCGTGATGGAAAACGCGGCCGAGCGTCTGCTGGGTCAAACTCAGCCGCAAATCCAGGAACTGGCCAAGGACATCATCTTCGGCCAGATGCGCGTCGTCATCGCCACGATGCCAATCGAGGAAATCAACGCCGACCGCGACAAACTCATCGCCAACATCTCCAACGGCGTCGAAGTCGAACTCAAAAAAGTCGGCCTCCGACTCATCAACGTCAACGTTCAGGACATCACCGACGAGTCCGGCTACATCGAAGCGCTCGGTAAAGAAGCGGCAGCGCGCGCCATCAACGATGCCAAGATCAAAGTCTCCCAGCAGGAACGCGATGGCGACATCGGTGCCGCCATGGCCGACAAGCAGAAGCGCATCAGCGTCGCCCAGGCCCAGGCCGAAGCCGTCACTGGCGAGAATCTTTCCGCCGTCGAAATCGCCAACTCCATCGCCTCACGGCGCGAGCGTGAAGCTGAAGCCACGCGAATCGGCTCCGCTGCTGAAAAAGTGGCCGAAGCCAAATCACTCCAGGAAAGCTACGCCGCCCAGGAGATCGCCGAGCGCCAGCGTGCCAAGCGTGAGGAAGCCGCGCAGGTGGCCACCGTCATCGTCCAGGCTGAAATTGAGAAACGAAAAATCGAGGTGCTAGCCGAAGCCGAGAAAAACCGCGTGCGCATCAATGCCGAGGCACAGAAGCAGCGCATCGAACTCGAAGCCGAAGCCGAGAAGCGGCGCATCGAACTCGTGGCTCAGGCCGATGCTGAAAAAATCCGCATCATCAAGGAAGGTGAGGCCGCCGGTCTCAAGACCTACATGGAAGCGGAAGCGGCGGGAACACTGGCCCAGCTTGAAGCCCGCGCCAAAGGTTTCGACGCCATCGTCAAAGCCGCTGGCGGTGCCGACAAGGCGGCGCAACTCATGGTCACTGAACAGCTTCCCGGCCTTGTCGCCGAGCAGGTCAAAGCCATTTCCGGCATCAAGATCGACAAACTCACCGTCTGGGATTCCGGTCGCACAGGCGAAGATGGCAAGACGCGCACCGCTGACTTTGTTTCCGGACTGGTCGGTGCCATCCCGCCGCTGCACGACATCGCCAAAAACGCCGGCATCGAACTGCCGGGCTTTCTTGGCAAACCAACACCGATCGAGAGCATCAGTCTCCAACCAGAGACCACCGCCGAGTGATCGCGCCTTGACCGTGGTGGGCTGACTCTGGACTGTCGCACCCATGTCCGACGCCAGCGCCACTCCCATGATGAAGCAGTACCTCGCCATCCGGCGCGAGCTGCCGGAGGACGTGCTGCTCATGTATCGCCTCGGCGATTTCTACGAGCTCTTCTTTGAGGACGCGAAAACTGCCTCGCCAATCCTCAACGTCGCCCTCACGAAACGCAATGGCGTGCCCATGTGCGGCGTGCCTCATCATTCATCGCAGGGTTACATCGCGAAACTCATCAAAGGCGGCAAGCGCGTCGCCATCGCCGAGCAGACCAGCGATCCCACACCGGGAAAAATTGTCGAGCGCGCCGTCTCCCAGATCCTCAGCGCGGGAACCATCAACGACCTCACGCTGCTCGACTCGAACCGGCCGAATTACCTCGCCGCCGTTTTTCGCGAAGGCAAAAAACTCGGTCTCGCTTACGTCGATCACACCACCGGTGAGTTTGAAGTCGCCGAGTTCAGGGACACCACGGAACTCGCCGATGAACTTGAGCGTCTCCAGGCCAGCGAACTCCTCTTCAGCGAGGATCAGCGCGATGTCATCGACGCCCTCGGCCATCCCGCCTGCGCCCAGCCCATCGAAAGCTACCTCTTCCTTCTCGATCAGGCCCGGCACAGCCTCACGCAGCATTTCAAAGTGCAGTCCCTCGACGGTTTCGGCTGCACCGGCATGAATGCAGCCATCTGCGCCGCCGGCTGCATCCTGCAATACCTGCAGTTCCAGCTCCGCCGCAGTGTCGATCACATCCAGCGGCTGCGCGTCGGCCAAACCAACGATTGCGTACTCATCGACGCCGCCAGCCAGAGCCATCTTGAGCTTGTATCTGCACGCGGCGGCACGCAGCACACTCTTTTAAGCGCGCTCGACCGCACCTGCACACCCATGGGTGCCCGCAAGATGCGACACTGGGTGCTCCATCCGCTGCGTGATCTGGAACTGCTCACCCAGCGCCAGGAAATGATCGCTGCCTTCCTCGGTGAGCCCACCCTCCTCGGCCAAATCCGCACTCTGCTCAAAGAAGTCCGCGACCTCGAACGCACCAGTTCCCGCCTCAGTCAGGGCAGCGGCAATGGCCGTGATTTGCTGGCTCTAGCCTTGTCTCTGGAAGTGGTGCCTTCACTCAAAGTCATCCTGCATGAGTCCCACAGGTCGCATGAGTCGCACACCGCCTATCTCTCCGAGCGCCTCCACGATCTCACCCCACTTTGCCAGGAAATCCAGCGCGCCATCATTGATGAGCCGCCCATGCAGATCAAAGAAGGCGGTGTTTTCCGCGAAGGCTGGCTGCCCGAACTCGATGAACTGCGCGCCGCCACCACTCTGGGCCGCCAATGGATCGCCGACCTGCAAAACCGCGAGATTGAGCGCACTGGCATCAAGAGCCTCAAAATCAAATACAATGCGGTCTTCGGCTACTTCATCGAGATCACCAAAGCCAACGTCGACAGCGTCCCCACCGACTACCACCGCAAGCAAACCACCGTCAATGGCGAGCGCTACATCACCGACGAGTTGAAGCGCATGGAGGACAAAATCCTCGGCAGCGAAGAGCGCAGCAAAGCACTCGAATACGAGCAATTCATCGAGCTGCGCAGCCGCGTTTTGCAACACCTCACACAGATCCAGGAAACTGCCGAAGCCATCGCCATTCTCGATTCCCTGTGCTCGCTCGCCGAGACCGCGCGGCTCTTCAATTACACCCGCCCCGTTCTCAACGAATCGCGCAACTTGTTCATCCGCGACGGCCGCCATCCCGTGCTCGATCAGAATCTGACCAGCGGCGAGCGCTTCGTGCCCAATGACATCACCCTGGAGCCTGAAGAAAGCCGCCTGATCCTCATCACCGGCCCGAACATGGCCGGCAAGAGCACCTACCTGCGCCAGACCGCGCTGCTCACACTCATGGCACAGATCGGCAGCTTCCTGCCCGCAGCCAGCGCCGAAATCGGATTGGTGGACCGCATCTTCACCCGCATCGGCGCCAGCGACGACATCGCGCGCGGCCAAAGCACCTTCATGGTCGAAATGAATGAGACCTCACTGATCCTCAATAACGCCACCGAGCGCTCCCTGGTCATTCTCGACGAGATCGGCCGCGGCACGTCCACCTTTGACGGCCTTAGCATCGCCTGGAGCGTCGCCGAGCACCTGCACGACCATGTCGGCTCACGCACCCTCTTCGCCACCCACTACCACGAGATCACCGCGCTCTCACAAAGCCGCAGTGCCGTGAAGAACTACAACGTCGCCGTGAAGGAGTGGAACCATCAAATCATCTTCCTCCGCAAGATCCTCCCCGGCTGCGCCGAAAAAAGCTACGGCATCCAGGTCGCCCGTCTCGCCGGCCTTCCCGAAAACGTCATCGCCCGCGCCAAAGAAGTTCTCCAACAACTCGAAGCCGGCCACCAGCCCGCCGAAAGCGTCAAAGAAGTCCCTGTGCCAACCAGCGTGCCCGCAAAAACAAGGAAGAAGCCGCGCAGCGATGAGGATGCGGGGCAGATGAGTTTGTTTGAGTGATTGACGATTAGAGCACCTGTCCGCCCCGCTGACTAGGGCTGCAAAGCCCGGGTCGAGCAGTTAGCCCGGCCATTCACGAATCCACGTCAGAACCACTTCCGCCCGGCACCTCGCAAGAGCGATTTGCCGACGGCAGGTTATGAACGGAACTGGCGGGTGCTGCAGGAGAGACGATGAAAACCAACCGGGGCAGAATCCCTTTCTGATTCTTAATTGGAGGCCTCGATTGTCAGATCCAATTTCTTGTCTTGGAAAATAAGCCCCTTTTTCTTGATCGTGTAGGTCATCTGGGTCCGCTGCTTGTTCACCTTGATCTCTCTTTTGGATTTGTGCATGGCGGGATCTGTCTCGGTTCCCTTTTTTCGCAGCTTGGGCCTGGCACGAACGCGCAGAATATCAAAGACTCCGCTTTTAGCATGCACCCTCAAGCAGAGGCTCTTTTTATCTCCTCGCACCGGAGACCTGCCTGCGGTGACGGCGATGCGGCGGTGCAGTTCGCACCCGGCATCTCCAATCAATTGAATCTTCAGCTTCTTGTCCGCCATCTGGTCGAAATCGATCCAACCGCTGATGGTTTGTCCTTCGAGTTTCACCGTGCCTCCGGTGGTGAGTAGGGTCAGTTGAGTGCTCATAGTGTCTTCAGATCGTGCGTGGTTTGAAACTCAGCCGTTGATCCCTATTGAGCCGCCATTGGGATCTTCCAGGGTGTAGGCAGGCTCTTCAGCAGTGCCGGCGGTGGGATCGTAGTTCTCCTCAAATGATTCAAGGATGCTCAGATCAATCTCAAATCCTTCTATGTCATAGACGATTTCAGGCGCATTCGGATCTGCTTGCGGGGACGTGCACTCGATCTCAAAGTCGACGATAACAGATTCAGTGCTGCTTCCTGCCGGGTCATAACAACTGACATCCGCACCATCGGGCAAGGTCACAGGTGAACTCACATTGGTCAGCACTCCATTGATCCAGATCCGATCATCAGGTATGCTGCCATCGCTCTCGCAGCCTGTGATCTGAAATTGAGTGGGATCACCTTCGTCAGCGGATGCCTTGGAATTTCCAAGTGTGCAGGCCGCCAGTCCGGCGCTTCCTGCACGGATGAAACCACGGCGCGAGCCGCTTTTTTGAAAGGCGTTCATCAACTGGTGAACGGTGGATTTTTGTTTCTTCCTGGCGTTTGCTCCGATGCTCATAGATGAACCAGTTTAGGGCTAATGTTATTAATCGATGTAATTTATTCCCTGTTTTAGCAGCTCTTGTCGAGCCTTACTTTTTTAGGCTTCCGCTTGGGTGCTCCCATTCCACTCAACCTCATGAACGAGAACAGGATCACCGATTCCCTTCAGCGTGAGGTTGCCAACCAGTTTCACGTGGTTCGCAAGCTCGGCCGACCGAGCAACTGCCGCCTGACGCGTTTCTTCCGTGATATAAATATGGCCGCTTCCTGAAGCTCCCTCCAACCGTGAGGCGATGTTCACCTCCCGGCCAAACACCGTGAAGTTTGAAAGATGGCTCTCCGCGCCCATGAAACCCGCAGTCATCAGGCCGGTGTTGATGCCAGTGCCCAGCGTCAGAATGGGAAGGGCCGTCTGCGCTGACAGTGCCTTGTTGGCGTTTGATTCGTTTTGACGCTCAATTTCCAGGTTCCATGCAGCTCTCTTCCGGTTCAACTGATGGATCGCTTGTTGCGCTTCCATTGCCGCGCGCAGCGCAGAGGCGGCATGATCCGGGTCGTCCAATGGCGCTCCCCAGAAGGCCATCACACAGTCACCCATGTACTTGTCCAGCACCCCGCCGTTACGTTTGATGGCCTCCACTACGGCCGAAAGATAAAGGTTCACCGTCACCAGCACTGCACTTTCAGGGCTCGTTGTATCTATTTTGCCGCCGTCACCCTCGCGGGAGCGGACGGAGGACTGGTCAGTCAGTGCAGTGAAACCCCGGATGTCCGCAAAAAAGACCGTCATGTACCTTTCCTGGGGCTTCCACGAGACATGCGGATGTTGCAGCAGGAGATCCAGAAGCTTCGGCGATACGAGATTGGCAAACAAGCCGCGAAGTCGTTTGCGTTGGCTGCGCTCCATGAAAAATCTGAAAACCACCATCAGCCCATGGGAAATGCAAAGGGCACCGATCACCGGCATTACCAAAGGCAACCACCAGCCATGCTTCACGTACGCCCACCAAGCCAGGGCGAGGTAGATAAAGATAAAGATGCCCACCAGCAGAGTCGCCCAAACAGCTCGGAGCCTCCATGTCAGCAAGCCCACAACGGTCACAAAAAGCCACAGGATCGCCACCCGTGCAGGCAGGTTCAGAACCCTGACGAAAGCATCGGTCAACACCGAGTTTGCGACGTTCATGTGCACGGAAAAAAAGGGCGTTGAAGGCCCTGCGGGTGTCGCGCCCCAGTCTGCGATGGGTGAGTTCATCCCCTTGGATCCCACCACGATCAGCCGATCCTTCATGAAATCCACGGGCAGGGCACCATGCTTGGCACGATAGTTGAGTGCGCCCAGAATGGTTGACATGCTGGAGTGCTCAGGCCCTGCTGTCCGGTTCACATCCCAGATCCATCGCACCAATAGATTGCCATGTCCGTCCAGAGGGATCTCATGCATCAGCCCCTTCTTGTCCGGCACGCGGATCCTCCAGGCATCGAGCTCCGCTTTGTCAAGATTCAGCCCTTTCTGCCGTGCAGCCAGAGTCAAACCCAGTTGCCAGGTGCGCCGCTTTTGATCATCCACAAAAACTGGTTTAACACGCCTCAAAACCCCGTCTGCATCCGTCAGCCGCAGTCCGTGGCCCACGGCAGCAGCAGGCTTGCCGAACAAAGGATCAGGCCTTTTCAAATCCGTGCGCGGGTGCAGTGGGTCCTCCGCAGCGGCCAGCACTATGTGCCCCTGGCGTGCGATCTCTCGTGCGAAGTATTCATCTGAGGAAATGCGTTCACTGCTGAGTGACAGCGGCGTCAGGTCGCCCGGTCTATGACCGATGAAAAAAACGTCATAAGCCACGGCTGCGGCCCCCTGATCTGTCAGTTCCTTCAGCACAAGTCCATGCACCCAGCGAGGGAAGGGCCACTGCAGTTTCAGCTTCCTGGAGATGTCTGCCAAGCTGATGTCATCCACATACACGCTCCCCATGCGGTCCGATCTTGGCTGCTGAAAGCGCATCGAATGCTGCACCCGCCAGTCATAGCTGCTCCATTCCAACCGGCGAAGGAACGCCAACTCTGGCACATGCTGCAACGCCAGTTCAATCAGCATCAGCAGCATCCCCAGCATCACCACCAGGAGAACGGGGAAGAGCCTAAGGAGACGGAAGTTCATTGGCGGCTGATTATGGCCTCCTTCATATTGGACGCGATTAAAATAATCCACCTCTTACTCATTGTGCCGGGTCTCATTGAAAAAGGCCCCGTGGGGTAACCGCCAGTGAGTGGAAGAGGAATGAGTCGATGCCTCATCACAGGATGACACCGGGAAATGCCTCAGGCTGCAACTGTCTGGCAGACGAGTTCGATCATCGACATCGCGGTTCGGCATGCCCTCAGCTGTCTCGAAACAAGTCTTCGGGATGGCGCTGAAAATCCGTTGCCGGGGTCGCCATTCACGCCAGGCATTTGGTACTCGACGGCAAAGCGACTTCACCGGCAAGCCATGCAATCAAACCGCCCCAGCCTTCGGTTCGTAGCTGGTGAGCGTGAATTATGGTTCGTGATTTTTTACGAAACTGTCCGCTGAGGTGTAACCCCACGGGCGGCTTCCGGATGTAAAGAGGTGAACCGCATTGCGCAGGAACGATTGCCCGCTGCCCATGAAAACACCCATCTTATCAATATTCTGCATCTTCATCGCATCCCTGCTGGGAGCTGTGGGCCAGTTTCTCTACAAATCGGGGGCCGAGCGAACCACTGGAGGTCTTGGCAGCTACCTGATGAACCCCCACCTGCTGGGTGGCATGGCGTGTTATTTGGGCGTGATGGTCCTCTTCATCACCGCCTTCAAGCTCGAAGGTGAGTTATCCGTCATTTACCCGGTCTACGCTTCAACTTTCATCTTTGCTGCAATCGGCGCCTGCTTTCTCTACAAGGAACCGATTCACATCGTCAATGTGGCCGGCATGGGACTGTTGGTCCCGGGTATGTTCCTCATGGGATGGAAACCATCATGAAATCCGCCGACTATACTCCTGAACGGCGTCCTCTCGCCGCCCGTAACTGGAACGCCTCGCATGCCGCGGCCCGCTGGCTCGCCGCGCGCGGCGTGGCACCGAATGCGATATCTGTTGGCGGGCTCATCGCCAGCCTGGGCGCAGGCACCGCGCTGGCCCTTAGCTGCGAGAGCAGCCGGCCTTCGCTGTGGCTTGTCATCGGCTGCAGCCTGATTCTCATGCGGGGAATGTGCAACATGCTTGACGGTATGGTGGCTGTTTCAACGGGCAAGGCCTCCCGGGCTGGCGAACTCTTCAACGAAGTGCCTGACCGCCTCTCCGATGCCGTGACACTGGTCGGTGCCGGCTATGCGGCCGGCGGTGTTCCCGAGCTCGGCTACATCGCCGCAATGACCGCCATCTTCACGGCTTACGTTCGTGTGCAGGCCTGCGCTCTCGGCACCAGCGCTGACTTTGGCGGACCCATGGCAAAAACGCACCGCATGTTTGTCATCGTCGGAGCGGCGCTTTATGAAGCATTTGCTCCCGCCCCTTGGCAGCCGGCGCTCGCAGGCGGAGGCAGCGCAGGCATGCTGGCACTTGCTTTGTCAATCGTCATCGCCGGATGCTTCGTAACATCACTCCGCCGCCTGATCAAATGCCACAAACTGCTCGGGAACAGATCATCATGAATGCCACGACCGCAGAACGATTTTTCGGCTATGAGCACGCCTTCGCTCATCCGGTGACGCGTGGCGTCGTCATCTTTTTGGCATCCGCTCTTGTGCTGACTCCCATGATCTTCATGGGGCTTCGCCGGACGATTCAGATAGCCGATGCCACTTACGCTGAGTTGTGGGAGCGCTGGCGCTCCTGGATCTGGATCAGCATGGGATTGATCGTGCCCATCCTGCTCGGCGCGGCGTGGGTGATCGCAGGCGTGTTCACACTGAGCCTGCTCTGCTATCGGGAGTATGCACGCGCCACGGGCATCTTCCGCGTGAAGATGATCAGCCTCTCCGTTGTTCTTGGCATTTGTCTGATATCCTTCGCGGTGATCGACAACTATCCGCGACTCTTCTTTGCCACGCCCATACTTGGCATCGGCCTTATCGCGATTGTGACGATTCCGCAGGACTGCCCCAAGGGCTTCATTCAACGCGTGGCACTGGGCATCATGGGCTATCTCTTTTTTGGCTTCTCGTTCGGATATCTCGGCTTGATGACCTCCGCTCCGCTCTATAGGCCGCTGATGCTGCTGCTGCTTCTTGGCGTCGAGTTGAACGATGTTTTCGCTTATTGTTCCGGAAAATTCTTCGGTGGAAGGAAGCTTTTCCCCGGCACAAGTCCCGGCAAAACGGTCTCAGGTGCCCTCGGCGCCGTCGTCTTGACAACCGGCATGATAGTGATCGTCGGCCATTTCTTCATGTTCCCCGGCACCCCCATGGATCGCTGGCCGATGCTCCTCATTCTCGGCACGGGAATCAGCGTATTAGGCCAGTTCGGCGATCTGCTGCTTTCCTCCATCAAACGTGACATCGGCATCAAGGACCTAGGCCATCTGCTGCCGGGCCATGGCGGGCTGCTTGATCGCTTTGACAGCCTTGTGATTATCACGCCGCTTTACTATCATTTTCTCTCCCTTGTTCTCGGCCCGCTCGGCCATGGTGAGGCTGAACGCATCATCTCGGGAGGCCCCATGCCATGAATGACTGGGTCCTTGATCCGGCGCACGACCGTGACCTGCTCGGTATCGAACGCCATCGCAGCCTCGTGCGCGAAAACGGGCTCGCCAGCAGCGCGCTGCGCCTCCTCATGTGGTCACTGTTGCGTCCGGCGTTGAGCCTCTGGCACCGGCCTCTCATTACGGGTCGCGAGCATCTTCCAAAGAGTCGTCCCTTCATTCTGGTTTCCAACCACACCAGCCACCTTGATGGCATTCTGCTCGCTTCGCTGTTGCCTACGAGTTGGCGCGATCACGTTTTCCCGGTTGCCGCGTCCGACATGTTTTTCGAGAAGCGGCCGATGGCAGCCTTCGCCGCCCGTTTCCTGAACGCCCTGGCCATCCGCCGAGGGGGTGCTCACAACCACGATCTTGATGAGATGCGCAGGCGACTCAATCGGGAGAAGGAAGTCTTCATCATCTTCCCCGAGGGCACACGCAGCCGCACCGGCGAAATGCTGCCCTTCCGCAGCGGCATCGGCCGCCTCGTGGCGAAAACCAATGTTCCCGTAGTTCCGTGCTATCTCGAAGGCTGTTTCCACGCGTGGCCTCCCGAAAGACACTTCAGCAAGCCCCTGAGCATCAGGATCTCAATCGGCCCGCCCATCACCTTTGAAGATTGTCCCGATGATCGCGCCGGCTGGGACACCGTCGCGAAGCGCCTGAAAGCAGGCGTCATGGAATTAGCAGGACAGCGGCAGGCTTCCACCTGCCCCGATGGAATGGGAGTGGCCCAATTTGCTTGATTCCCTCGCTTGCATCCGCATTTGCGTGTTGCCGGGCCGGAGTGGCCGGGGGATTCAGGGATAACAAAATGGAGAATTGTTCAGGCTTGAACCGTGATGGCAAAAATGCCCGGCATTGCATGCCGGTTCTGAAATTTGGCCGAAGTCATCCAACTTGGATTTGCTTGCCGGCTTTTAAACCCTGCAGAAGATGGAAATTCGCACAGGAATTCTTCATTGGTTATGCTCTGCTGAATTCCCCTCTCATGGGCTGCAAATCAACGCCTGCCCTGACCTGAACGTTCCACCAGGCTCTCATAGATCTTGCGCCGCTCCTCCATGCCGAGACCTTTGTTGCGCAGACCAATCATCTGACGGTTAATGTCCTCGCGCTGTCCCACGCTCAAGCGCGAAAGTTTGTCCACCATCTCCGGCGGCGGGGCCTTGGGGTAGCCGTCGGAAGTGAATCCTTCGCGGTAGTTCACCGCGGCTTGTTTTGCCTCCTGCATTTCAGACGTTTTCAAAGATGGGGTGTTGCTGGAGCCGCCGCCCGATATGATCCGGGCGGATTTGGGGGGCGGCTTTTGATAGCGGACGGAGATGACCTCACCTCCCGCGACCTGAATCCTGGCAGTCCATGTTTGGAGTTTGGCCGCATTGCCCCCGACACCGAGCAATTGCCATCCGCGAAGATTGGCCGTTTTTGAGACCACATGCGACTCCATGGTACGCGTGTCCAGAAGGGTGGCGAAGACCTCGTTCTCCATTTGTGCGATGCCTGTGAGAATGAGTGAATCGGAAACTCCCAGTGAGCGAGTGAATGGAGAGTTCGTGAAGAGCGCCTCAAAGTCATCCTCCTTCACCGATTGAGGAATCGTTGAATCATCGCCCGATGATGTTGCCTGCTGAGTCGTATCCGCTCCGTGCATCGTCACGAAGCCGCACAAGATCAGGAGGAGAATGCTCCGCCCCAGGCTCATGATCTTCCTCCAAACAAAAAGCCGCAGGATTTCATGGAGCAAAGTACGGCAGCAACTTGGCAAAACCATCCAGCAAAGCTCAAAGCAGATGTCGGGCGTGAAGAGGACCCAAAATGCCTTCCCCTGATACGGAGGGATAGTTAGACGAGTCCAAGGCAAAGCCGGCGGTTAAGACCTGCGTTTGACCACGGCGCTCAGCCACGGAAGATGCAGGATGCGCTTTCTCATCACCGCCGGCCCGACTCGCGAGCCGCTTGATCCGGTGCGGTATCTCACGAACCGCTCCTCCGGAAAGATGGGCTATGCGCTGGCCGAGGCGGCGCAGGCGGCGGGTCATGAGGTCGTTTTGATTTCGGGGCCGGTGCATCTTCCAGCTCCGGATGGCGTGGCGATGGTGAGAGTGGAGGCGGCGCGCGAAATGTTTGAGGCTGTGCAAAGCCGCATCGCCAGCGCGGAGGTGGCCATTTTTTCGGCGGCGGTGGCGGATTACCGGCCCGTGGTCAGGGCGGAACAAAAGATCAAGAAAGACGCGGCCACGCTGATCCTCGAACTGGAGCGCACGGAGGACATCCTCGGCTCGGCCCGGCTTGCGTTTGGTTTCAAAGGTTACCTCGTCGGCTTCGCCGCTGAGACGGAGAAACTCATCGAGCATGCGCAGGACAAACTGGCCCGCAAAGGCTGCGACCTCGTGATCGCCAATGATGTTTCCCAGCCCGGCATCGGGTTTGACAGCGCAGAAAACGCCGTCACTCTCTGCCTCCCCGGCGGCCGGACCCAAGCTCTGCCGCAGCAAAGCAAGACGGCACTCGCGCGTGAGCTCATCACGTTCATCACCCGTCACGTCCCTTAAATCGCCACTCATTCATGTCACTCCTCCCCATCGCTCTCGACGCCGCCACGCAGGCGGGTCAGCTCATTCGAAGCAACTTCGGCTCCGATCTCACGGTCAATGAAATGCAGTGCCACGACATCAAGCTGGAGCTGGATGTGCGCAGCCAGAAACTCATCACCGAAATCATTCTCGCCAACAATCCGACCCACGCGATTCTCGGTGAAGAGGAAGGCGACATCGGAGGCGACGGCGAAGTGGAATGGATCGTCGATCCCATCGACGGCACGGTGAACTACTATTTTAATATTCCGCATTTCTGCGTGTCCATTGCCGCACGGAACCGCCAGACCAAGGAGATGCTGCTCGGCGTGATTCATGATCCGATGCAAAATGAAACCTGGTCCGTGGTCCAGGGTGGGCCGCCGATGCTCAATGGCAAGCCGATCGCAGTCAGCACACGCGCCACCATGGCGGAGGCCGTGGTCACCGTCGGATTCTCGAAAAGCAGATCCGCGCTCGATGCCGGTTTCGAACGCTACAAGCGCATCGCTTATGATGTGCGCAAGACACGCATGCTCGGCAGCGCCGCGCTCGCCCTGGCCTACATCGCCAGTGGCCGGCTTGATGCGTACATCGAAGAGCAAATCAGCCTGTGGGACATCGCCGCCGGAGTCATGCTCGTCGAAGCCGCCGGAGGCAAAGTCAGCACCTCACCAAGCGTCGTCAAACCCGGCACCATGTTCATCTGCGCCTCAAACGGCAAGCTGCCCATCGAGCCGTATCTGTAAGGAGAACCGTTGACGCTTGCTGGCGGTGTTTTTTGAAAGCCCCGCCAACGGCTGCATGCTTTTGGTTCAGCGCTTCCGCAGCACGCGCAGACGCTCACGGCCGACACGTCCGTCATGGCCGATTTGCGGCACGACATCTTCGATGATCTCCCAACGAGAATCAGCAAACAACACGCCGAGTTCAGGCACAGGAATGCCAAACGGCGGACCGCTTTCACCCGGATCCATGTCGGGATTGATGAACCAGATGCCGACAAGCAAACCGCCTGGTTTCAGCACTTCATGCACGGCCTTTTCATAATCCGTCCGCAGTTCCGGCGGCATGGCGCAAAGGCAGGTGTGCTCGAACACATAATCAAACTGACCAACCCACTCCGCAGGCATGGCAAACAGATCACCGGTGACAAAGCGGTCTGCATGAGCCGGGTAGGCCGCCCTGGCCATCTCAATGGCCGTGGGAGACAGATCCAGCCCGGCGGCATCCACACCCTGCCCGGCAAGCATGGCCACCTCATGCCCGACGCCACAGCCCGGCACCAGGGCGCGGCCGTGCGGATGATGGTTGATCACCCATTGCTCCATGGGCGGTGATGGTTTGCCCTTGTTCCATGGCGTCTCGCCTTCGGTGTAACAGCGTTCCCAGTCGGTCATCATTTGGTTCTCCTTCACATGTCTAACACTTGATGCAGAAACGCCCACTCGTCGGCGGTTTCTTCGATTACTTTTGCGAGCGCGGTCCCCGCACCATGACCGGCACTGGTTTCGATGCGGATCAGCGTGGGCGGCCCGTCCTTGGACTGACAGGCCTGGAGTTGCGCGGCAAATTTAAAACTATGGGCGGGCACCACGCGATCATCGTGATCAGCGGTGGTGACCATGGTCGCAGGATAGCGCGTGCCGGGCTTCAGATGGTGCAGCGGTGAGTAGGCGTAGATGGCCTTGAACTCAGCGGCATCTTCACTGCTGCCATAGTCGCTCTTCCAGGCCCAGCCGATGGTGAAGCGGTGGAAGCGCAGCATGTCCATGACGCCGACTGCAGGCAGCGCGGCTCCATAAAGCTCTGGGCGCTGGGTCATGCACGCACCGACGAGCAGCCCGCCGTTGCTGCCGCCCATGATGGCGAGCTTTTTGGGCGAGGTGTACTGCTCCTTTTGCAGCCACTCGGCGCAGGCGATGAAGTCATCAAAGACGTTTTGCTTCCGCAGCTTCGTGCCGGCGAGATGCCAGTCCGCGCCATACTCGCCACCTCCGCGCAGATTGGCCAGGGCATACACGCCGCCCATCTCCAGCCAGATGGCCCGGCCTATCGAAAAGTTTGGCGTGAGACTGATATCGAACCCGCCATAGCCATAAAGCAGTGTGGCATTGGTGCCATCAAGCTTGATGCCCTTTTTGTGCACGATGAACATGGGCACCTTGGTACCGTCCCTGCTCTTCACAAAGACCTGTTTCGTCTCATACGGCGAGGCGTCGAAATCAACCTTCGGCTGTTTCCAAAGCGTGCTCCTGCCGCTGGCGACATCGTAGTGGTAGATCGCTCCGGGCGTGGTGAAACTGGTGAAGGCATAGTGGGTGATCTTGTCCGCGCGCTTGCCGCCGAAACCGCCGACAGTGCCAATGCCGGGCAACTCAATCTCGCGGATCAGCCTGCCGTCGAGATCGTAGGCTTTCATCGCCGAACGCGCATCCTGCAGAGACTTGCAGAGGATCTGTCCGCCGACACATGAGACGCTGTCCAGCTTGTGTTCGCCTTCGGGAATGATCTCGCGCCAGTCTTTGCGATCCGGCTTCGTGACATCGATGGCAATGACGCGGTAGCGCGGTGCCTTGAGATCAGAGTGCAGGTAGAAAACGCTGCCGACATTGTCGATAAAGTTGTAGGCGGCATCGAACTCATTGAGCAGCTCGACGACCCCGGCACCTGCTTGAGTGAGATCCTGGTAAAACAAACGATTCTTCGGGTCAGTGCCATGGGAGATATTGTAGATCAGGTAATGGCCGTCATCCGTCACGCTGGCATGCAGGCCCCAGTCCGGCTGATCGGGGCGTGCGTAGATCAGTTTGTCCTCACTCTGCGGCGTGCCGAGTTGATGAAAATAGACTGTCTGGTTTTTGTTGGCCTCCGTCAGGGCCGCGCCCTCCCTGGGCTTTGGATAACGGCTGTAATAAAAGCCGCTGCTGTCCTTGGCCCACGAGGCACCGCTGAACTTGACCCACTCGATGAGATCACCGGTATCCTTGCCGGTGGCGATGTCCTTGACGCGGAACTCCTGCCAGTCACTGCCCGCTTTCGACACCCCATAGACGAGCCATTTCCCATCTTCGCTCGGCGCGGCCTCCGTCAGCGAGGTGGTGCCGTCTTTCGAGAGTGTGTTTGGATCGAGCAGCACGCGTGCTTCGGCTGCGAGCGATTCCGTCACATGGAGTACACTTTGATTTTGCAGACCTGAGTTGCGGTTGAAGAACCACTTTCCACCATGCTCAAACGGCACGCCGGTGCGCTCATAGTTCCAGGCTTTCTCCAATCGCTCGCGGATTTTGGCGCGTTGCGGAATGGCCTTGAGATAACTAAAAGTCACTTCGTTCTGGGACTTCACCCAGGCCTTTGTTTCATCACTGTTGTCATCCTCCAGCCAGCGATAGGGATCCGCCACCTTGGTGCCGTGATACTCGTCGATGATGCTGCCGTCTTTCCGGGTTTCAGGGTAGGTGAGGCTTTGGGCGGTGGAGATGGTGGTCATGAAGCAGAGTAGCAGGCTGGCACGCATGAGTGCGGATCATGGCGATAAAACAGTGCCTGTCGAAATCTCCCTGAAAATGATCTCGTCTCGCGTCGACGATTCATGCATCATGGGGCCTCAATCCCATCCAAACACCATGAACACACCTCCTGGCATCCCCGTTGTGAAAGAGAAGAATGGCATGTCCTGTCTGGCCATCGGCGGCATTGGCTGCCTCGTCATTGTTGTCATCCTCTTCCTCGGTGGAGGAGCCGTTGTCTTCAAGTTCATGCCGCAACTCAAAGAGTTTGCGTCTGAGAGCAAAAAAGACCCGGCCAAGGCAGCCGCCATGCTGATGCTGAAGATGAATCCAGACATTCAGATCATGACCACCGACGACGCGAAACGCGAAGTCACCTTCAAGGTCAAATCCTCAGGGGACACTGTGACGATGAATTTTGACGACATTCAGAAAGGCAAAATGAAGATGACGAACAGCAAAGGCGAGGAGGTCTCCATTGATGCCTCCGATGCCGGAAAAGGCGGCATCGTCATGAAAGGACCGCAGGGTCAAACGGTCATCGGTGGCGGAGCCGCAGCCACCTCCCCGCCTTCCTGGGTTGTTGTTTATCCCGGACTTGCTTCGGAACAGGGCGGGATGAAATCAGAACAGGACGACAACGTGACGGGCATGGTGCGCGGCAGCACCAAAGACCCGGTGACCAAAGTGAAGACACAGCTTGAAGCCTCCCTCAAAGCCGCCGGCTACACCACGGAAACCAACCTCATCACTGCTGGCGATGGCTCCGTGACCGGGAGCATCACAGCAACCAAGGCGGACGGTAAAACCAGCGCGACCTACCTGATCACGACCGAGGATGGCAAGACCGTGATCATGACGCAGTATGAGGGCCCCAAATCCTGAGCATGGCCTCGCTGACCCATCCCAATCTGGTGATTCTCTCTGGAGCGGGTCTCTCTGCAGAATCCGGTGTCGCGACGTTCAGGGGAACCGATGGCTTGTGGGAGGGACACCGGATCGAGGATGTCGCCACCCCTGAAGCTTTCGTGCGCACGCCTGAGCTCGTGCAGCACTTCTATAATCTGCGTCGAGTCGCGTTGAAAACCGTGGAGCCAAACGCCGCGCATCACGCCCTGGTGCGGCTCGAAAACGCGTGGCCCGGCGGCTTTCTCCATGTCACGCAAAACGTGGATGATCTCAACGAGCGCGTCGGCGCAAAACGTCTGCTGCACATGCACGGCCAGCTCAAAAAAGTGCGCTGTGTCTGGTGTCGCACCGTGTTGGATTGGGAAAGTCCCGTCACCGTGGACACGCCATGCCCCGAATGCGGACGCACAGGCAAACTGCGGCCTGACATCGTCTGGTTCGGCGAGATGCCCTACTACATCGACGAGATCATGCGCGCGCTGGAGACGGTGGACATCTTCCTGTGCATCGGCACCTCCGGTGTTGTCTATCCAGCCGCCGGCTTTGTCCGCCTCGCCGCAGAACACGGCTGCCAGCGCCTTATCGAAGTGAATCTCAAACCCACCGGCATCACCAGCCACTTCACCGAAGAACGCCATGGTCCGGCAAGCATCGAAGTGCCGCGCTTGGTGGATGAACTGCTGGCGGAAAGCATGCGCATTTAAAGATGATGAAGTGCTGCTTGCCAAACCTATCTTTCACAACTATCTGAAAGTAGGATGCCTAACAAACCTGTCAGCACTTGGGAAGATTCGCGTGAAGAGTTCATCGCTCAATGGGGCGCACTTGGCAGCAACTGGGGAATCAACAGAACGATGGCGCAGATCCATGCCCTGCTCATGACCGCTCCGGAGCCGATGTACACTGACGAGATCATGCAGCGACTCCACATCAGCCGTGGCAATGCGAACACCAACCTGCGCGAACTGAACGGCTGGGGATTGATCCGGCTCGTTGTGAAAAAAGGTGAGCGAAAAGAATATTTCGAAGCGGAGAAGGATGTGTGGAAAATGTTTATCATCATCGCCAAAGAACGTAAACGCCGGGAACTGGATCCTGCATTGGGTGTGCTCAAGGGCTGTGCCGAGCAGACCAAGGGTGAAAACGCCGGACCCGGGCGTGATTTCCACCGTCAGATGAAGGAACTTCAGGAGTTCGTCGAGTTCGGCATGAAGGTTTCCGACACCGTGGCGGGCATGAAGCACGCCTCCGCCCTTCAGTGGGCCATCAAACTGCTCGGCTGACCCCCTTTTTACCCTCATGTTTCAGAACTATCTGAAACTATAAAACAAACAAAGACAGCACCCAACGAAAGGAACCCACCCCATGAACGAAACTGTGATCACCTATGGCCTCTATCTGGCACTCGCCGTCGGCCTAACTATTTGGGTCGCAAAGACCCTGCATCAAAACGGACGCGTTTTCCTCGTCGAATGCTTCCATGGCAACACCGAACTGGCCGACAGCGTGAACCACCTGCTTGTCGTCGGTTTCTACCTCATCAACATCGGCTTTGTCTCACTCTACCTGAAGACCACTGAAAACGTGACGGGAGCCCAAGGCGTGTTTGAAACGCTGAGTGGCAAGATCGGTGTCGTGCTCCTGGTGCTCGGCGGCATGCACTTCTTCAACCTGCTGCTTTTCACGAAACTGCGTAAGCGCGCCCATCTGGCCACCATGCCTCCGCCGGTGCCGCCGATGCTCCGGGTCAGCGCCTAAGTCGCGAAGCGTCCTTGAGTGCGCTGGCCCTCCGGCGCTTTCGAGGGCCGGGCGGCACGCTTCAACCCCTACCACTTCGAAGGTCAGTCGCGGTCAGGTCGTCCCTCGAAGATGATACATCTCCCGCTGCGACGGAAAAGCTCCAGAGGGCTGGAGCACTCCAGAACGCTGCCGCGCGACTCGAAACCCATTCTGAAATCCGCAACCAACTACCGCCATGTTCCGCCACAAATTCCGCCGCACTTTCATCGCCATGTTCTGGGGATGGGTGGCGTGTAATTCAACAACTCTCATCGGAATGCTGATCTCTGCACCCTTCAAGTTCAGAGCCTTTGCCGAAGCCTTTAAGTATCTTCTGTTCTACGGCTTTTTTACGGCGCTCTATTCGGCTGTTCTGGTGCTGATTGCCTGGCTTGCGGTATTTCTGCCAACGGATTTGATCGTTGATGAATCGAGTCCGCTGAGAAAGCCCCGGAATGCTGCAGTCATAGCCTTCGTGACAGGTTTTCTGGTGATTCTTGTGCCCGCCTGGTCGCTCGAAGCCTGGATCCCAGGGCTTCTCGCCGCCATCACCGGCCTCACCGCCGCGCTGCATGTCGTCATCAAGCACCCGCGCCAAATCAAACCCACTCTCGTGTAAACCTAACCCTCAAACTCCCGCGCTCTAACGAGCGCAGCTACAACCCCATGCATACCCTCACTCTCTTTTATGACGCCCGCTGCGGCTTGTGCTCGCGGGTCAGGCAATGGCTCAGCGAACAACCCGCCTACGTGAAGCTGGAGTTTCTGCCTTATGATTCTGCGGAAGCTGCGCGCAGGCTCCCGTCGATTCAACATCTGCAGGCCGATCAGGAGATCGTCGTCATGGCGGATACGGGCGAAGTCTGGCAGGGAGCCGGGGCCTGGGTGCTCTGTCTCTGGGCGCTGCGCGAATACCGCGGCTGGTCGGCACGCCTGGCTTCACCAGCCATGCAAGCGGCGGCACGCAAGGTGGTGCACTGGATCTCCCGGAACCGCATTGGCATGTCGCGACTGGCTGGTTTCAAAAGCGATGCCGAGCTGACCGCAATCGCCGAGCGTGTGATGGAAGAGCCGGTGTGCCGGTTGCGGCATGATTTGGATTTGATCGACTGAGGAAGCCGTCCTGCGCCCTTCTGCTACAAGGCATCAGCTGCTTTTGGCATCAGAAACCCATCATTCGTCAAAATCAGATTCCAGGCGCTGAGGCATTCGTCGAGCTTGGCCTGAGAAGCAGCTCCGGGCAGCAGACGACCGAGGGCTCCGGCGCGCCGGCCGCGCTGATGGTCCTCTTCACCGGCGGGCATCACCGGATCAGGAACGCAGGTGGCGAGCAGATCGCCGTTCGTCATATCCAGCAGGCCACGATAGAGGTCGAGTGATTCGGGTGCCGGAACGGCGGCGGCATCCCAGCACATGACGAAGCGGCCCACGCGCTCCCAATCCGGGATCTCGACGATTTTATTCATCTCAGCCGCGCTGCCGACGGCGACGACACTGGATTTGGCACAGGCCTGGACGGTCTCCAGCGATGTGACGAGGTGAACGCGCGGCTTCAATCTGGCAAAGGCGGTGAGTGTCTGATGAATGGCGCTGCCGGCGGGTGACAGGCAAAGCAGCGTGTCACCCGAGCGCGCCCAATCGACTTCCATGAGCCGCTGGGCATTGGCCATCGCCTGCGGAGAAATGCCGGGGATGGGCGCTGCGGCAGCGGCCCGTGCAGCGATGGCCTGGGCACTGAGGTCGAGCCACTGGCTGCGCACCGCCGTCGTGGTGGCCACGCGGGCAGGCATGGGTTTGCCATAATAAACCGTCACGGGGTAGCGCAATTTTTTGGGCCATTTCTTGAAGAAGGTGCCGCCTTCAAAGGAAAAGATGGACCCATAGAGCCCCTCCAAATACACCGGCAGGACCAGCGCATCACCCTGTCGGGCCATGAGTTCATAACCCTTCTGCAATTCGTTGAACATGCCATGGCGCGTGATCTCACCCTCGGGGAAAAGGCCCACAATCTGACCCTCCTTCAGCGCGCCCGCCACACTGCGGACGGCGTCTTTTGCACGCGTTTGGGAGATCGGAACCGTACCAACGATGCGCAGGAACCAGGTCAGCCAGGGGATGTTGTAAAGCACATCCCACATGACGAAGCGCAGCTTGCGCACCGTGGCTGCGCCGAGCACGACGGCATCGACATAACTAACATGGTTAGGCAGCAGCAGCACGCCGCCCGTTTCCGGCACGTGCTGGGGATTCACCGACTTCACGTGATACATCAGGCGCACGATCGTCAGCAGGATGAAGCGCAGAAAATCCTGACTCAGCAGCCGCGTCATGTACACCGCGGCAATCACGGCCAGCGGAGAAATGAGGATCAGCTGCCAGGAAGCGGACACATGCAGAAGCAGCATCACTTTCACCACCACAATGTTCGCAACGATGGAGGCGATGCAGTCCATAAGATTCATGGCTGCGAGCACACGCGCGAGTTCATCCGGATGGCAGCGGCTTTGCACAAAGGCATACAGCGGCGTCATGAAAGCCCCGCCCGCCAGACCGATGCCGATCATGGCGAAAAAAACCTGCGGCCCCGTGCCGGGCGCCAGTCCGGCCGCGAGCGTGGCCAGAGCCAGACCGATCCCCGCGACAGGCACGATGCCCAGCTCCACCTTGCGCCGCGAGGCGAGCGATGAAATGCCGCTGCCGAGAATCACCCCGACTCCGAGCATCGCGGCCATCAGGGAGAGATCTTTGGAAGCGGCCGCGGCATCACCGACATGACGCTCGTGACTCAGCGTCACCAGGATCGAACCCACCGCATTCGACATGAACCAGAAGTAACTCACGCCGATTGCGGCCAGCTTGATCGGCCGGTTCCCGAACACGAGTTTCAGGTGCGTGAAATGCTCCCCCAGCACACCCCGGTGAAACACCACCGTCTCATGCTCCGGTGTGCGCTGGATCATCAGCGCCCCGGCGATCTGGAGGAGCGCCAGTACCGTGACCACCACCATCGGCACCCACACCGCCGCCCATGGGTCATTCGACTCCGCCAGCCGGGCGCCAAACCATGTCCCGCCAGCCCACATGCCGCTCAGGATGCCGAGAAACATCGTCATCTGCAGCGCTCCATTCGCCGAGCCCAGCCGGCGGCCGCCGACCAGTTCCTTGATGATGCCCATCTTTGCCGGACTGAAAAACGCCGCCTGGGTCGCTAACAAAAAGAATGCCGCCAAACTCAGCCACAGCGTGAGACTCGCCTGATGCAGCCAGAGGGCCGCGATGAAGCTCACAAACACCAGGACCTGCAGGACCTGCATCCACACGATCACCCGCTGCTTGGAGTAGCGGTCGCTCAGCCAACCGGCCAGCGGGGCAAAGAAGATGTAGGGCACGGAAAAAATCGCCCCCAGATACACCTGCATCGAGTCGCCCAGGTCCGTGCCGTGTGCCACCGCCCCGGCAAAGGCGATGAGCAGCATCTTCACGAAATTGTCGTTGAACGCGTTCAGCGACTGCACCAGCAGCACCAGCGTCATCGAAAGACGATTTCGGGACGGCAGCTCAGGCAGGTCGTTCAAAGACACGGGATCAGCGGGGGAAGAAGGCATGAGCCCCGAATGAGACAGAGATCAGGCCAGGTTTCCAGCATGGATGTCAGCACAAAAAAGGCGTGCAAGCAGGGCGGTTGCACGGCATCCCATTCTCGCCTCCTCTTCATCTCCTGCTCAAACACCTCCAAGTCTCCACATGAAAGAAACCGATCTCCTGGAAAAGCTGCGCAAAATCGAGCGCCTCTATGCCGGGGCCGCCACGGCGGGAGAAAAGGAAGCCGCAGCCGAAGCCATGTCGCGGATCCGGTTGCGGCTCGGTGAAGTGGCCAGGGTGGACAAGCCCATCGAATTTCGATTCACGCTCATGGACGGCTGGGCTAAAAAACTCTTTCTCGCCCTGCTTCGCCGCTATGAGCTCAGGCCCTACCGCTACGCCCGGCAGCGGCGCAACACCGTCATGGTGCGCGTCCCCCGCAGCTTCGTGAACGAAACCCTCTGGCCCGAGTTTCTGGAGCTGAGCGAGGTGCTCAAAAGCTACCTCCAGGAAGTGACCAACCGCGTCATCGCCGATGCCATTCACGAGGACGCAGGCGAAGAGGAACTCGTGGCCGGTGAGTATCTCGGCAAGTGATGCGGGCAAATAGCTCGCACCGCTCCTGACAAAGAAATTCATCGCTGCCGCGTTCGTGACTGATCATGCACCACGTTGTTGAGGCCGCCAGCATGACGGGAAACCGTAACGACCCCTTACCATGAAAAACTCATCTGATAAGCACCTTCTCGAGAATAAAGTTTTCACGCGGGTGATGGCTGCCGTTTTGGGCCTGTTCGGCCTAACTCTATTCAGCATCACGGCTGGACTGTGGCATTGGCTCTCGGCAGGAATGATCAGCATGACGCTGATCTATGGCTGTGTGCTACTCTTTGCCGCACTCTATGCGTGGAGAATAGAATCATCTGAAGTCACCAACAAGCTTCATACAGCGTGTTTTTGGCTAATGAGTGCTGGGATGATTGGTGTGGTCACCTTCGCCCTCATGACTAAACCGTCGGTGCTGGATCTGCCATTCCACCATCCAAAACCCCTCTCGTGTTTAGCGATGCTGACTTCTGCCACCATCTTTGCTTACAAGGCCTGGAAGAGGCGTTAGTCGTCGCCCCAGCTAAAACATAACAAATAATGTAAACCAAACGCTTCACGCCGCCGCTCTGGATCATGAATACCCTGGGTCACCCTGATCTACATTCAATCTATGAAAACTGTCATCCTGACACTGATTTTGGCGCTTAACCTTTTGGTTCTTCTATATGGCTACGCCAGTTACACAAAAGCTGGTCCTCTTGCTGGAAAGTTTGAAGACCGCAAAAATCTAGTACCTCCAACTGACGAAGAATGGGCCAAGCTCTCTGATCCTAAACATCTGCCATTTCTCAGAGAACACATCCGTAGATTGACCGGCAATGTTAATGATTTCAGCAACTCCACTTACCTGGGTGTTCGGGCGATCAAAAGCCAATCTGTAATACTCATGTTGTCTGGTGTGTTGAATACTTCTCTTCTGGGTTTGCTTTGCCTCAAATTGAGAAAGAAAGACGCATGAAAGTACCTCGTGAATTCTTGAGCTCCGTAATATCTTCACGGACGCATAGCCTGTAACACCACCCCTTTCACACAGCAGTCAGGTTTCCCACACAAGTGATCACGATGATTGGCACAAATTCATTCCTGAAAAAGGTTAGGTGGGCTAAATCGCGGATCTCCATCATCATCGTCGCCTGCCTGCTTGTCGTGTTGAAGCCAAGCGACCCGCTGCTGCCAGTGTTCATTGCAGTCTCCCAGATCCTATTGCTCATCATTGACTGCCGAAAAGCCAAGGCCTCGCTGACAGAGCGTGAATGATCCCGTCCCTGCGGGAACTTGGTCTCAAAACGGAGCCGCGCGGTCGAGTTGGAATGATGGATGTGAGGAAAAACTTTTTCCGCTGAGGAACGCCTCACACATCAGTCGTTCTCAGCGCAGCCATCACCGTTTCCGGCTGCGCGCTGGTGGCCGGTGAGCATTCCGGCAGGTGATGCGGGTAAATATTTTCAGGCAGCTCTGGAATAATCCTCGTCACCAGAATGGACACTGCTAGCCTCCGCTCCTGTGATGAAATCAGGCACTCGAATCAGGATGATCGCACTCATGGCGTGCGCCGGCAGCTTGCACGCGGCCGACGCGACACGTTTGGTTTTGAAAAATGGCACGGAGATGCAGGGTCAGGTCCTGCGTGAGCGCGAGGACACCGTGCTGCTGGATCTCGGTTTCACTGTGCTGAATGTGCCGCGCGCGGAGATCGCCACCCTGGAGAAACTCACGAGCAAGACGGCGGCTCCGGCCAGCGCAGTCGCGAAGAGTGAGGACATCTACTACGTGGAGCCCAACCGCGGGCCTCTGACGGTGGAAAAGAATGTCGACCGTGTGGCTGAAGCGGTGGTGCAGATCCAAACCGCTTCAGGCCTGGGCTCGGGATTCATCATCAACAAACTCGGCTACGTGATGACCAACCAGCATGTCATCGCCGGTGAGCGTGAAATCACGGTCGTGGTCTATCGGAAGCGGCCCGGAGGTCTGGAGAAGCAGGCCTTCACCAAAGTCAAAATCATCGCCATGAACGGCTTCCTGGATCTCGCCATTTTGCAGATCGACGATCCGGCGGCCGCCACGTTGCCGTTTGTGCCCATGGGCGATTCGGATGCACTCACCCAGGGGCAGCAGGTCTTCGCCATCGGCAGTCCGCTGGGACTGGAGCGCAGCGTCTCGCAGGGCATCGTCAGCGTGAAAGCGCGGGAAACCCGCGGCACCTGGTGCATCCAGAGCACCACGCAGATCAATCCCGGCAACTCGGGCGGCCCGCTCTTCAATGCCCGAGGCGAAGTCGTGGGGGTGAACAACATGAAGATGGCCGGTGTCGGTGTGGAGGGGCTCGGCTTCTCCATCCCTGCAAACGTGCTCAAGCTCTTCCTCAAAAACCGCGACGCCTTCGCTTTCGATCCACGCAATCCCAACGCCGGCTTCCGTTACCTGACACCGCCCGCTCCGGACACCCAACCCGAATCTCCCCAAACCCCCTGATCCACCCCCCAATGAATCGACTCGCCCTCACCTGCCTTGCGGCACTGACCCTGCTGTCGCTGCCTGCTCATGCTGACAAGCTGGATGCCTGGTACAAGCTCCTGCCAAAAAACACCGTCGGCATCATGGCCGTGAAGAGCGCGCCTGAACTGCTCGCTGATTGGGAAAAGGGCGGCTTCGCCAGAATGATGCAGGATGAGGAGTTCCTGAAATGGATGGCACCCTCCCGTGTCGATGGACAGTATGCTTTGGACAAGCAGTTCAAAGAAGTGACAGGCGAAAGCATGGAGGATCTTTTGAAGCACATCCAAGGCTCCGTACTTGTCGCCTTTGCCGCTGATTCAGCGGCCGACTTCGGCGGAAAGGGCGCGCCCTTTGTCATGCTCATGGAGGCCGGCGACCAGCAGGCCGCGATCGAGGAACTGATCAAAAAGGACGAGGCCGAAGACATGGGGAAAAACAGCGCGCTGAAGAAGATCATCAAGGACGTCGCTGGTGTGCCATTGCACATTCTCGCCTCATCCGAGGCGCCCGATGCCACATGGAAGCAGGCACACGCCTTTGTCGATGGCGTGATGGTCATGGGGGACAAACCCGCGCTGGTGGAGCACTTCATCGCCGCGCTGAAAAGCGGCACTGCCGAAACATCCGAAGTGGTCGCCAGCCACCTGACCCGCCTCTCCGAACTCAGTGAGGGAAGCGCCGACATCACCGTTTATCTCAATGGCGAAACACTCATGAAATGGCTGCAGGACACGGTCGCCCAAAGCGCGAAGAACGGCAAAGCCAGCTCCATCCCCATGGATCCGGCCATGATTTTCGATGCCCTGGGCGTCAAAGAACTGCAGTCCATCGGATTCATGCTCGACCTGTCAGACGCGGGATCGCGCGTGGACATGGCCATCCTTCATCCCGGAAAACTCACCGGCTTTCTCAGCCTCTTGCAAGGCAGCAGCACCAGCGTCACGCCGCCCGGTTTTATCCCCGCGGATGTTCTCGGTGCTCAGGTGATGCGTCAGAGCTTGAGTCAGGTTTGGGACGGACTTTTGGCCATGGTTCAAAAGCTCGGCCCACTGGCGATGATGGCCACCATGCAAATCGGGCAGGTCGAGACGCAGATCGGCTTCAAGATCAAAGAAGACCTCCTAGCCAGCCTTGCCGACGAATACGTGCAGGCTGAGGACGGCACCGCGCTCGAACAAAGCCAGGTGGTCGGCTTCAAGGTCAAGGATCGCGCCCGTCTCGCCGGCGCGCTTGACGGCCTTAAACGCTTCATCGGCCAGGGCTTCGGAGCCTTTGAGGAGTCCGAGTACCTCGGCCATGACATCAGCACCTTCAAAGCCACGCTGACCGGTGCCGCCGGCAAGCCGCAGGAGATCGCCTACTGCCTCACGGATAACTATCTTTTCTTCAGCACCGGCAAGCAGGAACTGCTGAAAAAAATGCTGGCCCGGATGAAGGACCCCGGCGGCCCGAGCATCTGGGATGCACCACGCACCCAGGAACTCATCAGCATGCTGCCGAAAAACTATGTCGGGCTCGGCATCTCGGATGCCAGCAAGCAGATCGAGATGGTCATCGAAGCCCTGGCGACCGTGCAAAAACAGACCGCAGCCACGAAAAAAAGTCCGGCCGCCACAGGCAAGAAAGGCCCGGGCAAAGGGCCGAAGAAGGAGGATGCCGGCAGTTCAAGCATCGCTGCCAAAAGCAGCAACACCTGGTTTGATGCCAAGGCCACGCCTTCCGCAGAGATGTTCAAGAAGTACTTCGGCAGCACGCTCAGCGGCACCTATTCCAATCCCACCTCCATCCACTTCCGCGTTCTTTCGAAACCTGTCGAAGCCGCAGCGCAGTAATCCGTCACGCCATGCGTCCGCTTGCCCTCGCTTTCATCATCGCCTCCAGCGCCCCCGCCGCCGGCCTCTACTTTGACGGACCGGAGGTGGTCAAGCTCGACTGGAACACGTCCTGCCCGCGCTCAGGCGACTTCAATGGCGACGGACTCGCTGACATCGTGCTCATCAACAGGGATCGCGCGCGCATCGAATTCCTGCTTCAGCGTAAGGACGGCACGCGGCCCGGCGAGCCTGAGCGCAGCTCGCGCGCGGATCGCTGGAATCCGATCCTGGAAGTCTCACGCTTCGACAAGCAGCCACTCGTCATCGGCCACACCGCGTTCGCCTTGGGCGTCGGTGACTGGAATGGCGACAAGCGCCCCGACATTGCCTACGTCAGCGACGAGGAAAAACTCATCCTGCGCACGCAGGGCGCGAAGCCCGGCGACTGGACGCAGAAGAAAGAGTTCGTGCTCGACTCCACGGCCGACGACACGGAAGTCCTCGCCACCGCCGACCTCAATGGCGACGGCCGGGCCGATCTCTCGCTGCTCACCAAAACGCGCCTGATGATCTGGCTTCAAAGCAAAGATGGTTGGGCCGATCCGAAAAGCTACGTGCTTGGCGAAGCCGGCTGCGGCGGCCTGCGCAGCGGCGATCTCAATCAGGACGGCAAGCCGGACCTTTTCTACACCTCACCTGATGCCGATGCCGTTCTCGTGCGCCTTCAGCGTGAAGGATCCTTCGGCGAAGAGTGGCGTCTCGAGATGCCCAAGAGCCGCTGCTGGGTGCATCCCGTGAAATTGGGGAAAGAAACCGGTCTCGCCTGGATTCACAGCGCCACCAGCATGGTCGAAGTCGCCACGCTCGCCACCGCTGAAGCCGAGCCGAATGCCGATCACGCCGCAAGCATCCGCTACGCCATGCCTGCCAGCGATGCCAAAGGCGGCGCGGTCGCTTATGGCGATCTCAATGGCGATGGCATTGACGACGTGGTTTTGACCGAAGCCAAAAACGCGCGCCTCTGGTTCTTCGCCGGCGTCACGGGCGGCTCCTTCCGCGAGGGGCGCGAGTTTCCCGCGCTCAGCGGCATCGAGTCCATCGCGATCGCGGATGTCGACGGCGACTCAAAGCGCGAGCTCATCCTGCTCAGCCCGGGTGAAAAATCAGTCGCCATCGCGCGCTGGCAAAAGGATCGCCTGGCCTACCCGGAAGTGTTGCATCAAAGCACCGACACCCTGCTCACACTCACCACCGGCTCCGTGGCCGGAGATAAAGCCACCAGCATTCTTTGTCTCACTGAAGCCAAGAGCAAAGTGTCCCTGCTCACACTTGCCTGGACCGCCGCTGACAAGAAATTCAAGGCCACCAGCCAGGAACTCCCAAGCTCACCAAGCAAACCCAACGCCCTGCGCATCATTGACGCCAATCAGGACGGCCGCGGTGATCTCGCGCTCTTTGCATCACTCGCGCCGATGCAGATCCTCATCAGCCAGACCGATGTCAAAATGCCCTTCAAGCGCGCCGAAGGCCTGCCGGATTCATTGCTCAACAAGCTCGCACCGATCGCCCTCGCCAGCGCCGATCTGAATGGCGACGGCAAAGCCGAAATCATCATCGCCAAAGACCAGCTTGCCCGCGCCTTCCGCATCGGCGCCGATGGCAAGGCTGTCACGGTCGAGCAGTTCAACGCGCCTGACTCCGGCTCCCAGCTCAGCGCGGTGATGGTGACAAAAAAAGAGGGCAAGCTGCAGGTCCTGCTCGCCGACAGCAGCCGGCAAAAGCTCCACGAAATGACCGCCGGTACCGATGGCGTTTTTCGCGCAGCCCATACCCACGCGCTGTCTTCCCTCGCGGCCGATGAATGCCACCTGCTCGGTGACCGCCTGCTCATGATCGGCAAGACCAGCTTCGAGCTCACTCCTTTGTCCGGCGCCTCCATGAAGCTCGAAACCGCCGTCTCTTTCGACAGTGAATTGAAGGACACCCAGCCTTCCGATCTCATCCCCGCCGCCTTTTCCGGTCTGCCGGTGGATGATCTGGCCATCGTCGATTTCTCCAAGAGCCGTGTGCTTGAATTCTTCCAGCCCGACGACAAAAAACCACCGTCGTGGAACAGCGCCATGTACTTCCGCATCTTCGAAACCGACCCGCACTTTCGCGGCAAGAGCGGGCTCGAAAACGAGCCGCACGACTACGCCGCCATGGATCTCAATCAGGACGGCAAACTCGACCTCGCCCTGCTCGTGCATGACCGGCTGCTGATCTACCTGCGGAAGTGACGGGGATAATGCAAACTCGACCGCACTTGGGGACATGCACTTTCTCTGGCAATTTTTGTCTTACAGCATCGTCATTTGGGTTGCGCTCGCCTGCATCACCTTTGCCACGGCTCGATACTTTCGGTGGTGGTGTATACCCCTCGGGCAACTGGCAGTTGCAGCGGTTGTTTACTGGCAGGATGTGAACTGGATTCATACGGAGATGAGGAAACCCAACTGGGATGGCACGCCGGATATGGACATTGTCTTCATGTTCGGTGTTTTAATTCGTGTCCTGCTAATCAACACGGCACTTCTGCCATTCACCGCAATCGGCTGCTGGCTCAATAAACGACATGCCGTGGCCTTCCAAACCCGAGTCGAAGCTGGCGAGGCACACGATTTGATCGGCGGTACGGGAAGTGAAGGGGATTGAGAGAAGAGCATTGCTTCCGCGTTTCAGGCGGCTCCTTATCGGGAGCAACCCAACAGCGAGCTGGTCTGGGTCTCCCCGATGTGGATCAAAAGCGAATGACAAAGCATGCATGCAAAATGACGAAACCGAAACTCAGAGCCATGGGTCTGATGGCATTCGTCATTCTGATTTCGTCATTCGGCATTCCATCCGCATGGGCTCATCCTTCCGACATCAGCTATCTTCGCGTCAAAGCGGAGCGGCAGCGGCTGGAGCTGCGGTTCACGTTCAACCTGCTGTCGCTGACGCGGTTCGTCGCCATCGATGCCAATCGCGATCACCGCATCGACAAGACGGAGCTGGACGCGGCGGCCGCAGCCTTGCACGACTACTTCAACCGGCACATTAAGATCAACCTCAATGAAAAGAAGGCCACGCTCGGAGCAGCCGGCCCGTTCGAATGCGTGTGGCCGGTCACGGATGGATCCAGCAGCGTCATCGAGGCGGACTATCCCGTGCGCTATGTGGACATCACCTTCACTCAGTCCGTGAAGCCTGTGCTCGCGGAT